>NZ_CP007212.1:1592323-1910787 GCF_001411805.1 Burkholderia plantarii | reverse complement strand
CATCGAGCTGCGAGGTCGCGCGCAGCGCGTCGGCACGCAGCAGCCGGGTATCGGGCGTCGCGCCGTACTGCTTCTCGTATTCGTCGATGTGCGCGAGCGAGGCGTAATAGAGCCCCTGCTGCTGCATGCGGTCGATCAGGCCCAGATACATGCCCGGCGTGTCGGGCGGGTCGACCTTGTCGGCCGCGGCCTGGATCATCGCGGCCCGCTCGGCCTGCGCGCCGACCCCGTAGTTCGCATCCTTGAACAGCGAGCAGCCGCTCGCCAGCCCGGCGACGAGCACGCCGGCCAGCACGGTGCGTCCCTTCGATCGTTTCATCTCGCTGCGCTCCTCTTCATGGTGTCGCCCGCCGTCAGCGCTTCATGTTCGCGAGCGCGAACACCACGGTCATGATCCCCGGCCCGGCCGTCACGATCAGCAGCGCCGGCAGCAGCGTGACGATCATCACGCCGGTCATCTTCACGGTCAGCCGGCCGATCCGCTCGCGCAGGGTGGCGCGGCGCCCGTCGCGCAGCCGGTCGCCGAACAGCCGCAGCGGCTCCTGCACCGCGCCGCCGTGCTTGTCAACCTGGATCAGCAGCCGCACGATCGAGCGCAGGTCCTCGTTGTCGAAGCTGCTGGTCAGGCGCGCGAGCGACTGCTCGCGCGTGCGCCCCGCCGCGAACTGCCGCTGCGCGACGCCCAGTTCCCACGACAGCACCGGCAGCATGGTGGTGAAGTCGTGCGTGATCACCTGCATGCTCTGGTCGAGCGACAGGCCGACGCCCTGCAGCAGGCGCAGCATGTCGACGAACAGCGGCATCTCGTCGGCCACGCTCTCGCGGCGCGCCGCCGCGCGGCGGCGCACGTAGATCTTCGGGAGCATGAAGCCGGCCGCGAGCGCGAGGAACAGCCCGAACAGCCATTTGCCGGCCCCGCCATGCGCGATGAACGGCAGGATCGCGAGCGGCAGCCCGATCGCGCAGGCCAGCCGCGCCACCAGGAACAGGCCGCGCGAGCGCGCCTCCACGTAGCCGCACTGCTCGAGCAGCTGGCGATCCTCGTCGGCCACCAGTTGCTTGCCGAGGCTGGTGTCGAGCCAGCGCATGCCGATCCGCTCGGCCTGCGCGCGCCACGCCGCGAAGCCGGCCTGCCGCGCCCCGGCCGGCTTGAGCTCGGCGGCCTGCGCCTGCCCGGCGCGCGCGGCCGCGGCGCGGCTCGCCGCCAGACGCTGGTCGAGCGCGGTCGCGAGCGTGCGTTCGCTGCGCTGCAGGAGCAAGGCGCGCACGATCGCCACGCCGGCCAGCAGCAGCACGCCGATCGCCCCCAAGCCCAGCGCCATCGCGCCCAGGTGATGTGCCTCCATTACGCCTCCCCTACCTGAGCCGCGCCATCCGGTACAGCAGATAGCCGCCGAGCATCTGCAGGCCGAACGCCACGTACAGCACGAGGCGGCCGGACTCGTTGATCCACATCGCCGTGAAATACTGCGGATTGGTCGACACCACGAAGCTGCCGACCGCGATCGGCAGCAGGCCGAGCACCCATGCCGACAGGCGCGTCTCCGCCGACATCGCGTGCAGTTCGCGCTCGGCCTGCTCCAGATCGCGCATGAAGGTCGCCATGCGTTCCAGCATCACGTCGGCGCGCCCGCCGTACTTGACCGACAGGCGCAACACCGAGCCCACCAGCTCGAACTCGCGGACGCGGTATTCCCTGGCGATATGCAGCATCGCGCGATCGATCTCCACGCCGGTGCGCAGCATCCTCGACACCTGGTCGAGGCAGCGGCGCAGCGGCATCTCGGTGGTGCCGAGCGCGCCCTGAAACGCGGCCGGCACGCTGTTGCCGAGCGTCACGAGCCGCACCACGCCGTCGAGAAACGACGGCAGCTGCCGGACGATCTTCAGGCGCCGTGCCGAAATTCGCCGCAGCACCCACAGGCAGACCAGCGCGGCGCCGCCGAGCAGCGCCGCGCCGGCCGCCACCCAGCCGCCGCGCGCGCCGGCCACCAGCATCGCCAGCAGCACCAGCCCGGCCAGCACGTAGAGCAGGCCCCGGACCTCCTCGAGGCCGGCTCGATCGCTGATGCCGAGCCACCACGCCTGGGCCCTGGCGCGCCACGCCGCGAGGCCCGCGGCGGCCGTCGTCGGCCGGGCCGCCTGCCCGGCGGGCGGCCTCGCGGCCGCAGCCTTCTGGCGCGTGGGCGCGCTACCGGCACCGCCGGCCGTAGCGGCCGGCACGGCCACCTTCGCGCCCGCCTCCAGGCGGCTGTCGAAGAAGCGCCGCGTGTGCGCGCTCTGCTCGCGCAACTGGCTGCCGCGCCACAGCATCACGCCGGCCGCGGCCAGCAGCAGCGCGAACGACAGCGCCCACAGCACGCCGCTAGACATTGAAGCCTCCGCCGCGGCCGAAGCCGTCCATGCCGCCGCCGAGGTTGCCGATCAGCACGCTGCGAAAGCGCGCGAGCTTCGGCGAATGCGGATGGATGCCGAGCGACTCCCAGTGATCGATCTCCTCGCCCTCGGGCGTCACGCGCGCGTCGTAGCGATAGAGCTCCTGGGTCGCGACGATGTTGTCCGACATGCCGGTCACCTCGGTGATCGACAGGATCCGGCGGCGCCCGTTGGAGAGCCGCCCGATCTGCACGATGAAGTCGATCGCGTTCGAGATCTGGCGGCGCAGGCTCGACTCGGTGCCCTGGAAGCCGGCGAAGCCGGCCAGCATCTCCAGCCGGTACAGGCATTCGCGCGGCGAGCTCGCGTGGATCGTGCCCATCGAGCCGTCGTGGCCGGTGTTCATCGCCTGCAGCATTTCCAGCACCTCGCCGCCGCGCACTTCGCCGACGATGATGCGGTCCGGGCGCATCCGCAGCGTGTTGCGCAGCAGGTCGCGGATGGTCACCACGCCGGTGCCGTCGAAGCCGCCCGGGCGGCTTTCGAGCCGCACCACGTGCGGATGGTTCAGCGACAGCTCGGCGGTGTCCTCGATGGTCACCACGCGTTCGTTCTCGGGCACGTGGAACGCCAGCGCGTTGAGCAGCGAGGTCTTGCCCGAACTCGTGCCGCCCGACACCAGGATGTTGCAGCGCGCCTCCACGGCGGCCTCCAGCAGCGTGCTGATCTCGTCGTTGTAGGTGCTGTTCTCGAGCAGGTCCGACGGCTTCAGCGGGTCCTTGCGGAACTTGCGGATCGACACCACCGGCCCGTCGAGCGAGAGCGGCTCGATCACGACGTTCACGCGCCCGCCGTCGGGCAGCCGCGCGTCGACCATCGGGTTCGATTCGTCGAGCCGGCGCCCGACCGGCGCCAGGATCCGCCGCACGATGCGCAGCAGGTGCGCGTTGTCGGTGAAGCGGATCGGCAGCTTGGCGAGAATCCCGCGGCGCGACACGTAGATGTCGTTGTAGCCGTTGATCAGGATGTCCTCCACCAGCGGATCGCCGAGCAGGTCCTCGATCGGCCCGAAGCCGGCCAGCTCCTTGGTCAGCGCCTCGGCGATCTCGCGCACCTCGCTCTCGTTGAGCGGAATCCGGCGCAGCCGCACGAAGCTGTCGATCTCCAGATCGACGAACTGGTTGATCGCCTGCCGCGACCAGCGCCCGAACTCCGAACCGAGCTCCTCGATGCGGTTCAGCAGATGCTCGTGCGCGGCGTCCTTGATGTCGTGGAACTGCTGCGACTGCGAGAACGGCGCGGCGCCGTCGGCGAATTGGATGTCGTCGTGTGCCATCGCTTACGATCGCTTCGTGGAGGAATGGATGAACCGCTTGAGCGCCGACAGGCCGCTGCCGGCGGCCTGCGACGGCAGCGCCGGATCGGGCGGGGCGGCCGCCGTGAGCCGCTCGACCAGTGCCTCGAGCGCCTTCACGTAGGGATCGCGCTCGGCCGCCTCGACGATCAGGCGGCCCTGGTTCGCCGCGTGGCCGATCGGCACGCGCCGCGCCGGCAGCGTCGCGGCAAGCGGCAGTTCGAGCCGCTCGGCGATCTGCGCGGGCAGCAGGCCGATCGCCGCGTCGTACTGGTTGACCACGAGCCGCACGCGCGCGAGGTTCACACCCTTCTCGCGCAGGTCGTCGAGCAGCTCGACGGCCGACACCACCGAGGCCACGCCCTGGTCGCAGACCAGCCAGGTCTCGTCGCCGAGCGCGACGATCTGGGCGATGAACTCGCGGTTCGTGAAGCCGCCCAGGTCGACGAGTTGCTGGTCGACGAACGCACGCAGCCGGTTGAACAGGCCCGCGCAGGCCGCCGCCGACACCTCGCGCAGGTCGGCCAGGTTCGGCGGCAGCGTGGTCAGCGCCACGCCGCTCGCATGATGCGCGAACGCGGTGTTCACGAAGGTGCGATCGAAGCGGCGCAGGTTGCGCACCGCCTCCACGAAATGCAGCTCGCAGCGCGTGTTGAGGAACAGCGCGCTGTCGCCGGCCGGCAGGCCGAGATCGATCAGCGCGGTACGGCGGCTTTGCGCGGCCACCTTGCGCTGCAGCAGCACCGACAGGTTCGCGGCGAGCGTGCTCACGCCCATTCCGGCGCGCGCGCCGAGCAGCGCGAGCACCTTGCCGTGGCGGCTGGTCGGCTCGCCGAGGTTGTCGAGCAGGCCGCGCGTGATGCGCAGCGCCTCCTCGGCCGGCGCCGAGAAATCGACGAAGTCGCGCACCCCCGCGCGCAGCGCCGAGAGCGCGCTCTCGGGCTCGGTGAGCGTGCCCAGCGCGATCACCGGCAGGCCCGGATAGGCGATGCGCACCGCCGACACCGCCGCGCTCGCGCCCGCCTGCTCGCCCGCGAAGTCGATGAACACCAGGGCTGGATTGAGCCCGCCGATACGCTGCACCAGCACCGCCGGGTCGAGCGGCGAGGCCTCGACCGCGCCGGTCGAGAGGAGCGTCTGCGCGAGCCAGCGCACGCGTTCGGCACGCGGCGAGGCGCAGATGAAATGATCGGTGACGGCGGGCTCAGCCAATGATTGAGTTCTCGCGTTCATGTTGAACACTCCCCGTTGTGCCGCGCGCGCGGGCCGGCCAGGGCCGCCCGTGCGCGCTCCGTTGCGCCGGCGCGCTCATTTCGAGAACCCCGGGGCCGCGTCCGGCACCAGCATGCCGCCGAGGAACGAACGCCAGACCGGTCCGTCGCGCTGCTCGGACAGCTCGCCCGGCGCCGACGGCAGCGTCGTGCCGGCCGCGATCGGCGACACCAGATGCGGCGTCACGATGATCACGAGTTCCTTGTCGTTCTGCTGGTAGCTCAGACTCTTGAAAAACGCGCCGATGATCGGCAGATCGCCGAGAAACGGCACCTTGCTCAGGTTCGACGTGGTTTCGCGATCGACCAGCCCGCCGATCACGTAGCTCTCGCCGTCGCCGAGCTCGACCGTGGTGTCGGCGCGGCGCGTGGTGAGCGCCGGCACCGTCACGCCGTTGATCGTGATGGCGTTGACGAAATCGAGCTGGCTCGCCTCGGGCGCGACCTTCAGCGCGATGCGGTTCGGGCCGAGCACGGTGGGCGCGACCGTGAGACCGATGCCGTAGGGCTTCCATTCGATCGAGACGGTGCCGAGCGCCTGCGGCACCGGCACCGGGATCTCTCCGCCCGCCAGGAAGTTCGCGCTCTGCCCGGACAGCGCGACCAGCGTCGGCTGCGCGAGGATCCGCGCCAGGTTGTTCTGTTCGAGGATCGACAGGTTGCCGGTGATGCCGCGCGAGGCCGAGCCCACCACCAGGTTGAACGCCGAGGCGATCGGCTGCGCGGCCGTTACCGCCAGCCCCGAGGTCGCGCTCGATCCGAGCGAGCTCAGCGAGCTCGGCGCGAACGAACCGAACGCGAAGCCGTTGCTGCTCTTGAAGAAGTTCAGGCCGGCCTGCTTGACCGCCGAACGGCTGAACTCGACCACCCGCACATCGACCTGCACCACGTTGCGGCCGCTGATGGTCGAGGCGTCGACCACCGACGACGCGGCGCCGCTGCCCACCCCGCCTCCGCCGGCACCGCCCGCGGCGCCGGCGCCAGCCTTGCCGTTCGCGCCCGCGCCGCCGGCCTGCGCGGCCGCGCGCGCGGCGGCCGCCGCGTTGGCCACGTCCACCGCGCGCTGGTGCGCCTCCAGCGTCGTCGCCGAGCCGGCGATCACGGTGGTGTCGCCGTAGGTGTCCACGCGCGGCGTGTCGGCGCCGAGCAGCGCCCTGGCCGCACCGCTCGTCACATGCACCGGATAGACATCCGGTTCGCTACGACCTCGTTCCCAGAGCATCACGTTCGTGGTCCCGGCACTCTTGCCGATCAACAGCACACCGCCGCCATTTCCCTTGACGACCAGCACGTCGGCCACCGCGGGATCGCCGATCGCGACGCGCTGCAGGCTGCGTCCGGTCGCGATCTGCCGCTGCGCGCCGACCGCCAGGTCGACGCCCGCGTCCGGGCCGGCTGCGTTTGCCACGGACGACACCATCACTGCGCTCGTTGCCATGGCCAATGCAATCAGTTTCTTTTTCATTGTGTCGGAGATCCGCAGCCGGACCTCTCCGTATCGGTTGCAAGACTGCCTGCTGCCGTGCTCGTTTCAATAGGCGACCGACTCGGCGCGCCCACCCCGTATCACTTCGATGCTGCCGCCGTCCGGACTGCGCGCCACCACGCGGGCCGGCGCCGCCCGGCGCGGCACGGCGGCAGCCGGGGCATCCGCCACGCCGCGCGACAGCTCGGAAAGCGACAGCCCCTGCGCCGCGCGCGCCGACGGATCGGCGGCCGTGCCCACCCGCATCGCGACGGTCTGCGTCGCGACCTCCTCGTCGCGCGGGCTGCGCAGCGCGAGCGTCAGGTTGCCGCTTGCCTCGGCCAGCGTCAGCGCGTCGATCTGCGCGGTCGGCACCGCCAGCACGGCGGTGCGCACGCCGCCCGCGGCGCCGCCCGACTGGTCGCGCGCGGTGGTCGCGTCGCCGAACGCCAGCACGCGGATCTTCGAGAGCAGCAGCTTGGCCTGCGTCTTCGGAATCTCCGGCCCGCTCGAATTGGTGCCGGGAATCCCGCCCGCGGCGTCGCGCTTCAGGTTGACGAACACGTCGACGAAGTTGCCGGGGCGCACACGGTTGCCGACCGCGTTGTTCTCGTCGACCTTGACCGCGATCGCGCGCTCGCCCGGCTCGACCAGGTCCGCCATGCCCGAGGACAGCGAACTCTCGACCACCGCGGCCTGCTCCGGGATGTCGGCGCTCGGCACCCGGCCGATGATCTGCACCGGATCGACGAACGCGCCGTCGGGCCGTGCCGCGACCTGCTGGACCTTCAGGCTGCTGGCCACGATCGGCACGCCCGCCTTCAGCGGCTGGACGGCCACGACGACCGGCACCTGCCGGGCCTGCGCCACCGGCTGCCCCGACACGACCGGCGCGGACGACGACCGGCTGCCCAGCACCCAGGCGTACACGCCGAGCAACAGCGCGATCACGATCAGCGCCACCGCGAGGATCTTCGTCAGATTGTTGGCCATGGTTGTTCTGCAAACCTGCGATTCATGAAATCGGGCATTCCGCGCCTGCCTTGCCGGTATCCGGCCAGTCCGGTTCCGCCCGCCGCCGCCACTGCTGTCACTGCGCCTGCTGTCACCGCCCTTGCCGCCGGTTTTGCCATTGCGCGCGCCGCCTCGTCGCGGCGCGTCGTACCGCGAACCAGGCCTCCTAGATGATGTTGACGGGGCTGATCTGCACCGTGGCCGTCCCCGTCAGCGAATCCGGCACCGGCAGCAGCATGCCGACGAGCGGCAGCGGCGCGATCAGCGGACTGGTCCTGTAGGGATACGTGAGCGTGACCTTGATGCAGTACATCGACGCGTCGTAGCTGCAGTTGCCGGCCGGCGTCGACGCGCAGCGCACGCCGGTCAGCCAGCCGGTCAGGTTGGTCGCGGCCGTGCAGGCGGCGGTGGCGCGCGCGGTCAGCGCCGCCTGCGGCGTCGAGCTGATCTGGTAATTCAGCGCGGCGCGCGCGCCCTCGGTGGCGGCGAGCGTCAGGTTCTGCTGCGCGGCGAAGATCAGCCCGTAGGTAATGACCGCGTAGAGCACCATGAAGAACGCCGGCAAGATCAGGGCGAATTCGACCGACATCGAGCCGCGCTCACTACGGCGCGGCGGGGCGTGAAGTAATGGCTTCATCGCAGATTCCCCGTAACGATCAGATATATCAGCCACCCGGCCGCCGGTATTACGAGAAACGCCGCGTAAGGCGAACCACGGCGCGCGCCGAGCGCCAATGCCGGCGAACCTCGTTGCCACAATGCCCCGATTGGCGTGCGGGTCCAGTACATCAAGCCGAGCACATGAATCAGCGCCGCCAGACTCGCGACAATCCAGCACCAGAACAAACCCCGGAATCCGCACCATAGCCCGAGCACAGTAAATACCTTCACATCGGCGGCACCCATCAGGCGCCATGCGAAAAACGGAAACAATCCGACGAAACCGATCGCCGCACCGATTATTGCCTCGGCCAGTGTTATATCAAACGGGTTATATCGAGCCATTGTCGATACAAATCCGCAGATCAGGCCTGCCACTACCAAGGAATTGGGAATACGCCGAAAACGAATATCGCCCACCGCAACCATCACTACCCAGGCCAGGAACACCCCGACGCTCAAAAGCAGAATCATTCAGATTCCCGAAGGGCAGGCATGACGAACGCGGGCGCCGAAACGGCGACCCGCGCATCCTCATGCGGAAAAACAGGATCGGATTAGCTGCCCGAGCCGCCGGCGGCGCCCAGCCCGGTGAGCTTGTTGGCGATATAGCTGAATGCGTTGGTAATGCCGCCCGACAGGACGCCGACGGCCGTGACGAGTGCCACTGCCATCAGGCCCGCGATGAGGCCGTATTCGACAGCGGTAACCCCGTCTTCTTCCCGGAGGAAGCGATTGATGAGTGTGTTCATGGTAATCCCTCGTGCCTTGAGTTTCGTGGGCCTGATGCGCCTGGCATATTGGCCGTCCAACCGTCACCGGCTTCGACGTCCGGCTCCGGCCATTTCTTTATAGCTCGTTTTTTCAGGAGCTCTTACCTATTTCGATGCCATTTAACAATCTTGCAATCGTTTCGATAGGCACCTCCACTTCGGGTTTGTGGTGCGGCAGGAACACGCACCGACAAATCTTAAAGCCGAACAGCTTTTCTTTTCAACTTTTTTTATGCATTTCCTGAGCGACAGCTCGGCGCGCGGCCTCATTTTCACTATCTTTCGGTGGGACCCCCATAAGGGCTAACGATAGGTTAGATCTACCTGTCTAATCCATCAGTAAAACAATCGTTCGAGTGAACCGTTTTCATGCCGCCCACGTTACGCGACGTGCGTAACGGAAATCCTGTGACGTTACGTTACGTCCCTCGAATATCGCCCCGCGCTTCGGCATTTCAATCTGCGTGAGAATCGTTTTCAACCATCGTTAAACCGAGACGGCGCAAGGCTTTGCGGCCGGCGCGAATTGTCGTACCGCGGTCGCGGCGTGCCGTTCGAATCGCGTGGCATGAGTGTTGCAGAGTGTTGCTCGCGGTAACACAGACCACACAACACCACTGCGAGGACGACATGGATACCCAACCGATTGCCCAAGGCATGCTCCGGACGACGCTGATCGCCGCCACCGTGGCAGCCATGCTTTCCCTCTCCGCCTGCGGCGGCTCCGGCTCGCTTAGCCAGGGCACCGGCGGCTCCAGTTCGGGTTCTTCCGGCACGTCCGGCACGAACACGCCGCAAGGCACGAGTTCGGGCACCAGCGGTACCTCGGGCACCAGCGGCACGTCCGGCACCAGCGGTACCTCGGGCACCAGCGGCACGTCCGGTACCAGCGGTACCTCGGGCACCAGCGGCACGTCCGGTACCAGTGGTACCTCGGGCACCAGCGGCACGTCGGGCACCAGCGGCACATCCGGCACCAGCGGTACCTCGGGCACCAGCGGCACGAGTTCGAGCAACGCGGTGGGCAGCGTGGTCGCCAGCACCAGCAACGTCGTGTCGAGCGTCGGTACCACCGTGTCGGGCCTCGGCACCGTGATCGGCAGCCAGTCGGTGCCCGGTCTCGGCAGCGCGCCGACCCAGGCGCTCG
Source organism: Burkholderia plantarii (assembly GCF_001411805.1). Classification (NCBI taxonomy): domain Bacteria; kingdom Pseudomonadati; phylum Pseudomonadota; class Betaproteobacteria; order Burkholderiales; family Burkholderiaceae; genus Burkholderia; species Burkholderia plantarii. Next base: position 1,900,727 of record NZ_CP007212.1, on the reverse strand, counting down.
GCAGCGTGGTGGGCAGCGTCGGCGGCGCGGTCAGCGCGCTCGGCAATGGCCTCGCGGGCGGCCTCGGCCAGCTCGGCGCCACCTCCAACCCGCTCGGCACCACGCTCGGCTCGACCGGCAACGTGGTGTCGCAACTCGGCAACGCCGTGACCGGCACCGGCAACCTCGTGACGAGCCTCGGCAGCGGCCCGCTTTCGCCGCTCGCCCCGGTCACCTCGACGGTCGGCGGCCTGGTCTCGACGCTCGGCAGCACGGTGGCCAACGGCGGCACGACGCTCGGCAACGTGCTGAGCACCGGCCCCGTGCAGCAGATCACCCAGACCGTCAGCTCGGCGATCACGCCGATCACCTCGGTGGTCGCGAACACCACGCAGACGGTCGGCAACGTCACCGGCCTGGGCGCGCCGGTCAACACGCTGCTCGGCACGATCGGCGGCGGCCTGAATCAGGCCGGCTCGCTGATCGCCTCGACGGGCGGCGGCAACCCGGTCACCGCGGGCCTCGGCTCGACGGTGTCGGCCACCGGCAACACGGTCGCCTCGCTCGGCGGCCTGCTCACGGGCGGCAGCGGCGGCAACCCGCTGGCCCCGGTCACCTCGCTGGTGGGCGGCCTGACCAACACGCTCGGCGGTCTCGGCGGCACCAGCGGCGGCAGCGGCCCGCTCGCCCCGATCACGGGCCTCGTCTCCAATGTCACCGGCACGCTCGGCAGCCTGGGCGGCACCACCGCCGGCGGCGGCGCGAGCGGCCTGCTGGCACCGGTCACGGGCCTCGTCTCGTCCGTCACCGGCGCGCTCGGCGGCGCCACTGGCGGGGCCACCGGCGGCGGCGCGAGCGGTCTGCTGGCACCGGTCACGGGTCTCGTCTCGTCCGTCACCGGCGCGCTCGGCGGCGCCACGGGCGGGGCCACTGGCGGCGCCGCGGGCGGCCTCCTGGCGCCGGTCACGGGTCTCGTCTCGTCGGTCACCGGCGCGCTCGGCGCGGCCGGCGGCACCACCGGCGGCGGCGCGCTGGCGCCGGTCACGGGTCTCGTCTCGTCGGTCACCGGCGCGCTCGGCGCGGCCGGCGGCACCACCGGCGGCGGCGCGCTGGCGCCGGTCACGGGTCTCGTCTCGTCGGTCACCGGCGCGCTCGGCGCGGCCGGCGGCACCACCGGCGGCGGCGCGCTGGCGCCGGTCACGGGTCTCGTCTCGTCGGTCACCGGCGCGCTCGGCGCGGCCGGCGGCACCACCGGCGGCGGCGCGCTGGCGCCGGTCACGGGCCTCGTCTCGTCGGTCACCGGCGCGCTCGGCGGCGTGGCGGGCGGCGGCGCGGCGGGCGGCAGCGCCGGCGGCCTGCTGGCGCCGGTCACCGGCCTGCTGAGCGGCGTGGCGGGCGCGGCGGGCGGCGCGGCGGCGGGGGCCACCAGCGGCGCCACGTCCGGCGCGACCACGGTCGCGACCGGCCTGAGCGGGTCGAGCAACGGCGCCGCGGCGAGCGGTTCGGGCGGCCTGCTGGCACCCGTGACCTCGCTGGTCGGCGGGCTGCTCGGCGGCGGCAAGAAGTAACGGTGTTTTGTCAGTCAGACCAAATAGCGTCAGGAGACCCATCATGAAACCGATTCAATCGATCTCGTCCCCGTCATCCTCGCCGGCGTTGCGTGCGTGGCGGCTCACGCTGACCGTGGCGGCGGCAGCCACCCTGTCCGCGCTGGCCGCCTGCGGCGGCAGCGATATGACGACGCAGGCCGGCACCAGCGGCGGCGGCAATGTCCCGCAAACGACCGGCACCAGCGGCACCACCAGCTCGTCGTCGAGCAGCGGCACCACCGGCGTGCTGACCACCGCCGGGCAGACCGCCACCGATCTCGGCAACACCGTCGGCTCGGTAACGATCCCCGGCGTCGGCAGCGGCGTCACGCAAGGCCTCGGCAGCACCGTGTCGAGCGTCGGCACGGTCGTCAACGCGGCCGCCAACGCGCTCAGCAGCGGCCTCGGCCAGACCGGCACCACGTCCGATCCGGTCGGCACCACCGTCGCCGGGCTCGGCGGCGTGGTCAGCGCGGCCGGCACCACGGTCGCCGGCCTCGGCCAGACCGTCAATTCGCTCGGCACCGGCCAGCTCTCGGCGCTGGCGCCGATCACCACGCCGGTCGGCACGCTGCTGAACACCGCCGCCAACGGCGTGGAAGCCGGCGGCATGACGCTCGGCAACGTGCTGTCGTCGAGCCAGGTCCAGGCCGTCACGCAGCCGCTCAGCTCGGCCATCACGCCGATCGTCACGACGGTCGGCCAGACCACCCAGACAGTCGGCTCGGCCAGCGGGCTCGGCGCGCCGGTCTCGGGCCTGCTGCAGCAGCTGGGCGGCGCGGTCGCCTCGGCCGGCACGCAGATCGGCAGCACCTCGTCGCAACCGCTGGTCGGCGACGCGGGCAAGCTCGTGACCTCGCTCGGCAACACCGTCACCAACGCGGGCGGCCTGGTCGACGCATCCGGCCCGAACGGCGCGCAGCCGGTGGCCGGCCTGATCACGAGCCTGGTCGGCAGCTCGACCGTGACGGTCGCCAACGGCTCGTCGTCGGGCAGCGGCGCGAGCAACCCGCTCACCGGCCTGATCGGTTCGCTGACGGGCTCGCTCGGCGGCGCCGCCGGCGGCGCAAGCGGCCCGCTCGCGCCGGTCACGGGGCTCGTCTCGACCGTCACGGGCGCGCTCGGTTCGGCCACCAGTGGCGCCACCGGCACAGGCGGGACGAATCCGCTCGCGCCCGCCACCGGTTTGCTCAATACTGTCACCGGCACGCTCGGCGGTGCCGCGGGCGGGACGACGTCCGGCTCGGGAGCGGGCTCGCTGCTCTCGCCCGTCACCTCGCTGGTCAGCTCGGTCACCTCGACGGCGAACTCGGGCACCGGCAGCTCGACGGGCCTGCTCGCACCGGTCACCGGATTGCTGGGCACGCTGGGCAGCGTCGGGAAGTAATGGCGGTAAGCGTCCGTGCCGGCGGGAGGCACGGACGGTCATCACAGGTTGCACGGGACGGACGACATCGATCGCGATGCCGTCCGTTCGCAGTCGAAAACTAAAAGCAGCAGGCCTACGAGGACTCACCGACAATGCGAACCCAGAAACAGGTTTGGACGTTGCTGTGCGCGCTCGCCGCTACAGCCGCCGTTCCCGCCCAGGCGCAGACCCGCCCCGCCGGCAACCCGCTCGAATCGCTGCCGCCGGTCAACCCGCCCCAGCGCTCGACCGTCACGGTCCAGGTCGAACCGCAGGCGCAGCAGGTGCAACAGCTGCTCGCCCGCCACCTCACCCCCGCCACGATCCGCATCGAAGGCGTCAAGTCGATTCCGTTCGAGGAAGTGTCGGCGCGCTTCACGCCGCTCGTCGGCAAGGACATCACGATAGGACAACTGATCGAAACCGCGAACGGCGTGACCAAGCTCTACCAGGACAAGGGCTATGCGCTGTCGTTCGCGTTCGTGCCGGCGCAGACCTTCGAGGACGGCGTGGTCAGGATCACGGTGGTCGAGGGCTTCGTGTCCGACGTGCAGATCACCGGCAACCCCGGCGCGATGGAATCGAAGCTGCGCGCGGTGGCCGCGCACATCACCGCCGACCGGCCGCTGCGGCGCGCCACGTTCGAGCGCTACGTCAACACCTTCGGCCTGCTGCCCGGCATCACCGTGAAGGCCAACGTGCCGCCACCGCAGAACACCGACGGCGCGACCACCCTGTCGCTCGACGTCAAGCGCAAGCCGATCAACGTGAGCAGCGGCATCGCCACCAGCAACCCCGGCGTGCAGGGGCTGTTCACCGTGACCGAAAGCGGGCTGACCTCGCTCGGCGAGCAGTTGAGCCTGTCGGCGCTCGCGCCGAAAGGCCCGAACAACGTGACCTACGTGGCCGCGAGCGGCTCGGTGCCGATCGGCAGCAACGGCCTCACGGCACGCGTCGACGCGAGCCATTATCGCGGCAACCCGAGTGACAACCCGGGGCTGCCGTCCTACGTGAAGCGCACCGTGGTCAACGACAAGCTCGGCGTCTCCGCGTCGTACCCGATCCTGCTGAACAACCAGCGCAGCCTGCTCGCGACGGTGTCCGGCTACGCCTCGCACAGCGAGGACCAGTACCAGAACCAGATCGGCGGCCAGTTCATCGGTCTGCGCTCGCAGGTGCGCGTGCTGCAGGCGCAGATGGATTTCACCAACGTGCGGCCGACCTCGGTCACCAAGGTCAGCTTCAACGTCGCGAAGGCGTTCGACATCCTCGGCGCGTCGAAGTCGGTCGACACCAACATCCCCAACTCGACGCAGACCAACCCGGCCTCGATCACCTTCGTGCGCACCGGCGCGACGCTCGTGCAAACCAACCAGTGGCCGTTCAAGATCGGCACGACGCTGCAGCTGACGGGCCAGTTCAGCCCGGTCTCGCTGCCCACCACCGAGCAGATCGCGTTCGGCGCGCAGCGCTTCGCGCTCGGCTACGAGCCCGGCGAAACCTCGGGCGATTCGGGCTGGGGCATGTCCGCCGAGATCAACCGCTCGTTCGCGCTCGGCTTCGCCTATCTGAAGTCGATCACGCCTTACATCGCCTACGACATGGCGCGCGTCTACCTGCATGCCGGCACGCCGCTGCCGAACCGGCTGTCGTCGGTCGGCCTCGGCGTGCGCGTGTCGGACGGCCAGCACTACAACATCGACGTCTCGGTCGCGAAGCCGATCGGCGACGCGCCGATCGAAAGCGCCTCGCGCAGCCCGCGCGTCAATGCATCGTTCTCCTATCAGTTGAACTGACCCCGGCGGGCGTCCGCGCGCCGCGGGCGCCCACCTCGATTAGAGGCACCTCTATCAAACGCGGCGACGGCTTTCACGTATTCTCGATGACGGTTTCCGGCGCCTTGCGAGGCCGGGTATCCGCATGAGAATTTGCACAAAAAGACGATGCATTCAAGGAGGAAGACAATGACCCGCTTCAATTCCCGCCTGCGCCGGCTCGCCGTCGGCGGCACCTTGCTGATGTCCGCGCTGGGCGCCTTCGCCCAGGCCGACAGCCCGATCGGCACCTGGCAGACCATCGACGACCACACCGGCAAGCCGAAGGCGCTCGTGCAGATTTCCCAGGACGGCAACGGTGAACTGTCGGGCGTCGTCAAGCAGGGCCTCGGCGACAACGACACGCCCGAGCGCCGCTGCACCGCCTGCACCGACGAACGGAAGGATCAGCTGATCAAGGGCATGACGATCATCAAGGCCATGAAGGCCGATGGTGATCACTGGGATGGCGGCAACATCCTCGACCCGGAAAACGGCAAGGTGTACCGCTGCAAGATGACGCTCGAGGACGGCGGCCAGAAGCTGATCGTGCGCGGCTATATCGGCGTGTCGCTGCTCGGCCGGTCGCAGACCTGGGTCCGCCAGCAATAAGCGTATCGCGCTGGAGGGTAGTGCCGCCTGCGGCTGCAGGCGGGCAAAACGAGAGACACGGCGCGAAGCAAGGCCCCGGACGGCCCGCCAGGGCGAGCGGACGCGGGCGGTGCGCCGCCGCCCGCGTCCGGCTTCATGCCGCGGAACGCGGCGGCAGGTGCGGCTCGGGCGTGAAGGCCGGATCGATGCGCGACAGACGGATCCGGTTCGGCTGCACCGCATGGCGCAACTCCGCCGCATGGGAATGCACGTGCTTGCGCATGCGGATCGTCATGGTCTCGTAGAGATCGTCGCTGGCCGGGCCGAACAGCTCACTGAGCACGGCGCGCAGCGTGCCCGACTCGTACCAGATCATGAAGCGGCGATGGCAGGTTTGATACGCCGGATAGCGGCGCGGAATGGCCGACCATGACGCGCCGCTGAAAATGACCCACAGCACGCCATTCAGCACGCTGCGGGCATCGGCCAGCGGCCGCCCACGCAGTTCCTTGCGCGGCCGCAATTCCGGCAGCAAGCTGGCAACGCGCTGCCATTCGCCATCGGTGATGTCTCGATATGGTGTCATGTATCTCTCCATTTACAGGAACATGACACACGATATCGGGCGGCTTTCGCGCTGGATATTGAACGATTCCGAGAATGCTTGAGTAAAGCGGAGTCGCTCGGCAAAATCGAAATAGTACGATCCCGCAGGCGCGGGATTCAGGCGCGATTCGCCCCGCCCCTGCGCGCGCCCGGAAGCGCGGCCCGCGGCGCGACGAATCAATCAGGTCAGCGAGGTATCGACAATGCGTCGCGGTGTCTCAAGATATTCCTGAGACTGCATCTCGACGATGCGCGACACGGTCCGGCTGAACTCGTTGGCCATCGGCCCTTCCACGTACAGGTCCTCGGCCGGCACCGCCGCCGACATCAGCAGCTTCACCTTGTGGTCGTACAGCACGTCGATCAGCCAGGTGAAGCGGCGCGCCTCGGAGGCCATCCGCGGCGACATCTGCGGCACCCCGGACAGCACGATCGCGTGGAAGCGCGAGGCCAGTTCGAGATAATCGTTCTGCGAACGCGGCCCGCCGCACAGCGTGGCGAAATCGAACCAGACCACGCCGTCGGCCTTGCGCAGCGCCTTCAGCTCGCGCTTCTCGATGTGCAGGATCGGGCTCTCGTCGGGCACCGCCGCGAGCTTCGCGAACGCGCTGCGCAGCGCGCGATCGGCCTCGGCGCCGAGCGGCGTGTGATACATCTTCACCTGCGTCAGCGTGCGCTGGCGGTAGTCGACGCCGGCGTCGACGTTCATCACGTCGAGCTTCTGCTTGATCAGCGCGATCGCGGGCAACATCCGGTCGCGGTGCAGGCCGTCCGGATAGAGCAGGTCCGGATCGTAGTTCGAGGTCATCACGAACTGCACGCCGTTGGTGAACAGCCGGTCGAGCAGGCGGTAGAGGATCATCGCGTCGGCGATGTCCGAGACGTGGAATTCGTCGAAGCAGATCAGCCGGTAGCGCCTGGCGATGCGGCGCGCGAGTTCGTCGAGCGGATCGGCCTGCCCTTTCAGCTCCTCGAGTTCGCGATGCACCTCGCGCATGAATTCGTGAAAATGCAGGCGCGTCTTGCGCTGCACCGGCACCACCGCGAAGAAGCTGTCCATCAGGAAGCTCTTGCCGCGGCCGACGCCGCCCCACATGTAGACGCCCTTCGGCAGTTCCGGCCGGATGACGAGCTTCTTGAACGCGTTCGAGCGCCGCGCCTTGTAGGCGACCCACTCGTCGAAGCACTGCTGCAGTCGCGTGATCGCGGTGCGCTGCGCGGTATCGGCCTGGTAGCCGCGCGAGCCCAGTTCGCGCTCGTAGTATTCGGTGACGTTCATCATGCAAACCGGAAAAAAACAAAGGCGAGCGGAAAATTCCCGCCCGCCTTCGGCATCAAACGGCGACGCCGGCCGGCGAACCGGCGCGGCGCCCAGGCGGCCCTCGGGGCCGCGTCGATCAGCTGTTGATCGAACGCTTGTCGGTCGCGAGCGCGGCTTCGCGCATGACTTCCGACAGCGACGGGTGCGCGTGGCAGATGCGGGCGATGTCTTCCGACGCCGCCTTGAATTCCATCGCGACCACCGCTTCGGCGATCAGGTCCGACGCGTTCGCCGAGATGATGTGAACGCCCAGCACTTCGTCGGTCTTGGCGTCGGCGATCATCTTCACGAAGCCGTCCGGCGCGTTCATGCCGAGCGCGCGGCCGTTGATCGAGAACGGGAACTTGCCGGTCTTGATCTCGCGACCCTCGGCCTTCAGCGCCTGCTCGGTCTTGCCGACCCAGGCGATTTCCGGCGAGGTGTAGATCACCCACGGAATGCAGTTGTAGTCGATGTGCGGCTTCTGGCCGTCGATCACTTCGGCCACCAGCACGCCTTCGTCTTCCGCCTTGTGCGCGAGCATCGGGCCGCGCACCACGTCGCCGATCGCGTAGACGTTCGGCAGCGCCGTGCGGCAGTGGTCGTCCACGTCGATGAAGCCGCGCTCGTTGGCCTTCAGGCCGATCGCCTCGAGGCCGAGGTTGTCGGTGTTCGGCACGCGGCCGACCGACACGATCAGGCGGTCCGCCTCGAGCGTCTTGGCGTTGCCGTCCTTGTCGGTGTAAGCGATCGACACGCCGGCGTCGCTCGCCTTCACTTCGCCGATGGTCACGCCGAGGTTGATGTCGAGGCCCTGCTTCTTGAACAGCTTCGCGGCTTCCTTGGCGATCGCCTCGTCGGCGGCGGCGAGGAACGCCGGCATCGCTTCGAGCACCGTCACGTCGGCGCCGAGGCGGCGCCACACCGAACCGAGTTCGAGGCCGATCACGCCGGCGCCGATCACGGCGAGCTTGTTCGGCACCGTGTCGAAGTTCAGCGCGCCTTCGTTGTCGGCGACGATCCTGTTGTCGACCGGCACGTTCGGCAGGTGGCGCGCCTTCGAGCCCGTGGCGATGATCACGTTCTTCGCCGTGACCACTTCCGTCTCGCCCTCGCCGCTGACTTCGATCTGCACGCCGGCGTCGGTCTTGCCGGTGAACTTGCCATGGCCCTTGAGCCAGGTGATCTTGTTCTTCTTGAACAGGAACTCGATCCCGCCCGTCATCTTCTCGACGATGGCGTCCTTGCGGGACAGCATCTTCGCGTTATCCATCTTCACGTCGCCGACCGAAATGCCGTGGTCGGCCAGGTGATGCGACGCCTTTTCGAACTCTTCCGACGAAGCGAGCAGCGCCTTCGACGGGATGCAGCCGACGTTCAGGCAGGTGCCGCCGAGCTTCAGCGCGCCGGCCGGGTTCTTCCACTTCTCGACCACGGCAACCGTGTTGCCGAGCTGGGCTGCGCGAATCGCGGCCACGTAGCCGCCGGGGCCGGCGCCGATCACGACGACGTCAAATTCCTTGGACATGACTATCCTTCTCTGTTGCCCGGCGCGCGGCCACACGCAACGCGTGTGCCGCGCGCCCGGAGCGATTCAATACGGGAGCAACGCAGGCTTACAGGTCGAGCAGCAGGCGTGCCGGATCTTCCAGCGCATCCTTCATCGCGACCAGCGACAGCACCGCTTCGCGGCCGTCGATGATCCGGTGGTCATACGACAGCGCGAGGTAGTTGATCGGACGGATCACGATCTGGCCGTTCTCGACCACCGGGCGCTCCTTGGTCGCGTGGACGCCGAGGATCGCCGACTGCGGCGGGTTGATGATCGGGGTCGACAGCATCGAGCCGAACACGCCGCCGTTCGAGATCGAGAACGTACCGCCCGTCATTTCCTCGATCGACAGCTTGCCGTCCTTGGCCTTCTGACCGAACTCGGCGATCTTTTTCTCGATGTCGGCCAGGCTCAGCTGGTCGGCGTTGCGCAGAATCGGCACCACCAGGCCGCGCGGCGAACCGACCGCGATACCGATGTCGAAGTAGCCGTGGTAGACGATGTCGTTGCCGTCGATCGACGCGTTCACGAGCGGGAACTTCTTCAGCGCGTGGACCGCCGCCTTGACGAAGAACGACATGAAGCCGAGCTTCACGCCGTGTTCCTTCTCGAACTTGTCCTTGTACTTCGTGCGCAGGTCCATGACCGGCTGCATGTTCACTTCATTGAACGTCGTCAGGATCGCGTTGGTCTGCTGCGATTCGAGCAGACGCTCGGCGATCCGCGCGCGCAGGCGCGACATCGGCACGCGCTGCTCCGGACGGTCGTTCAGCCAGTTGGAGGCCGAGGCCGGCACCTTCACGTCCGGCAGCGCGGCCTTCTTCGGCGCGGCGGCGGCCGGGGCGGCAGCGGCCTTGGCCGGCGCGGCGTTCGCGGCCAGCGCGTCACCCTTGGTGATGCGGCCGTCGCGGCCCGTGCCGGCGACCTGGCTCGCGTCCACGCCCTTCTCGGCCAGCAGCTTCGAGGCGGCCGGCGAAGCGGCGTTGCTCGAACCCGCTGCGGCAGCCGGCTGCGCGGCCGGTGCCGGCGCCGCGGCGACGGGCGCCGGAGCCGGTTGCACTTCGGCTTCGCCGGCGGCCGCGGCGACGGCACCTGCCTTCGCTTCGGTATCGATGGTGGCGATCACCTGATCGGCCACGACGGTGTCGCCGTCGTTCTGCAGCACTTGGGAAAGCACGCCGGCGGCCGGCGCCGGCACTTCGAGCACGACCTTGTCGGTTTCGAGTTCGATCAGGATTTCGTCCTGCGCGACGGCTTCACCGGGCTTCTTCTTCCATTGCAGCATGGTCGCTTCCGACACCGATTCGGAAAGCTGGGGGACTTTGACTTCAACGATAGCCATGACTTGATTCCTGGATGCTTGATCTGGGTAATGTCGGGATCCTGCGGACGGGCGCACGCCTGCTTTGCGCGTGCGGAGACGGCCCGGGCGCGCTTGCCGCGCGCACCGGGCCGTGACGTCCGATTATTTTGCGATCGACGCGCTCTTCAGGCGGCCGAATGCCCCTTCGATCAGGGCCTTCTGCTGCTCGTAGTGCTTCGCGTAATAACCGACCGCCGGCGAAGCCGAAGCCGGGCGGCCGCTGTACGCGAGCTTCTGCCCTTCCTTCATGCCTTCCTTCAGGTGGTGTTCGATGTAGAACCACGGACCCTGATTCTGCGGCTCATCCTGCACCCAGACCACTTCGGTCGCGTTGTCGTACTTCTTCATTTCCGCTTCGAACTGCTTGTGCGCGAACGGATAGAGCTGCTCGATCCGGACGATCGCGACGTCGTGCGCCTTGGCTTCGCGGCGGTGCGCGACGATGTCGTAATAGACGCGCCCCGAGCAGGCGATCACGCGCTTGACCTTCTTCGCGTCGATCGTCTCGTCGACCTCGCCGATCACCGGCAGGAACGAGCCCTTCGCCAGTTCGGACAGGTCCGACACGGCTTCCTTGTGACGCAGCAGCGACTTCGGCGTCGCCACGATCAGCGGCTTGCGGAACAGGCGGATCATCTGGCGGCGCAGCAGGTGGAAGATCTGCGCCGGCGTGGTCGGCTGGACCACCTGCATGTTGTGATCCGCGCACAGTTGCAGGAAACGCTCGATACGCGTCGACGAGTGCTCCGGACCCTGGCCTTCGTAGCCGTGCGGCAGCAGCATCGTCAGGCCCGAGACGCGGCCCCACTTCACTTCGCCCGACGAGATGAACTGGTCGATCACGACCTGCGCGCCGTTCACGAAGTCGCCGAACTGCGCTTCCCACAGCACCAGCGTGTTCGGTTCCGCGGTCGAGTAGCCGTACTCGAAGCCGAGCACCGCTTCTTCCGACAGCACCGAGTCGATCACCGTGAAGTTCGCCTGGCCTTCCGAGACGTTCTGCAGCGGCACGTAGGTGCCGTCGTTCCAGCGCTCGCGGTTCTGGTCGTGCAGCACCGCGTGGCGGTGCGTGAACGTGCCGCGGCCCGAATCCTGGCCGGTCAGGCGCACGGCGTAGCCGGACGAGACCAGCGAGGCGAACGCGAGGTGCTCGCCCATGCCCCAGTCCAGCGGCTGGTCGCCCTGCGCCATCTTGCGGCGGTCGTTGATCACGCGCTCGACGAGCGGGTGGACCTTGAAGTTCTCCGGCACCGTCGTGATGCGTTCGCCGATGCGCTTCAGTTCGGCGAGCGGCACGGCCGTGTCGGCCGCGTCGGTCCACTTGCGGTTCAGGAACGGCACCCAGTCGACCGCGTACTTGCTCTTGTAGTTCGAGAGCACCGGATCGACCGTGTGGTGGCCGTCGTCCATCGCCTTGCGGTAGGCCTTGACGAACTCGTCGCCCTGCTCGGCGGTGATCACGCCCTGCTGCACCAGCTTCTCGGCGTACAGCGCACGGGTGCCCGGGTGCTGCGCGATCTTCTTGTACATCAACGGCTGCGTGACGGCCGGCGTGTCCTGCTCGTTGTGGCCGAGCTTGCGGAAGCAGACGATGTCGATCACGACATCCTTGTGGAACTGCATGCGATAGTCGATCGCGATCTGCACCGCGAGGACCACCGCTTCCGGATCGTCGCCGTTCACGTGCAGCACCGGCGCCTCGATCATCTTGACCACGTCGGTGCAGTACAGCGTCGAGCGCGCATCGCGCGGGTCCGACGTCGTGAAACCGATCTGGTTGTTGATGACGATGTGCAGCGTGCCGTGCGTGCCGTAGCCGCGCGTCTGCGCGAGGTTCAGCGTTTCCATCACGACGCCCTGGCCAGCGAAGGCCGCGTCGCCGTGGATCTGCACCGGCAGCACCTGCAGGCCGTCCGCGTCGCCGCGACGGTCCATTCGCGCCTTCGCCGAGCCCTCGACCACCGGGTTGACGATTTCCAGGTGCGACGGGTTGAACGCCAGCGACAGGTGGACCGGACCGCCCTCGGTCGCGATGTCCGACGAGAAACCCTTGTGATACTTGACGTCGCCGGCCGGCAGGTCGTCGACGTGCTTGCCTTCGAATTCGGCGAACAGATCCGCCGGCATCTTGCCGAGCGTGTTCACGAGCACGTTCAGGCGGCCGCGGTGGGCCATGCCGATCACGATCTCCTGCACGCCCTTCGAGCCCGAGTGCTGGACCACTTCGTCCATCGCCGCGATGAAGCTCTCGCCGCCTTCGAGCGAGAAGCGCTTCTGGCCGACGTACTTGGTGTGCAGGTAGCGCTCGAGGCCTTCGGCGGCCGTCAGGCGGTTCAGCACGTGCTTCTTCTTGTCCGCGCTGAAGTTCGGCGTGGCGCGCGTCGATTCGAGACGCTCCTGCCACCAGCGCTTCTGCTCCGGATCGCCGATGTACATGTACTCGACGCCGATCGTGCCGCAGTACGTGTCGCGCAGCGATTTGACGATGTCACGCAGCGAAGCCTGCTCGAAACCGAAATACAGGTTGCTCGCGCTGAACGTCTGGTCGAGGTCGGCCTCGGAGAAGTCGTAGAACGCGGGTTCGAGTTCGGGGATCGCGGGACGTTCGCGGCGCTTCAGGGGATCGAGATTGGCCCATTGCGAGCCGAGGAACCGATACGCGCTGATCAGGGACTGGACGTGGACCTGCTTGCGGGCGGTGGCGAGATTGCCGCCGCTGCTTTCACGCGGAATGAAGGCGTTGGCCTTCGCACGCTGGGCGAACGATTCGACGATCGGATTGTGGGCAACATCGTTCGCATTCGAACCGTCCGTCGCCGGCACATTCTGCAGCGCGTCGAAATACTCGCGCCAGTTGTCCGGCACCGATGCCGGATTGTCCAGGTAGGCTTCGTACAGTTCTTCTACATACGAAGCATTGCCGCCGAACAGATAGGAGTTCAGCTGGAACTGCTTCATTACATCTGACATTTTACGCTCACCTTTCTTCGAGCTTCTCGAGAAATAGCGGGTTACTCAACCTTCCGCGACACGGCCTGACCGTTTAGCGGATTGCGCGAATCAAGTCTTGCTTGGAAGGACCTAAAACTTGCGTGCGCGCAGCATATCACAATACGCACCACTGAAGGTCACAATGTCGCACCCCGAAAGCCCGTCTACCCTGGTTTTCGCGGCAAAAAGCCTCGATTTCCCCAGCCCACGCAACAGTGTTTTACTCGCAGCAATGCCGCCAGAAGCAAAAAAGCCGCCCGAGGGCGGCTTGACGCGAGACGTCGCGGCAGCGGCGCCGATCACTCGGCTTCGCGGCTCGCGCGGCGGCGCTCGTGTTCCTTCAGGTGGCGCTTGCGCAGGCGGATCGACTGCGGCGTCACTTCGACGAGCTCGTCGTCATCGATGAATTCGACCGCGTACTCGAGCGACATCTGGATCGGCGGCACGAGGCGCACGGCTTCGTCGGTGCCCGAGGCGCGCACGTTGGTCAGCTGCTTGCCCTTGATCGGGTTCACGACCAGGTCGTTGTCGCGGCTGTGGATGCCGATGATCATGCCTTCGTACAGCGCGTCGCCCGGCTTCACGAACATGCGGCCGCGATCCTGCAGCTTCCAGAGCGCGTAGGCGACGGCCGCGCCGTCGTCCTGCGAGATCAGCACGCCATTGCGGCGCTCGCCGACCGAACCGTCCTTCACCGGCGAGTACGAATCGAAGATGTGGCTCATCAGGCCCGTGCCGCGCGTGAGCGTCAGGAACTCGCTCTGGAAGCCGATCAGGCCCCGTGCCGAGATCTTGTACTCGAGGCGCGTGCGGCCGCGGCCGTCCGAGGCCATGTCGAGCATTTCGCCCTTGCGGCGGCCCAGTTCCTCCATCACGCCGCCCTGGTGCTCATCCTCGACGTCCACCGTCAGCAGCTCATACGGCTCGTGCTTCTCGCCGTTGATTTCCTGCATCACCACGCGCGGACGCGACACGGCCAGCTCGTAGCCTTCGCGGCGCATGTTCTCGACCAGGATCGTCAGGTGCAGTTCGCCGCGGCCCGACACCTCGAACACGGTTTCGTCGCCGGTATCGCGCACGCGCAGCGCCACGTTGTGATTCAGTTCCTTCATCAGGCGATCGCGGATCTGGCGGCTCGTCACGAACTTGCCTTCGCGGCCCGCCAGCGGCGACGAGTTGACGAGGAAGTTCATCGTCAGCGTCGGCTCGTCGACGGTGATCATCGGCAGCGCCTCGGGCGTGTCGACGGCGCAGATCGTCGCGCCGATGCCGACATCCTCGATACCGTTGATCAGCACGATGTCGCCCGCTTCGGCCGAGTCCACCTGCACGCGCTCGAGGCCCTTGAACGACAGCACCTGGTTGATCTTGCGGTTCAGCACGTCGCCTTCCGGACCGAAGCGCATCACCACCGGCTGGCCCGGCTTGATGCGGCCGCGCGTGATGCGGCCGACGCCGATGCGGCCAACGTAGGTCGAATAGTCGAGCGAGGTGATCTGCAACTGCAGCGGCGCGTCCGGATCGGCCGGGCGGACCGGCACGTGCTCGAGGATCGCCTCGAAGAGGGGACGCATGTCGCCTTCGCGCGCCGACGAATCGAGCGACGCGTAGCCGTTCAGGCCCGACGCGTAGACGATCGGGAAGTCGAGCTGCTCCTCGGTCGCGCCGAGCTTGTCGAACAGGTCGAAGGTCTGGTTGATCACCCAGTCGATGCGCGCGCCCGGACGGTCGATCTTGTTGATCACGACGATCGGCTTCAGGCCGAGCGCGAGCGCCTTCTTCGTGACGAAGCGCGTCTGCGGCATCGGGCCTTCGACCGCGTCGACCAGCAGCAGCACCGAATCGACCATCGACAGCACGCGCTCGACCTCGCCACCGAAGTCGGCGTGCCCCGGCGTATCGACGATGTTGATGTGGGTGCCTTCGTATTCGACCGCGCAGTTCTTCGCGAGGATCGTGATCCCGCGCTCTTTTTCGATGTCGTTCGAGTCCATCACCCGCTCGACCATCTGCTGGTTCTCGCGGAAGGTGCCGGACTGGCGCAGCAGTTGGTCCACGAGCGTAGTCTTGCCGTGGTCGACGTGGGCGATGATGGCGATGTTGCGAAGGGCGCGGGTCATAGAAACCTGAAATCGAAACCTGATGATCGGACACGCAAAAACGCGCGTGGCTGATTACCCCTCACGCGCGCTGCTTGACTAAAATTGCATGTCCTGGAAAGCCTACGATTATAGCATGCCAGGATGTCGCGGGCGGACCGCTTCGCTGCACCGCACACCGAGTGTCGCGCGAACGCCAAGCCGACATGGTCCGGCCCCACCCGTTTCGCATCTTTTTTGCAGCCTCGGCGGCCGCTTTCCCGGGCTTGCCTGCCGGCTTCGCGCCCTGCGCCGCAAGCCCTGCGGCCGGGTCTCGGTATCGCTCCCGATTGCCGCCGTCGCGCCCGTCAATCATATTTGTCGCGGCAAACAATCACGCCTATACTGCTGCCTAGTCAACTATTGCAGAATCAGAGAATATGCCGGATCCTTCCACGCCCTCGCCGGCCGGCCCGTCCGTGTCCGCGTATCCGATCAACGACAGCGTCGGCTACCTGCTCTCGCGCGTGCGCTCGCTGATGACGAACCTCGTCACGCAGCGCACCCAGACGGAGCTGGGGATCACCGGCACCCAGGCCAGCATGCTGTTCATGCTCGCGGTCGGCAAATGCTCGACGGCGGCCGAGCTGGCGCGCGAATATGCGATCGACGCGAGCGCCGTGACGCGCCTGCTCGACCGCGTCGAGAAGCGCGGGCTGCTGTCGCGCGTGCGCAGCCACGAGGACCGGCGCGTGGTGCGCCTCGAACTGACCGACGAGGGCCGCGAACTCGCGGAACGGATGCCGGAGATCTTCATCAGCGTGCTCGACCGCCTCCTCGACGGCTTCACGCCCGAGGAAGTCGGTTTCCTGAAAAGCATGCTGCGCCGCATCCTCAGCAACTACTGCGGCGAGGGCAACACCGGCGGCGGCACCACCGCCTCGTAACACGTCACGGCAATCATCATCCGATGCATCGACATAAGGAAATCCTTGCAATGTCCACTTTCGAGTCACGGGCGGCGGCAAACGTGCCGCGCAAGGGCTTGTGGCCGGCACGCGCCGCCGGCCCCCTCGCCGGGGCCGCGCTGGCGCTGGCGTTGGCCGGCTGCGCGAACTACGCCGGCATCCACAGCGACAAGCAAGTCGCGCCGGCCTCGCAGTTCGACAGCGCGCAAAGCCTGCCGGCCGAGGGCGGCCACTGGCCGGCGCTCGACTGGGCCAACCAGTTCGGCGACCCGCAGCTGCCGCGCCTGATCGACGAGGCCGTGGACGGCAACCCGACCATCGCGCAGGCGCAGGCACGGCTCGCGAAGGCGTCTTCGTACATCGAATCGTCGCGCGCGACGCTATTCCCGAAGATCGAAGGCAGCTACTCGTGGACCCGCGAGCTGTATTCGGGCAACGGCCTTTATCCGCCGCCCTACGGCGGCAACTGGTTCAGCGAGAACAACGTGCTGGCGAGCGCGTCGTGGGAACTCGACCTCTGGGGCAAGAATCGCGAGAAGCTGAAGGCGGCGGTATCGCAGCAGAAGGCCGCGCAGGCCGAATACCAGCAGGCACGCATCACGCTTGCGGTGTCGATCGCGCGCGCCTACAACCAGCTCGCCCAGCTTTACGCGTTGCGTGAGATCGCACGCCACGAGATCACCAACCGCGAGACGGTCGGCAAGATCACCGAGGGCCGCGTCGGCGCCGGGCTCGACACCAACGTCGAGCGGCAGACCGCGCGCGGCAACGTCGCCACCAGCGAATCGACGCTGTCCGATCTCGACGGCCGGATCACCACGGTGCGCTACCAACTCGCCGCGCTGCTCGGCAAGGGCCCCGATCGCGGCCTGAAGATCGACACGCCGGTGCTGAACCCGGGCGGCGCGATCGCGCTGCCCGACAACATCCCGGCCGACCTGGTATCGCGCCGGGCCGATCTGGTCGCCGCGCGCTGGCAGGTCGAGGCGGCGGCGCACGACGTGAAGGAAACCAAGACCGAGTTCTTCCCCGACGTGAACCTCGCGGCCGGCTTCGGCTTCGATGCGTTCGGCTGGGGCCAGTTCCTGAAGTTCGCGAGCCGCCAGGCCCAGTTCGGCCCGGCCATTCACCTGCCGATCTTCTATGGCGGCGCATTGCGCGCGCAGTTGAAGGGCGCCTACGCGGACTACGACCTGAGCGTGGCGAATTACAACCAGACGCTGATCGGCGCGCTCAACGACGTCGCCACGCAGGTTTCGTCGATCCGCGCGATCGACCGGCAGATGGGCGACGCGCAACGCGCGCTCGACGCCGCGACGCGCGCCTACGAGCTTGCCGTGATCCGCTACAAGGCCGGCCTCTCGCCGCAGTTGCAGGTGCTGAGCGCCGACAACGGCCGGCTCGACGCCGAGCAGTCGGTAACGAGCCTCGTGATGCGCCGCCGCGACCTGCAGATCGGCCTGATCAGCGCGCTCGGCGGCGGCTTCGACGCGGCCGGCACGCCGCTCGCGGCCGCCGGCCCGGCAGCGCAGGCGGCCGCGTCAGCCGCGCCGGCATCGGCAACGCAGCAGCAGGCCGCCAACTGAAGCCCTGGCCCGACACCACCCGTATCACTCGCACCACACACAAGAATCGACGGAGAAACTCGCCATGAGCGACGCTCAACAGAACACGGCCGGCACCGCACGGCCGAACAACACGAAACGCAAGCGGATGATGACGATCCTGATCGTGATCATCGTGCTCGCCGCGATCGCCTACGGCATCTATTACTTCCTCGTCGCGCGCTTCCACGAAACCACCGACGACGCCTATGTTAACGGCAACGTGGTGCAAATCACGCCGCAGGTGACAGGCACGGTGATCGCGGTCAACGCCGACGACACGCAGACCGTCACGGCGGGCGCCCCGCTCGTCGTGCTCGATCCGGCCGACGCGCGCGTCGCGCTGCAACAGGCCGAGGCCAATCTCGCGCAGACCGTGCGCAAGGTGCGCGGCCTGTTCGTCAACGACGACCAGTATCGCGCGCAGGTCGCGCTGCGCGAAACCGACCTGTCGAAGGCGCGGGACGACCTGCGCCGGCGCCTGGCCGTGGCGCAGACGGGCGCGGTCTCGCAGGAAGAGATCTCGCACGCGCGCGACGCCGTGAAGGCCGCGCAGGCGTCGGTCGACGCCGCGCAGCAGCAACTCGCCTCGAACCGCGCGCTGACCGCCAACACCACCGTCGCCGACCATCCGAACGTGCTGGCCGCGGCCGCGAAAGTACGCGACGCCTACCTGGCCAACGCGCGCAACACGCTGCCCGCGCCCGTCACCGGCTACGTGGCGAAGCGCTCGGTGCAGGTCGGCCAGCGCGTCGCGCCGGGCAATCCGCTGATGTCGGTGGTGCCGCTCAACGGCGTGTGGGTCGACGCGAACTTCAAGGAAGTGCAGCTCACGCACATGCGGATCGGCCAGCCGGTCGAGCTGACGGCCGACGTCTACGGCTCGTCGGTCAAGTACCAGGGCAAGGTGGTGGGCTTCTCGGCCGGCACCGGCTCGGCGTTCTCGCTGCTGCCGGCGCAGAACGCCACCGGCAACTGGATCAAGGTGGTGCAGCGCCTGCCGGTGCGCATCGCGCTCGATCCGCAGCAATTGCAGCAGCATCCGCTGCGCATCGGTCTGTCGATGCAGGTCGACGTCGACATCAAGGACGACCGCGGCGGCCAACTCGGCAACGTGCCGAACACGGTCTACCAGACCGACGTGTTCGCGAAGTACGGCGACGATGCCAATGCCGAGATCGCCCGGATCATCGCGGAGAACGCCGGCGGCGCCGCGCCGGCCGCCACGAAGCCCGCCGCCGGCGCCACGCCGAAGCGGATGTAAGCCCGGAACCGAACGCCCATGGCCAAGTCCCAACCCGTCACCTACCCCCCGCTGGAGGGTGGGCAGCTGCTGCTCGGCACCATCGCCGTGTCGCTCGCGGTGTTCATGAACGTGCTCGACACCTCGATCGCCAACGTCGCGATCCCGACCATCTCGGGCGATCTCGGCGTGTCGTCGGATCAGGGCACCTGGGTGATCACCTCGTTCGCGGTCGCCAACGCGATCTCGGTGCCGCTGACCGGCTGGCTGACCGACCGGATCGGCCAGGTCCGCCTGTTCTTCGCCTCGATCATCCTGTTCGTGATCTCGTCGTGGCTCTGCGGGCTCGCGCCGACGCTGCCGTTCCTGCTGGTGGCGCGCGTGGTCCAGGGCGCCGTGGCCGGGCCGATGATCCCGCTCTCGCAGTCGCTGCTGCTGTCGAGCTATCCGCGCGCGCGCGCATCGATGGCGCTCGCGCTGTGGGCCATGACCACGCTGATCGCGCCGGTGGCCGGGCCGATTCTCGGCGGCTGGATCTCCGACAACTACTCGTGGCCGTGGATCTTCTACGTGAACATTCCGGTCGGGATCGTCGCCGCGATCGTCACCTGGATGATCTACCGCAACCGCGAATCGACCAAGCGCAAGGCGCCGATCGACGGCGTCGGCCTCGCGCTGCTGGTGATCTGGGTCGGCTCGCTGCAGGTCATGCTCGACAAGGGCAAGGATCTCGACTGGTTCTCCTCGACCACGATCGTGGTGCTCGCGCTGACCGCCGTGATCGCGTTCGCGTTCTTCGTGATCTGGGAGCTGACGGCCGAACACCCGGTGGTGGACCTGTCGCTGTTCGCGATGCGCAATTTCAGCGGCGGCACGATCGCGCTGTCGGTCGGCTACGGGCTCTACTTCGGCAACCTCGTGCTGCTGCCGCTGTGGCTGCAGACGCAGATCGGCTACACGGCGACCGACGCCGGGCTCGTGATGGCGCCGGTCGGCTTCTTCGCGATCCTGCTCTCGCCGCTGACCGGCAAGTACCTGCCGCGCACCGATCCGCGCTACATCGCCACCGCCGCGTTCCTGACCTTCGCGCTGTGCTTCTGGATGCGCTCGCGCTACACCACCGGCGTCGACCAGTGGTCGCTGATGCTGCCGACTTTCGTGCAGGGCATCGCGATGGCGGGCTTCTTCATCCCGCTCGTCTCCATCACGCTGTCGGGCCTGCCCGGCCACCGGATTCCGGCCGCCTCGGGCCTGTCGAACTTCGTGCGGATCATGTTCGGCGGCATCGGAACCTCGATCTTCCAGACCGCGTGGGATCATCGCAACAACTTCCATCACGCGCAGATCGTCGAGGCGACCAACGTCTACAACCCGATCTACAACCAGGCGGTCGCGCAGATGGGCAGCCTCGGGCTCTCCGAGCAGCAGGCCAACGGGCTCATCAACCAGATGGCCACGCAGCAGGCCGCGCAGCTCGGCGTCAACGACCTGTTCTACGTGTCGGCCGTGATCTTCGTGGTGCTGATCGGCCTGATCTGGATCACCAAGCCCGAACGCACGGGCGGCGGCGATTCGAGCGCGGCGGCATCGGCCGCGCATTGAAATCATCGCCCTCTCCTGAAAAGCACGACGCCCGGTCATCACGACCGGGCGTCGTGCCATGTGGCGGGACTTCGGCAACGCGCGGCGTATCGCGGTGCGTCGTGTGCCGTGTGCCGTCAGCCGGCCGCCTCGCCGCTGACGACGAGCCGCTCCGGTGCCAGCACGCCATCGAGCAGGCGCGCCACGCCGAGCAGTTGCCCGGCCTCGTCGTACACGCGCACCCGCGCGCCCGCTTCGTCATCGGCGCCGGTCTCGGGCGCCGCGGCGAGCCGCAGCCGCTGGCCGTGCCGGAACCGCTTCGCTTCGTCGGCGTCGAGCCGCACCGGCGGAAACGTCGACAGCAGCGCATCGACGGGCTGCAGCCAGCCGTCGCGTTCGGCGGCTTCGGCATCCGACAGCGCGTCGAGCGTGACCGCGTGCTCGAGGGTCAGCGCGCCGACGCCGGTGCGCCGCAGCGCCACCAGATGCGCGCCGCAGCCGAGCGCCTCGCCGATATCCTCGGCGAGCGTGCGCACGTAGGTGCCCTTGCTGCAGGTCACGCGGAACGTCACGTCGGGCAGTTCGCACGCGAGCAGTTCGAGCGCGTGGATCGTCACGTTGCGGCCCTCGCGCTCGACGGTCTGCCCGGCGCGCGCGTATTCGTAGAGCGGTTTGCCGTCGCGCTTGAGCGCCGAATACATCGGCGGCACCTGCACGATCTCGCCGAGAAAGCGCGGCAGCACGGCCTCGACGGCGGTGCGCCGGACCTGCACCTCGCGCGTCTCGACCGCCTCGCCCTCGGCGTCGCCGGTGGTCGTGCGGATGCCGAGCCGCATCGTCGCTTCATAGGTCTTGTCGGCTTCGAGCAGATCCTGCGAGAACTTGGTGGCCTCGCCGAAGCAGAGCGGCAGCAGGCCGGAGGCGAGCGGATCGAGCGTGCCGGTGTGGCCGGCCTTCTTCGCGAGATAGAGGCGCTTGGCGCGGATCAGCGCGTCGTTGCTCGACAGCCCGACGGGCTTGTCGAGCAGCAGCACGCCGTCGAGCATGCGGCGCGGCACGCGTGGTTGCTGGGAGCGTTGAGGAGCAGTCGTCATGGCGAAATCGGAAATCGGCGGAAATCGGCGGCGTGGATCAGTCGTCCTTCGCGCGCGTCGAATTCGCCTGTTCGATCAGACGCGACATCTCGACGGCTTTCTCGATCGTCTTGTCGTAATGGAAATGCAGCGTCGGCACCGTATGGATGTGCAGGCGCTTGAACAGCAGGTTGTGCAGGTGGCCCGACGCGTGGTTGAGTGCTTCCTGCGTCTGCAGGGGGTCGCCCGTCAGCGCCGTGAAATAGACCTTCGCATGCGCGTAGTCGGGCGTCAGCTCGACGCTCTGGATCGTGACGATCCCGATACGGGGATCCTTCACTTCGCGCATGATGAGCTCGGACAGATCGCGCTGGATCTGGTCGGCGATCTGGACGTTGCGATTGGGAGAACTGCGTTTCTTCGTCATGGTGAATCCGTCTTTCCGTTCTTGGACGACCGGCCGCGCGAGCGGCCGGCGCCATGAAAAAAGGCGGGACCGGCCTCGCGCCGGTCCCGCCCTTGAGAGCCTTCACGCCGGCATTACAGCGTACGCGCGACTTCCGTGACCTCGAACACTTCGAACTGATCGCCTTCGACGATATCGTTGAAGTTCTTGATCGACATACCGCACTCGAAGCCCTGCTTCACTTCCTTCACGTCGTCCTTGAAGCGCTTGAGCGAATCGAGCTCGCCGGTGAAGATGACCACGTTGTTGCGCAGCACGCGCACCGACGACGAGCGCTTGACCACGCCGTCCGTGACCATACAGCCGGCGACCAGACCGATCTTCGGCACCTTGATGACCTGGCGCACCTCGACCGTTCCGGTCTGGACTTCGCGCTTTTCCGGCGCCAGCATGCCCGACATGGCCGCCTTCACCTCATCCACTGCGTCATAGATGATGTTGTAGTAGCGGATATCCACGCCATTCGACTCGGCGACCTTGCGGGCTTGAGCATCGGCACGCGTGTTGAAGCCGATGATGACCGCCTTCGAGGCCACCGCCAGGTTGACATCGCTTTCACTGATGCCGCCCACCGCGCCATGCACGATCTGCACACGCACCTCGTTGGTCGACAGCTTGAGCAGCGACTGCACCAGCGCTTCCTGCGAACCCTGCACATCGGCCTTGACGATGAGCGGCAGGTTTTGCACTTCGCCCTCGCTCATCTGTTCGAGCATGCTCTCGAGCTTCGCGGCCTGCTGCTTGGCCAGCTTGACGTCGCGGAACTTGCCCTGGCGGAACAGCGCGATTTCGCGCGCCTTGCGCTCGTCCGGCAGCACGATCACTTCCTCGCCCGCGCCCGGAACTTCCGACAGACCCTGGATCTCGACCGGAATCGACGGGCCGGCCGTCTTGGTCGGCTTGCCGTTCTCGTCGAGCATCGCACGCACGCGGCCGTAGGCGGTACCCGCCAGCACCACGTCGCCACGCGTGAGCGTGCCGGACTGCACCAGCACCGTCGCGACCGGGCCCTTGCCCTTGTCGAGCTTCGCTTCGATCACGATGCCCTTGGCGGGCGCCTCGACCGGTGCCTTCAGTTCCAGCACTTCGGCCTGCAGCAGCACGTTTTCGAGCAGATCGTCGATGCCCGAGCCGGTCTTCGCGGAGACCGCGACGAACGGCGAATCGCCACCGTACTCTTCCGGCACGACGCCTTCGGCGACCAGTTCCTGCTTGACCCGATCCAGATTCGCATCGGGCTTGTCGATCTTGTTGATCGCGACGACGATCGGCACCCCACCCGCCTTCGCGTGCGCAATCGCTTCCTTGGTCTGCGGCATCACGCCGTCATCGGCCGCGACCACCAGAATCACGATGTCGGTGGCCTTCGCGCCACGCGCCCGCATCGCGGTAAACGCTTCGTGACCCGGCGTATCGAGGAACGTGACGACGCCGCGCGGCGTTTCGACGTGGTAAGCGCCGATATGCTGCGTAATCCCGCCCGCTTCGCCCGCCGCCACCTTCGCGCGACGGATGTAATCGAGCAGCGAGGTCTTGCCGTGATCGACGTGACCCATCACGGTAACGACAGGCGGACGCGACAGCTGCTCCGCGTCGACGCTCACTTCGCCCTCGACCAGCAGCGCTTCCGGATCGTCGAGCTTCGCCGCCACCGCGCGGTGCCCCAGTTCCTCGACGATGATCATCGCCGTTTCCTGGTCGAGCACCTGGTTGATCGTGACCATCTGGCCGAGCTTCATCATGATCTTGATGACCTCGGAAGCCTTCACCGACATCTTGTGCGCGAGATCGGCAACCGAAATGGTTTCCGGCACGTGGACTTCGCGGATGATCGGCTCGGTCGGCGCCTGGAACGACGACGCGCTGTCCTGGTGACGGCCACGCCCCTTCGGGCCGCCGCGCCAGCCGCGGTCGACGCCGCCGCTCGAATCGCCGCGCGTCTTGATCCCGCGGCGCTTCGAAGCGTCGTCCTGCCAGCCGCTCTTGCCCGCGCCCGGCTTCTTGTTGCGATCGGCCGCGCCCGGTGCTGTGGTCGTGCTGGCCGGGGCCGCTGCCGCCGGCTTCTTCGCGGCCGGATTCGCCGGACGCGCACCTGCCTCACCGGCCGGCTTGGCCGGCTTGTGCAGCGTGCCCTTCGCCTCGGCCGCCTTCGGCGGCTCGACCGGCTTGGGCGGCTCTGGCGCCTTGACCTGCGCCTTGCGCGGCGTGGCCATCATCTCGCGAATCGCGCGCGCTTCGGCCTCGGCCTTCTCGCGGCGCTTGCGGATTTCTTCCTGCTCGGCGCGAGTCTTGTCGGCGGCTTCGCGCGCCGCGTCCTCGGCCTTCTTCGCCGCTTCGCGTTGGGCTGCCCGTTCGGCGGCCGCGCGCTCCTCGTCCTGGTTCGACTGCGCCGCGGCCGGCTCCTGCGGAGCCTGCGCCTGCTGGGCACGCGCCGCCGCCTGCTCGGCCGCCGCCGCGGCCTGCGCCGCCTGCTGGGCCTGAGCCGCCGCCGCTGCCACCGCGCGCTTGGTGGCCGCTTCTTCCTCGGCGCGACGGCGTTCCGCCTCGGCCGCTTCCTCGCGCGCACGGCGCTCGGATTCCTCGCGTTCGAGGCGCTCCTGGCGTTCGCGCAGTTCCTGCGCTTGCTGCTCGAGCAGCTCGGCCTCGCGGCGCGCCTCTTCCTCACGGCGCTTCAGCTCCGCGTCGGCCGCCACGTCGTCGGCCTGGTCCTGCGAAGCGTCCGCACCGCTCTCGGCGACATCGTCGCGTTTGACGAACGTCCGCTTCTTGCGCACCTCGACCTGAATGGTGCGAGCCTTACCCGTTGCGTCGGATTGTTTGATTTCCGACGTGTGCCGGCGGGTCAGCGTGATCTTGCGTTTGTCGGCGTCGGACGCACCGTGCGATTTACGCAAATGATCGAGCAGACGCGCCTTGTCGGTTTCCGACAGCGCATCGTCTTCACTCGCTTTCTGGACGCCCGCTGCCTGCAGCTGCTCGAGCAGCACACCAGCAGGCATTTTCAGTTCCGCGGCAAATTGGGCTACGTTGTTACTCGCCATTCATTCCTCTTAGTGCAAGGACCGATTCCTTGCGGTTAGCATCGGGTCATGCGGCCTTCCGGCCGCCAAATATCAGTGCGCCATGGTCATTTCTCACTGGAACCAGTGTTCACGTGCTTTCATGATCAGCGCTTTCGCGGCTTCCTCTTCCACTCCGGTCATGTCGACCAGTTCGTCGACGGCCAGCTCGGCGAGATCGTCGCGCGTCTGCACGCCGTTTTCCGCCAGCTTCGCCAACAGCTCAGACGTCATGCCGTCCAGGCTCTTCAGATCGAGCGCAGCATTCTCCACCTTTTCTTCGTTGGCGATCGCCATCGTCAACAACGCATCGCGCGCGCGGTTGCGCAACTCGTGAACGGTTTCCTCGTCGAACGCCTCGATCTCGAGCATTTCGTTCAGCGGTACGTAAGCGATTTCCTCGAGGCTCGTGAAGCCTTCGTCGATCAGGATGTCGGCCACCTCTTCGTCGACATCGAGGCGCGCCATGAACAGGCCGCGCAAACGATCGCGTTCTTCGTTCTGCTTCAGCGCGGATTCGTCCGGCGTCATGATGTTGATCTGCCAGCCGGTCAGTTCGCTCGCGAGGCGCACGTTCTGACCGCTCCGGCCGATCGCGACGGCCAGTTCGTTCTCGTCCACGACGACGTCCATCGAATGCTTTTCCTCATCGACGACGATCGACTGCACGGCAGCCGGCGCGAGCGCGCCGATCACGAACTGAGCGGGATCCTCCGACCATAGCACGATGTCGATGTTTTCGCCACCAAGCTCATTGCGCACCGCCTGCACGCGCGAGCCGCGAATGCCGACGCAGGTGCCGATCGGATCGATCCGCTTGTCGTAGGCGACCACGCCGATCTTCGCACGAACGCCGGGATCGCGTGCTGCCGCCTTGATTTCCAGCAGACCCTGCTCGATTTCCGGCACTTCCATCTCGAACAGCTTCATCAGGAATTCCGGGGCCGTGCGCGACAGCTCGATCTGCGGGCCGCGCGCGGTGCGATCGACCTTCGCGATATAGGCACGCACGCGGTCGCTGACGCGCAGGTTTTCCTTCGGGATCAGCTGGTCGCGGCGCAGCAGCGCCTCGACGCGGCCCGATTCGACGATGAAGTTGCCCTTGTCGAGACGCTTGACCGAGCCGGTCATGATCTTCTCGCCGCGCTCGAGGTAGTCGTTCAGGATCTGCTCGCGCTCGGCATCGCGAACCTTCTGCAGAATCACCTGCTTGGCCGCCTGCGCGCCGATCCGGCCGAACTCGATCGACGGCACCGATTCCTCGATATAGTCGCCGACATCGATTTCCGGCTTCTGCTCGCGCGCTTCAAACAGCAGGATCTCGCGATCCGGTTCCTGGAGCCCTGCTTCGTCCGGCACCACGAGCCAGCGCCGGAACGTCTCGTGTTCGCCGCTCTCGCGATCGATCTGGACGCGGATTTCGGCGCCTTCGTCGAACAGCTTCTTGGAGGCCGACGCAAGTGCCGCTTCGAGCGCACCCAGCACGACATCCTTGTCGACGTTCTTCTCGCGCGCCAGCGCATCCACCAGCATCAACACTTCGCGACTCATTGTTTGCGGCTCCTAAAGTCAACTTGCGGAATCAGACGGGCTTTGTCGATGTCGGCCAGCGTGAAGTCCAGCATGGCCGCCTCGCCCTTCTTCATCTCGAATTCCAAACCGATCGTTTCGCCGTTCGGCGCATGCAGGATGCCCCGGTAGGTCTTGCGGCCTTCCAGCGGCTTTTTCAGGGTGACGGAGATTTCGCTCCCGGCGAACCGTTCGAAGTCGGCCAGCTTCTTCAGCGGTCGGTCGAGGCCCGGGGACGACACTTCGAGCCGTTCGTAATCGATGTTTTCGACCGTCAATACGTGCTGCAGCTGACGCGTGACTTTTTCGCAGTCGTCGATCGAGATGCCCGCTGGCTGGTCGATGTAGACGCAGAGCATGCCGCGCCCGGTGCGCTCGAGATCGACCAGCTCGTAGCCGAGCCCGGTGACCGTGGTTTCTATCAATTCCGTCAGTTGCACTGTGTCCTCTCGGATGTTCGCGCCCGCCGTTCGCGATTCACCCGCAGACGCGCGCCTTTGCTGGCGCAGGAAGCGCTACCCGAGATGCCCAGCCGTTTTAGCAAAAAAAAATGGGCGAAACGCCCATCTTCTTACTCCGGTGGTCGCACCTGAGCCGCACAAGGAACCTGTACGACCAGCGACTCGGCGATTATAGCGTTTTTTAACTCAAACGCAAAGTATCGCCCCCGCGAAATCGGCCGGAACAGCCGATTTCGCCTGATTTTGCCGCGCGTTTGCGCGCGCGGTACGGCGCCGGGAGATCAGCGACCGCGCGAGCGATTGTTGCGGGCCTGCTGCGGGCGCGCGCCACCACGTGCGTTGCCGCCGCCGTCGGCCCGGTTGCCGTTCCCGTTGCCGCCACCGCCGCCGCTGCGCGGACCCTTGCCGCCGCTGCCGCGCTTGTTGCCGTTGGCGCCATAGGACAGACGATTGCCGTCGACGTCGCCGCCACCGTTGCGGCGGTTGCCGCTCGCGTTGCCGTTGCCGCCATTGCCACCATAGCCGCCGCCCGACGCGCCGCCGGCATAACCGCCGCCAAGTCCGGCACCGAAACCGCCGCCCTGCGCGCCGCGCCGGCCGCCGCCGCGACGCGGCTGGTCGAGCTGGCCGTGCGTGGTCAGCACCGGCTCGCGATTGAGGAAACCCATCGAGGTCTGCATCGGGTCCGGCTGCTTGCGCTCGGCCGTGGCGGCCCCGCGCTTGCCGCCCTTCTCTTCGGCCGCGACCTTGAGGCCGACAGTGGACATCAGCTTGCGCACCTGCGTCTCGTCGAGCTCTTCCCAGCGGCCGCGCTTCAGGCCGCGCGGCAACGGGATCGAACCGTGGCGCGTGCGAATCAGCCGGCTCACCATCAGGCCGACCGCTTCGAACATGCGGCGCACTTCGCGATTGCGGCCTTCGGCCAGCGCCACGTGATACCAGTGGTTAGTGCCTTCACCGCCGCCGTCGCGGATACGCAGGAAGTTGGCCGGGCCGTCGTCGAGCTCCACGCCGTGCAGCAGCTTCTGGCGCGAGGCTTCGTTCAGTTCGCCGACCACGCGCACCGCGTATTCACGCTCGACGCTGTAGCGCGGATGCATGAAACGGTTCGCGAGATCGCCCGAGGTGGTCAGCATCAGCAGACCTTCGGTGTTGAAGTCGAGCCGGCCGACCGCGAGCCATTTCGCCGTCTTCATCGGCGGCAGGCGGTCGAACACCGAGGCGCGGCCTTCCGGATCGGCGTGGCTGACGATTTCGCCGGTCGGCTTGTGGTAGAGCAGCACGCGCGGCGGCTTGTTCTGCAGCTTGCGCTTGACCGGCTTGCCGTTGATCCGCACCTGGTCGGTCGGCAGGATCCGCTGGCCGATATGCGCCGGCTCGCCGTTCACCGACACGCGGCCGGCGACGATCAGCTCCTCCATCTCGCGCCGCGAGCCCATGCCGGCCTCAGCGAGCACCTTGTGCAGCTTCGGCGCATCGTCTTCCGGCGCGAGCACGCGCTTTTGGGGTTGGCGGCCACGACGCAGCATCGGCGCACGCACGCCGCCGCCGGCCGACGCGTTGTCCGCGTCGAACGCCGGCGAAGTCACATAGGAGAAGATGTCTTCCTGCCCGGCGCCACCACCGACACCCTCGGCCGACGGCGCCGCGGCGGTTGCGCCCGCGGCCGCGCCGCGCCTGGCCTGCGCGCCACCACGGGGGGCGACGCCTTCGCGTTTCGCGGCCGGCTTGCGCGGCGCCTTTGGCGCGCCGTCCTTGCTGCGCGCGGCGCGCGGTGCCGGCGCCGCGGCCGGCGCATCGGCATCGGCCACGTCGGCCGGCGCGACTTCCGCACCCTCCGACGGCTCGGCCGTCTTCGATTTGGCCGCCGCGCGACGGCGTGCGATGAGGCTGCGCGGACCGCGGCGCAGGCCGCGGCGCGGGCGCTCGTCGCCGCCCGCGTCCTGCGCGGACTGCTCGGGGGCGCCGTCGGCGCGCGATGCCTGCACGGCGTGCGCGGATTCGGACGAATCAGTGTCGTGGGTATCTGTCAAAACAACCTCGAAATGTCAGGTCTCGCGCCCGTCGCGGGCGCGGCAATCTCATCTGGCCGCGTCAAGCGCGGCGCTGCGCGGGCGCATCCCGATCCGGCGATTCCTCGCCGGACGTCGTGTCGCCCAGGGATTTGGCGGCTTCGCCATGCACGTCGTCGTGCGCCGGGACCGCCTCAGCCACATCGGCCTCGTGCTGCCCGGACTGCACCGTTGCGCAGCTGGCTCCCGCCTCGTGATCGCGCGCCGCCTCGTCGGCATCGGGCGCGCGGCCTGGTGTTTCCTTCTCGACCGGATCGGGCGACGCGGGTTCCGTTGCGTCGTCGATCGAATCGGCGTTGCCGGGGAAATGGCCGTCGGCCTCTTGAGCCGCGTCCACTTCGCTCACCGATTGGTCGATTTCCGCCTCGTTCGCCGGGGCGGCGGCATCCGCCGGCACCGCGTCCGAAGGCTGCATCGGGTCGCCGGCTGGCGCGACCAAGGCCGCGTCGTCGTCCGGGCGTTCCCCGGCCGGCACGACCGGGTCGGCGCCGGACACGCCGTCAGCGAATTCCATCGATGCCTGCGCCAGCAGGCTCGCCTCGAGATGCGCGGCGGGCTCTTCGAGCGCCGGCAGATCGTCGAGCGCCTTCAGCCCGAGATCGTCGAGAAACTGTTTCGTGGTCGCATAGAGCGCCGGGCGCCCCGGCACGTCGCGATGGCCGATCACCTCGATCCAGCTGCGATCCTCGAGTTGCTTGACGACCTGGGTATTCACCGTCACGCCGCGAATTTCCTCGATGTCACCACGCGTGACCGGCTGGCGATACGCGATGATCGCCAGCGTTTCGAGTACCGCGCGCGAATATTTCGGCGGTTTTTCCGGATGCAATCGATCCAGATGAACGCGCATCGCCGGCTTGCTCTGAAAGCGCCAGCCCGTGGCCAGCGCGACGAGTTCGACACCGCGGCCGGACCACGCCTCTTTCAATTCTTCGAGCAACGTTCGGACTGTGTCCGCCGACACGCCGTCGGCAAAGAGCTTGCGCAGATCGCTCAGCTTGAGCGGCTCCTGCGCACAGATCAAAGCAGTCTCGAGGACGATCTTCGCCTCTTGGGTATTCATGCAGCTAGGCCAGACCCTCTGGTCAAACGAACCGGATCAAAATACGAAACAGACGAATAGGAACGGAAGACGCGCTCGCCCGATTCTGATCGGTCATATTGATGGGAGCACGAACCGGGGGTGGCGAAACCTGCTCGAAGCCTGACCCTGACCGGACGGAACAGCGCGAAACCTTGATCGAATCGCGTGACTGAGCGCCATATTACGCAAATTCGAACGAGGCGTAAAGCTGCCGGACCGCTTCGATCGAGATCGCACGCGGCCCGGCTGACGCGGCTGCCAGCTTCAGACGCCGCTTCGGTGCAGGAATGCCTGCAAACGTTCCACACCGATGTCGAGCCGCGCGGTGTCGCAGGCGTAACACCAGCGGACGAAACCCTCGCCCTCGTCGCCGAAAGCGCGCCCCGGCGCCAGGCCGATGCCCGCCTCGCGCACCAGCCGCTTGCAGAACGCAAGGCTGTCGTGCGCGCCCGGCAGCCGCAGGAACAGGTACATCGCCCCGTCCGGCGCCTCGACGGACACGTCCGGCAGCGTGTTGAGCGCTGCCACCAGGTGATCGCGGGCCGTGCGCAGCGCGCCGACGAACTCGGCCACGAACGGCTCGCCGTCGCGCACCGCGGCGATGCCGGCCGCCTGCACGAAGCCCGGCGCGCACGAGGTGTTGTATTCGACGAGCTTCGAGAGCCCGTCCATGACCCGCTCCGGGGCAACCAGCCAGCCGAGCCGCCAGCCCGTCATCGCCCAGGCCTTCGAAAACGAATTGACGACGATCACGCGCTCGTCGCGCGACGCCAGGTCGAGGAACGACGACGCCCCGTCGGCGCCGAACGCGAGCCGTTCGTAGACTTCGTCTGCGACGATCCAGATGCCGTGCCGCCGGCAATGCGCGAGTACCGCCGCCTGCTCGGCCCGCGACAGGGTCCAGCCGGTCGGGTTGTTCGGCGAATTGACGAACAGCATCCGCGTGTCGGGCGTGAGCGCCGCCAGCAGGCGCTCGAGATCGAGCCGCCAGCCCGCCTCGCCGTAGTCGAGCGCCACGCACTCCACTTGGGCACCGAGGATCTTCGGGATCTCGACGAGGTTGGGCCACAGCGGCGTGACCGCGACCACCCGGTCGCCGGCGCCGACCAGCAGCTGCGCCGCCAGCATCAGCGCGCTGACGCCGGCGCTCGTGACCGCGATCTGGGTAGCCTGGGTCGCGCCGTGGCGCGCCGTGACGTAGGCGGCCAGCGTCTCGCGCAGCGCGGCCGCCCCGAGATTGTGCGTATAGAACGTGTCGCCGTCCGCGAGCGCCGTGCCGGCCGCCTCGCGGATGAACGCCGGCGTGACGCGATCCGATTCCCCGAACCAGAACGGCAGCACGCCGTCCACGCCGAAGCCGGCGTTCGCGACCTCGCGGATCAGCGACGGCCGAAGCGATTCGACGCTCGCACGCGGGCCCCACGAACCGGATCCCCGCTCCATCTCGTTGCCGATAAGGTTCAAACCTCTCTCCTGGTTGATCGATCCCCGCCAGTGTAGCGGCCCCGGCGGCCACGCGGAGCCGGGAAACAATCCGGGCGCCGCCGATCCTGCGCGCGCGGGCGGGCGGCGTCAGTCGAGATCCTCGGCGCGCGCCGGCATGCCATGCACGAGCCCCCAGATCGCCTCGGCCGCCGGCGACAGCGAGCGGTCGCGGCGCCGGATCAGCTCGACCGTGCGTTCCGCGCGCGGCATCAGCGGCCGCGCCACCAGCGACGAGCCGGCCGGCAGCGGCAACGACAGCCACGGCAGCACGCTGACGCCCACGCCGGCCTCGACCAGCCCGAACACGGTCGCCGAATGGCCGAGTTCCTGTACGACCGCAGCACCGACCCGATGCAGCGCCAGGGCCGCGTCGATCAGCGGCCGGCTGCCCGACGCGTAGTCGAGCAGCACGAGGCGCTCGCCGTCGAGCGCACTCCACGACACGCTGTCGAGCGCGGCGAGCGCATGATCGGCGCGCGCGATCAGGCAGAACGAGTCGGTCATGAGCGGCTCGCAGACCAGGTCGGTGGCCACGAGCGGCCCGATCACGACGCCGAAATCGACCTCGCCCGACTTGACCTTGCGCAGCACGTCGCTCTGCACGTCGTCGCGCAGCCCGAGCGTGACGAACGGAAACTGCCGCTCGGCCGCCGCGACCACGCGCGGCATCAGCCGGCAGGCGACGGTCGGGCTGGCGGCGACCAGCACGCGCCCGCGCCGCTGCTCCCCGATCTCGCGAATCTCGCGCAGCGCGTCGTCCAGGTCGCCGAGCAGCCGCGAGACGCTCGCGACCAGATTCGATCCCGCATCGGTCAGTTGCACGTCGCGCGTGGTGCGATCGATCAGCTTCAGGCCGATCTCGCCCTCGAGTTCGCGCACGCAGCGGCTGACCGCGGACTGCGTGAGCCCGATCTCGTCACCGGCCCGGCTGAAGCTGCGCAGGCGCGCGACCTCGATGAACACCCTCAGCTGGCGCAGGGTGATATTCATTGGATGCCCTCATCAATCTCACGCTTCGATGCGCGATTGTAGGGCTTGTGTCCCCATCCCGTTCGCGATGAATCGGTGCGGTGCAGCAAGTGCCCCCACGCACGCCGCACGGGCTCGATTGCACAAGATTGGTGATTGTCCCGATTTGCCGCAGGGGCATTTTGGCGTCTTATACGCCCCTAGCTGACTTGGCCGTCGGCCCGGTGCGAAGCGGCTTTCACGGGGATTGCCGTCAACGTGGCACGCTTCATGCATTAAGTCGCGTACAGGGTCGCGGTAACCTCCGGACAAACGGAGCGAACCGGTACCCCCACCCGGCACCCGGTGCGGATCGGGTGCTTGAAGAGTGCGCGGCGCGGGGCAGCGCACCGGAGTTAGCTTCGCTGAGGTGAGGACATGATGCTGTTCGACGATTTGAAGGATAACGAATGGGCGCTGGTCGAAGGACTGTTCTGCGCGGAACCGGCTCGCAGTGAGCGCCGTGGTCGTCCCCGCGTGGAAGCACGTTCGGTCGTGAACGCCGTTCTGTGGGTATTGTCGACGGGCGAAGGCTGGTCGAAACTTCCGGGCCGCTATCCGTCGCCGCCGACGTGCCGCCGGCGCTTCGACGAATGGCAGGCCGACGGTACGCTCGCCGAAGTCGTCAAGCGCCTCGGCACGAGCGGCCGCCAGATCTCGCTGCGCGGCCGGATCGGCGCCAGCGCGGTGAAGCCGCCCGCGCCGCCGAGCCGCGACCGCCTGCGCGGCGCGTTCTGGACCAATCCGGAATCCTGGCGCGCGCCTGTCAAGATGGCGTGATGTCAGGCCGGTTGCGGGTGACGCCTGCGCCCGCAACCGCCCCGGGCCGGCGAGATGCCGCGCGCCGGTGCGCGATTCGCGGCTCGCCTTGATCCGGCCGCGACCGCGAAACATCTCCTAACCATTGCTTACAGCGTGCTCGCGCTCCCGCCCCTATCGTTCGGATAGATGAACGGGCCGCATCGACGGCCTCAGGGAGCCCGAACCATGCAAAGCAACACGCTGCTCGCGGCGACGAGCCTGATGCTTGCATTGGCGCTCGCCCAGCCTGCGCAGGCGGACCGGCGCGTCGGGCCGCCATCCGCTCATCGCGGGCAGGCAGGGCACGCTCATGCACCGTCGGCACCGCCCGCCGCCCCGCCGAACATCGTCCCCCGCGGTGACCTGCGCGGCGATATCGCGAGCAATGCCCGTGGACGCAACGCGCCGCTACCGGCGCGGCCGCCGGGCTTTGCGCCGCGCCAATGAGCCGCCGCCCCCGTCGCAACCGGTCGCGAAATTCATCGAGGCCGGGAACTGCGCACCACGTCGGCAGTCACATCAGAGCCATGTGAACCGTCCTGGCAACAGCGAAATGTACCCGGTATCGCCCGTATCTCCCGATACGGGCGCTTTTTTTGCCCGCACGCTCCGCGCTAGAGACGGCTCTCGAGGATCGACACGGCACCGGCTTCGCTGAGCGCGTAGTCGTCGATGCGGCGGTCGATCCAGGTGGGCAGGCGTTCGGCACGTTCGAGCCGCGCGAACTCGGCGCGCCCCGATTCGGTCAGCACCGCGATATCGACCGGGGCATGAAAGCCCGGGGCCGGTGCCACCGTCTTTTGGCGCACCGTGTCCATCAGTCCGAGGTTGCGAAGGTATTCGAAGACGTTCGGGCGCCGCGCCCAAGGGACCTGCCGGTACTGCACCCGCCGGAGGGCATCGAGCACTGCTTCGTTGGAATACGTGGCCATCTGGACTCTTTCTCAAAGTACAGCGATCTGCAGGCGGTCTCGCCGACCGGGTCTCCGCCCGCCGGCACCGTCATGCAACGACAGGTGGGCATTACCTATCCTCCCCCTGCGCCTTTCTCATCCGTCCCCGTTACGCTACATTTCGCAGCGATTCGGTCCGGATCGGACACAACCGAGCAAAAAGTTAACTTACCCCATTCAAATTGATTCTGTTCGATTCATTTGTGCTGCTCTTCGCAGCCGCCGCCATCTGGCGTACCCGCCGCACCGCCCTCCTCATGCTCGGCTTCGCGCTGCTGGCGGGGCTCGCCACCGGCTGGCTGACCGCTCCGCTCGTCGCGCTCGCCGAGTCCGGCGTGACGCCCGCCGAGCCGCCGATCTTCGCGGGGCACACCGCGATCGTCGTGCTCGGCGCCGGAATCGAGCGCCGCGACGGCCTGCTCGTGCCGCCCGACGACGGGCTGGCCCGCATCGCCCGCGCGGCCGAACTCCATTCGGTCTGCGAACGAACCCTGGCACGCTGCACCGTGATCGTGACGGGCGGCGATCCGCACCGGCACGGCACGACCGAAGCCGATCTGTATGCCCCGCTGCTGCTCGCGCGCGGCGTGCCCGTGCGCGATCTGGTCCTCGAACGGCGCAGCCGCACCACCTACGAAAATGCGAAGTACACGGCACCCATCCTACTCGCCGAACATTACGATGAGACGATTCTCGTGACGTCTTCGTATCAGATGCGGCGCGCGCTGCTCGATTTCGCGAGATTCGGCGTGACGCCCCAGCCGGTATTCGCGAACCGGCATCGGGCGATCCGCGGCTGGTGGCCGCGCTGGACGAACGTCGTCGTGGCGTCGCGCGCCCTGCACGAAATCGCCGGAATCGTTCAATTCTACGCATATCGCCGGCTGGGCTGGTTCTGAGACGACGCGGCGCGCCGCCGCGACGCGCCTGCGGGGCGTCCCGCGGGCAATCCGGGGCCGTGCCGCGCAGCCGCACGCACACGCAGATGGCGCCGCGATGTCGGCACCGCCGCTGTCGCGCGGGCAAGACGCCGGCGCCGCGCCCCGAGCCGGAAGTGCATCGATCCGTCACTTTTGCTACACTCGGCTCACTCGGTTGCTGTGCCGGACTCTTCGGCAAACTCGGGTCCATCACCACTTAGCGGAGGTAGAGCAATGAAGAAAATGTCCCTGGCTATTCTGGTTTCGATGTCGGCTCTGACCGGCGCGGCTTATGCGCAAGAAAGCACGACGATCACGACGATCACCGATCCGGCCAAGATTGCGGAAATCGAGCAACGGGCTCAAGCTCTGCAGCAGCAGCGGGAGGCCCAGCAATCCGCCGAAATGCAACAGCCGGCCCATCATCACCATCACACGATGAAGAAGACGCACAAGGCGAAGAAGGCGGCGGCTCCGGAAGCCGCCAGCCAGTAAGCGCCATCCGCAGTCAGCGGTCCGCGTGACCGTCGCAGGCCGAATCCGGTGCCGCCGGGTTCGGCTTTTTTCATGGTTCGGCAGATACCGCGCGCTGTGCTAAAGTCGCGCACCCGACTTTTCCAACCGTGCGCACCGTGGTGCGGAGGACAGAATGAGCAATATCCAGCTGGACATCGAATGGACCGAAGAGGCGACGCGCAAGATCAAGCAATTGATGCCGCGCGGCTCCGACGATGCGTTTCTTGCCCTGCCCCCGATCGAGTGCCTGCCGATGGAAGGCGACGTGCTGTTCCTCGGCCCGCAAGGCAAGCAGCAGCCGTTCATCGTGGTGGAGCGGCAGTATCACCATGACGGCGACGCCGACTGGACCATCATCCTGATCCTCGACGTGCCGAACGCCGCGCACTGACGGCGAAGGCAGCGCGGGCAGCCCGGATGCTGCCCGTCGCACGGACGCGGCTTTCCGGCAGACGCCGCGCCCATGCCACCACTTCATGCCGCCTCAGGCCACCCGATGCATCACGCGGACTTCCGCGCTTTCGATCCACTCGGCGGCATTCTGCTTGTAGGCGCGCATATGGGCCGCCTGCCCGTGCGCGACCAGCGCCGCGTCACTCTCCCAACGCTCGAAGAACACGAAACGCCGCAGATCGTCACGATCACGGTGCAGGTCGTATTGCAGCGCCCCCTGCTCGACCCGGGTCGGCCCGATGATCGTCCCGAGCTGCTCGAACAGCTTGTCCTCCATGCCCGGCTTGGCGATGATCGTGGCGACGACGGCGACTTCTGACATGTTTCGGCTCCTGACCTGATTCGGAAACGGGCAGCGTACACGAATCCGGCCAAGCTGGCCGCGAGCCTGGCGATCCACAAAAAAATTGCCCGCGCTTCCTTCGAAGCGCGGGCAAAACCGTCGCCCTACGAGGATAGGCGACGGGGCCATCGAGGCCCATGCGCGGCACGGGCCATCAGGCGGGTCGGGCGCGGAATCGTCCGCGCCGCGCAAAGCGGTGACCGGTAGCGTCGGCATCGGCGGTGACAGGCCTGTGGCGTCACGCGCGCCGCGCCGGGCAACATCGTTCGGTATCCCTATCAGCAGCTTCCGTGCCAGCGAAAAATTCTCCGGTAAGTCTTTGATTTATTTGAGTTAACAATCATGCACCCGGCAGCACACGCCCGCGCGGCCCGCGCGTTACCCGGGTAACGTTACGTAACGCGCATTCATTTCCGTGACACAAATGAAAAAGCCCGCCGGACGGCGGGCTTGGCGACTGCGGGGAAAGCCGGAAGATTAGCGCAGCTGGTCGACGAGCAGCCCCATGATCTGGCGAG
This sequence comes from Burkholderia plantarii, assembly GCF_001411805.1. Taxonomy (NCBI): domain Bacteria; kingdom Pseudomonadati; phylum Pseudomonadota; class Betaproteobacteria; order Burkholderiales; family Burkholderiaceae; genus Burkholderia; species Burkholderia plantarii. The sequence goes on along the minus strand of NZ_CP007212.1, from coordinate 1,863,279 downwards.
CCGGACCGGACCCGTCGATGTTGCCGCTCGCGTCGACCACGGCGACGCGCGTCTGGTCCTGCGTCAGCGCCTTCACGTTGACGAGATACTGCTTCGCGGTCTTTTCCTTCTTGCCGTGGAACAGCTGGCTCCAGAAACCCTGCTCGGCCGAGCTCAGATCCTTCGGATCGACGTAGCGGACGTAGTAGAGCCCCTTCGAGCGATCGCGATCGTCGACCGTGAAGTTCGCGCGATCGAGCGCGAGCCCCACGCGCAGCCACGAGCGGTCATACGGCTCGCCGAGCGTGACTTCGGGCGGCACGTCGCCCGCTTCGCTGGACCGGCGCGGGCCTTGCGAGCCCGCGTTGGCGGCGTTCTGCGCCGCGATCGCGGCGGCGGCCGCGTTGCCACCGGCCGGCGTCGCTGCCGGCGCGGCCGGCACCGATGCCGCGTCGGTCGCTGCGGCGCCACCGGCAACCTTGCGCGAATCGTTCTGACCGAGCACGACCATCAGGCGCTTCAGGTATTCGGTTTCGAGCGCCGGATCGTTCGGCCGCGTTTCCCACTTGCTCGAATCGTTGTTCGGCCCGGTCAGCGCCTCGCGCATCCCCTTCTGGCTGATGAACACGTAGGTGCCGCCGTTCGGCGCGGTGTCGAGACGCGTGCGGTACTTGTTGCGCTCGGCCGTCACGTAGGAATTGCCCATCGCCTTCGAGATCACGCCGCGAATCAGGCCCTGGTTGATCGACGGATGCGTTTCGTTCCAGTCGGTCTCCATCACGCCCTTGTCGCGCTGATCGATGACGAGCAGGAAGCCCTGCTCCTGCCAGAAGCGGCGCACCTGCGGCCAGACTTCGGCTGGCGTCTGGCCGTCGATGACGAGCCAGCTCTCCGTGCCTTCGCGCTGCAGATGCATGCCCTGCGTCGGCGGCACGACCGTATCGGTGGTCGGCGCGACCTGCTGGGTCTGTTGCAGACTCGACAGCGACGTTTCACCGCCCTGCGGCGGCAGCGAACGCTGATCGGCCGTCTCGTCCATCATGTTCGGCGGAACCGCGAGCGATACCTCCTTGGTTTTGGAATCGCTCTTGTAATCGATTTTCGTGGGCGACGGCGAGCTGCACCCTGCCACGAACGTACCGACTGCCAGCACAACCGCGAACCGCTTGGTAAGACGAAGATCAGACATGTTCAGGGAATCCTTCCGCGAGTGGCCACGGGTACTTTTCCGTGGATCAACATTGCATTTTACCGGGCTCGCACCGCCAAGTGCAAAAAGAGCGCATGCAAACGTGCCGACGCACGCTCCGCGGCGGTAAATTCACCCGCCCTCGCCTGACCTCATCCACCCTTCATCCCGCCTTGCGCGCCCCGACGGACGCACGCCTGTTCATCCGGTGCCGCCGCCGTGCCAGGCCACGGCCGAACATGCGTGAATCGCCATGCTCCCGCCGCCGGGATTTCCATTTTCCTGATCAAGATTGAAAAATTCAGGATTTTCGTGCTAGCCGGATTTTCACTATCCCCATCGATATCCGGAAAACTCCTGATTCGCCTCCTGTTGAAAATCGGGCATTCGTGCGCGGTATTTCAGGCCGTGCCGGGAGGCACGCAAATGTTTTTTCCGCTTAATAAATGACAGCCACCTATCGTGAAACGTTTGGCGTCGAATCGAGATTGTTTTGTAAAATCTTTAACGCTATAGTTGCGACGCCTTACCTGCCCGGTGCCCAGGATTATCTCCGGCACATCCGGAATCGCCAGCCAACGCAGAATGGAGTTGTCAAATGGGAATCAGCGCTACCGTCAATGCCGTCTTCAATATCGACAGCAAAATCTACACCGCCTCCCTGAATATCCCGACCAGCACGCCGACCGGCGCCGCGCCGTTCCTGTTCAACGTCACTTCGTCGGCCGCGCCGAAGGAAGGTGAGTCGCCCGCCACGCCGACGACGCTGCTGGAAGTGGCGGTGGGCGGCAGCAACCAGGTGTACGTCGCGGTTTCGCCGCCGATGGACGTGATCAAGGAAGCCATCAATAACGATATCGTGCAGAACCTCAACGTCGTCGTATCGGAAGGGACCTACGACCCGAGCAAGCACGTTTTCAGCGGCTGAGCGGTATTGGAGTCCGGGGGCGAAGTGACGTTCGTCACCTCGCCGCATGGCAGCATATTTAGTGCGAGAGAACGTTTCGCCCATGGACATCCGCATCTCGGCCCGGTTTGCGTGGTCGGAAATTTTCGGCGGCAAATTCAATAGCCAGAGCCAGTGCCAACTGGATTTGTCGCGTCAATACAGCCTGATTTACGTCGATCTGGCGTCACCCGCCGCCGGCGGCCTCGATGTTTTACAACTCCTGAACGACGCTTTCAATACGCAATTGCCGCCGGGGAAAATCCTGGTGCAGGACGCGGGCTTTTTCACCTTCAGCTATTTCGGCAAGGACGCGCCCTCAGGCACGACCACGCTGTCCAGCCTGTTTCCCCGGACGCCCGTGCCGAACACCGTGGCCGACGCCACCACGGTCATGAAGGACACCTGCGGCTTCTGGCTCACGGTCCGGCTCAGCAACCTCAATCTGTTCGGCAGCCTGCTGCAGATCGGCTATCAAACGCCGGCCGGCTCCGGGGACGTGCTGTCGCTGTCGGCGGTGCTGGCGAGCGGCACCGCGGCCGGTACGGCCGTCAAGCAGGCCACCTACAGCGCCACCCTGCCGAACTTCAAGCTGTTCGACCTGTTCGGTTTCGAGCAGATCCAGGTCGGCTACCGGTTCACCACGGCCACGCACCTGAGCGTGAGCGGGACCATCACGGTCACGCTGTTCGACCGCAACTACGCGTTCTCGGGCGCCCTGATCGTCGACGGCGAGCAGAAAACCGTGACGGCCTGCCTGCTGGCGGCGCAGGTCGACCTCAGGGTGCCCTCGCTGTTCGACGGCGCGATGCGCGGCATCGCGTTCTCGAACCTGGTGTTCGGGGTCTACGCCAGATACGGTGACAACGACAAGCAGAAGAACTTCCAGGTGCAGGGCACGGTGACGGTCGGTTCGGCCCAGTTGACCGGCTATCTCTACCTGCAGGACGGCATCCCCCGCGTGGCCAGCGTCAAGGTCGACAAGAGCCTGTCGATCGGCGACGTGTTCAACCAGTGCCTGGGCGGCCAGCTGTGGCCGACGTCGCTGATCGACATCACGTTCAAGGCGGGCAGCCAGCTCTATTACTGCAAGCCGGCGCAAGGCCAGAGCGGGTCCGGCGGCAACGCGCCGCTGAGCCTGGAGGGATTCGCCTGCCCCGTCTCGGGCGGCGCCGGACAATTGCCGACCGCGCCCCCGACGAGCAGCATCGCATACCAGCCCGGCTTCAACATCGAGGCCATTTTCGACATGACCGTGGTCGGCACGATCACGGTGGTCGGCACGATTCAGATCGCCGATGACGGCATCACCGGCGCCATCGCGCTGGCCAATCCCGTCGACATCTACATCCTGACCATCGCCGCGCCTGACGCCAGCAGCGCCACGGGCGGGCCGAAGCTGATGATCTCGACGGTCGGCGGCCGCAAATCGATGGGCTTCGCCGGCAGCCTGTGGTTCATGCAGGCCTCGTTCGGCGTCGGGGTCAGCGTCGCGGTCCAGAAGAATGCGCGCGGCAACCTGCAGGTCGATGCTTCGCTCACCTCCCTGACCGATTACTCGCCGTTCCTGCCGAAGAACACCACGCTCGGCGTGCGCTACAGCAAGGACGGCGGCTTCCAGGTCACCAACTGGCCGCAGTTCGACTACCTGACGCAGGCGATCGACTTCATCAAGACGCTGCAGAAGCTGTCGAGCCAGGGCAGTTCGGGCTGCGGCCAACTGGTCGATTTCACCTTCAACCAGCTACTCAAGTCGAGCTTCAAGATCGACGTGTCGTTCGGCACGGGGGACGCCGGCCTGCTCCTGAAGCTCGGCGGCACCTACAGGTTGACGATCGCCACCACCTCGCTCACGGCGGCGGCGATCCAGTTCCCCGACATGGTCGAGATCCCGCTGCCCAATTCCGCCAAGCTGTCGGAGCTCGGTTCGTATATCGAAAGGGCGCTGGCGGGCGCCGCCGAGTCGTTCGTCCAGGGCCTGCTGAAGAACAGCGAAGCGATCGCCACGCTGATCGCGCTGACGGCGGGCAAGGCGGCGGCGGCCTATGCCGCGACGCTCGCCTGCCAGGGCCTGATCGAAGCCGCCGCCGCCGACGCGGTGGCCGCCACCGCGGGCACGGCGGCTGCCGCCGCGGCGGAGGCTGCCGCCGGCGCGGCCGGTGCCGCCGCCGCCGTCGCCGGGGCCGTCGGTGCCATCGCCGCGATCCTCGGCGGCACGGGCACCGGGACCGGCACGGGAACGGGCACTGGGACGGGTACCGGTACTGGGACTGGAACGGGTACCGGAACCGGCACGGGCACCGGGACGCAAAGCGCGCCCACCCATCCGGCCGTGCGCGTCGACAATCGGGTCGTGACGTTCACCTGGGGCGGCGGCCAGGGCAACAGCGGCTACCACGCCCAATTGCTCGACAGCGCCGCCAAGGTGCTGCTCGATCAGCCGGGACTCGCCATCGAGACCCGCCAGACCACGTTCGATTTCGAATCCGCGTGGCCCTCAGGCGGCTACAAGGCGCAGGTGCAAGGCACCAAGGGCGCATCCGCCACCGCCTGGGTCGACGTGCCGTTCCAGCGCCTGCCGGCCCCGGCCAGGCCCACCGCCGTGCCGCTGGCCGACGCCAACGCCACGCCGCCGGCAATCGGCATGACCCTGAGCTGGCCCGTGGTCGACAACGCCGAATCCTACGTGCTCGGCAGCACGCATGCGGGCGGCGGCTGGGAGCCCGACCGCATCGTCGCCGCGCCCACCCCGCCGCCCCAGCCGCCAGTCGTGCATTGCGACGTGACGTTCGACGCCGCTGCCCCGAGCGGCGACTTCGGCTTCACCGTCGTTGCCCGGGGCGGCGCCACTACGGTACCGAGTCCGGCCAGCACCGCCCTCGTGCTGACCCGGCTCGACGCCCCACAAGACCTTCGCGCCACCAGCGCGAGCCGCATCGCGACGCTGAGCTGGCGCCCCGTGCCGCGCGCGTTCCGCTATCAGGTGCGCATCACGCCGGCGCGGCAGCAGCCGGAGATCCGGCTGCTGGCCTGGAGCACGCGAGGCGATGTGCTGGTGGCGTCGCTGACGCTCGACGGCCCGATTGGCACGCCGTTTGTCTACGAACTGGCGCTGCAGGCGCTGCCAGCCGAGGACCAGCCGAACGTGGTGGCCGGGCTGCTGTCGGCATCGGTGAGCCTCACGATCACGGTCTATGCGAATGCCGTCGCGATGGCCGAGGCGCTCCACGCGCAGGGAATCGACGGCGCGAGCTGTGGGCCGCAACTGCTGCAGGCGTTCCCGTCGATCGTGCTCGACGGCATGGCGAGGGTCATGGCCCATGCGGGCTACGAGGCCGCCGAGACCAGCCAGGCCCTGCTCGCCGCGTGGCCCGACACCCCGCCATCGGCGCTGGCCCGGGCGCTGGCCCGGGCTTATCCGGATCCGCTGCAGACCGCGCGCGACCTGCGCGCCCGAGGCTCGTCGGGCGCCAGTTGCGGCCCGGCGCTGCTCAGGATGTTCCCGACCCTGACCGCCAAGGACATGGCCGGTGTCATGGCGCAGGCCGGCTACGTCGCCGACGACACGGCAGCCGGGCTGATCGCCGCCTTTCCTTCGCTGTCCCCGCTCGACATGTCCATCGCGCTCGCGAGCGCTTATCACTGAGGTCATCGTGAACGACAACCCGACCAACACGCCCGACGTCCATCAACTCGCCAGCCTCCTGCTGCCGCTGCGCGAGCGCGGCATGACTCCGCAGGAGGCCGTCCGGTCGATCCTCGCCACGAATCTCATTCACGACACCGGCTTGCGAGGCGTCGCGTTGCTGGCGCAGGCGCTCGTGCGAATCTTCGTTGCGCTGACGCCGGCCGAACTCGCGATCATCCTGCACCACAGCTATCCCGATCTTTCCGCACTCGACGTCGGCCGCCTGCTGCTCGCGCCGGAGGTCTTTCCCCACACGTCGCGCGACGAGATGCGCAGCGCATTGCTCGGTGCCGGCTTCGACGCGAACGGCGTCACCGAAGCGATCAACGTGCTCTATCCCGCGCCGCCCGTCAAAACGCGCTTCGACGCGATCGCCACCTCGATGCAGGCCGGCAATCGCGGCATCGAGGTATGGTCGTCCGGCACCACGGGGCAGGTATGGACCTTGTATCAGCGTGTCCCCGGTGCAGACTGGAGCAGTTGGGAGGGCCCCGGCTTCAAGGGGCAACCGAAGCCGTTGCGCCAGTTGGCCGCCGCCTTGCAGAACAACGGCGACGTGATGTTCGCCGGGCTCGACGACGCCGGCAGCGTCTGGGCGTGCCCGCAGGGCAGCCCCGGCGGCGACTGGGGCGCGTGGCACGGCCCGAACCTCGGCGGCCAGCCGCACGCGTTCCGGCAGTTGGCCGCCTCGCAGCAAGGCGGCAGCCGCGGCGTCGAACTGTGGGCCGCCGGGGACGACGGCCAGGTCTGGACGCTTTACCAGCTCACCGCGGGCGGGCCGTGGAGCCGATGGGAAGGCCCGGGCTTCAAGGGCCAGCCGGCGCCGATGTTCAAGATGGCCGCCGCCCAGCAGAACAACGGCAACGTGATGTTCTTCGGCCTTGATCGCAACGGCCGGCTGTGGAGCATCGGCCAGGACCGGCCCGGCGGCGACTGGGGGGGCTGGCAAGGCCCGGGCGTGGCCGGCCAGCCCGAGCCCTTCGTCGAGATCGCCGCCTCGGAGCAGCACGGCACGCGCGGCGTGGAAGTGTGGGGACTCGGCGCCAGCGGGCAGATCTGGACGCTCTACCAGCTGACCGCGGGAGGACCGTGGAGCCACTGGGAAGGCCCGGGGTTCAAGGGCCAGCCGGTCCCCATGAAGAAAATCGCGGCGGCCTTGCAGAACACCGGCTGTGTGCTGCTGTGGGCCGTCGACGGCGACGACCGGCTGTGGCGGATCGCGCAAGGCTCGCCGGGCGGCGACTGGGCGGGCTGGGAGCAATCCAGCGTGCCGCCGGCTTGAACGCGGAGCCTGCCCTCAGCGCCCTCGCCGCTTCGATGGTTCGCCGCGAGCCGTCATCCTGATAGTCAAAACGAAGGGGCTTCATCATGAACAACGACGTACGGGAACTGATCGACCAGCTGGAGCCGTTGAAACGGGAAGGCCTGAGCGCGCTTCAGGCAGCGCGGACGGTGCAGTCGCGGCTCGCGCGCGACGGCGCCTCCGGCGTGCCTCACGAGACCATCGTCCGTAACGGCGCGGCGATGGGGCAAGCCGTGGCGGTGGTCTTCGAACCGCTGACGCCGGCCCAGCTGGCCATCATCCTTCACGACCTTTATCCGGATCTGTCGGCCGTCGAGGTCGGACGTATCATCCTCGCCGTCGAGGGGTTCAAGGACACGCCGCCGGCGACCCTGCTCGGCGCACTGACCGGCGCGGGCTTCGACGAAAACACCGCAACCGACGCCGTCAACATCCTCTATCCGATCGCCGTCACGATCCATGCCGATCAGTACTGGCAGAACACCGGCCTGATCGTGACCGGCCGCCAGCTCACGCAAATCGCGGCAGCGGGCTCGTGGACCGCCAATCCCGCCACCGGCATGGTCGGGCCGAACGGCAACCGCGGGCTGCCCGCGAAGTCCGGCTATGTCATGCCTCACGAGCCCGAGGGTGCGCTGGTCGGCCGGATCGGCGACCACGCGCCGTTCCTGGTGGGCGAGCGCACGCAGGTGTCGCCGGGCCAGGCCGGCGCGCTGCAGCTGTGCATCAACGACGATTGGGACGGACGCTACGGCGCGGGGCTGAAGGACAACATCGGAACGCTGCGCGTCGAGGTTGTCACGCTGGCCAGCTGAGGCGCGCGCCGAAGCATGCCGCCAGGCTCTCCATCGTGCTCGCCGGGACTCGCCCCGGCGAGCACGCTCAGGGCGCTGCCGTGCGGTTCCGTTCGCCGTACAGCATCGTGACGTTGATGCGCCTGTCGGCGTAACCGGCCCGGAATCGCAGCGGCGCCGTGGCGTGAAACAGATCCGAGTTGAAGATGATCGCGCGGTTGCAGCGGTAAGGGATGACGATCCGCTGCGCGCCGGCTTCCTGCAGGAATGCCGAAATCCGGTCGCCCTGCCGGTTATAGGCGTCGAAATCCCAGTCCACCGGCGCCTCGACGTCGTAGATCACGAGGCCGCCGGACTGTTCGTCCTGATTCGCCTCGTCCGGCGTGATCCAGAAGTTCACGTTGACGGCGGCGAAATCCGCGTGCGGATGCGTGGCGGGCTGATCGTGCCGGTACTTGAATCCCCATAGCTGCAACAAGGGATGATGCTCGCCGATGAGGTTCGGAAACGCCTGCCGGATCTCCTCCGCGATCTGCAGCAGCAGCGGGCAGTTGAAGCCGTCGCGGAAGAACGCGCCCAGGCGGTCATAGGCGTAGCGGTTGGCATGCCAGACCGTGGATTCCAGGCAGAACCTGCGCAGCGCCGACAGCGCCTGCGGAGACAGGAAATCGTCGATCACCACGATGCCAAGCCGGCTTGCCAAGTACGCCTGCTCCGCCTGCGAATGCATCGCCGTCTCCGACAACGCGCCGCCGGGAACACGCGCCGCCGGATGGCAATGAACGATGCGGCCGTAGGTGCTTTTCATTTCCGGCGCGTCGTACAGCGCTTGCCTCAATGCCGCGTCGCCTTCGTTGAAGCGCTCGAGCGTCTGCGCGTAGCAGGCAATGACGGCGTCGAACGATTCGTCGAGTTGCCCTTCGTCGCGCAGATAGCGGAGTTGCTCCAGATCGTGACGCAGCTTGCCTCTCGACAGCCGCGGCTCCGGCATCGGCAGGTCGGGCGCGGCGGCGGGCATCGGATGGTATGGGCTGGCCCGGGTGACCGCGGCGTGGCGGGTCGCCCAATGTCCGGCGTCGGTGAGATCGTTGACCCTCAACGCGGCGCTGACCAGGTTGTCCAGCACCTCGGGATCGCAGGGATAGAGCGCGGCCAGCACTCGCCACATCGCCCTCGCCTCCTCGAACCGGCCGACGTGCCAATACAGACTGGCGAGCAGGTAGGCGAGATTCGCGCGGGCCAGCACGAACGCTGGAGCCAGTTGCACGGCCTTCTGATAGCTGAGCAGCGCGTCTTCATTGCGGCCTTGCGCCTGCAACGACCAGCCGAGGTTGTTGTGCGCCATCGGCCAATCGGGCTCGCTCTCGACGGCAATCCGGAAGCATGCCTCGGCGTCCGCGTAGCGGCCTTCGAGGCACAGGCGATGTCCGGTTGCGATCTGCTCGAGCGCGGCGGCTGATGCGTAGTCCGGAGCCGGTTCGCGGCCGCCGCCCATGGTGGTTCCGTAGCGGGCCGATCCGGAGCGGCGTTCGGCTTCGGGCGGCGTGGCCTGCGGTCCGGATTGGAGGTCCATGGTATTGGCGCGCGGTGGGTGGATGGGGTGTTTGGGGCAAAGGCTGGATCGGCTGCGGTGGTCACGTCCGGGACATCGCGGAGGCTTGCGATGCATCGTCGCACATTGCCGTGCCGACAGTGATTCTCTCAAGAACGGAGCGAATCGAAAACGACGGGACGGGTGGCATGTGTGAACCGCCACCGGCCGGACGATAAAAAGCGAAAAGCCCGCACAACCGATTGATTGTGCGGGCTTAATTCTGGTCGGGGCGAGAGGATTTGAACCTCCGACCACCTGCACCCCATGCAGGTACGCTACCAGGCTGCGCTACGCCCCGAGAAAGATCGAGAGTATATCAGACAGTTTGTTCGGGTAGAACCGTCTCGACGCAATTTTTTGCACGGCTTCGGCGCCGGTGCTGCTGTCGATGCGAATTCCGGCCCAAGCCGTGATGCGTCGTGCCGGCGCGCCGGCCGAAAACACCCGCCGCCGGCTCCTAGCGGATCGTCCTGTCTGCATCGCCCCGCTGCCCTGTATCGGAAAAAATTGACGCTTTGTGCTGCTGTTTTCACAGGGAGGCAAACGATAACCTGCGTCGCACGGGTCATCGAGCCCGTCACCCAGGAGTCAACATGAAAACGCATGCACCCGGCACACGACAGGAGTCGGCCACCTCGGAAGTCCGGCTTCACCATCGCCAGTCGATGATCGTGGCGCTGCCTCGCGGCACGCGGCTGGTGGTTGCCGAAGGCGCCGTGCAGCTGGCGTTCCCCGATCCGACGCTCGACTGGCTCGGCACCGCGACGCCCACGATCCGGCTGATGCTGCGCGAAGGCGACACGCATCAGATCGAGCGGCCCTGCCACGTCGCGCTGTCCGGCATCCGCTCTGGCACGACCATGCTGCGCCTCGAGGCACCGATCAAGCCGGGCCTGATGGCGCGACTGCGCGCCTGGTTCGCGGGCAACACGAACCCGGCGCGCACCGGCGCGGTGTCCCCCAAGGGGCACTGAATCACTGAACCACCGAACCGCGCCGCCTTGCTTCGTCAATCGCGCTTCTGGTTGACCCACTGCTGCACGCTCGGCCGTGCCCACTGCCGCTCGACGTAGCGCAGCACCTTCGGCGGCACCGGGTCGCCGCACGCCACCAGCCGGTTCAGCATCAGCGCGAAGTCGGTGTCGGCGATGCACCACTCGCCGAACACGCCGTAGCGCTCGTCGCTGATCAGTTGATCGGCCGCCGACAGCAGCTTCTCGCACGCCAGCTGCGCCGCCTCGCCCAACGGCTTCACCGGCTCGGGAAAATAGATCCGGTCGGCCTGCCGTTCGCTCTTGAGCGGCATGAAATCGCTGCGGATCCAGGCCTGCAGCTGCCGCGCGCGCGCCCGCGTCTCGCGGGCCGCCGGCAGGACGGTCGCGTATTGCGGCGCCGGATAGACCTCGTCGAGATACTCGGCGATCGCCGACGACTCCGCCAGCGTGAAGCTGTCGTGCTGCAGGGTCGGCACGCGGCGCGTCAGCGACACCTCGCGATAGGCCGAGCCATGTTGCTGCTTGTTCTTCAGATCGACGGTGCGAATCTCGAAGTCGAGACCCTTCTCCTTCAGCACGACGAAGGCGGACATCGCGAAGGCGCTGACGTAGTCGGCGCCGACATACAGCGTGATCGGTTTCTGGCTCATGATGTTTCCTGATCTGTGTTGGCCGGCACGGGCCGGCCGAAATCTTGAATGAATGAATGTTTGAAGCGTATCGACTCCTGGTCCGGCAGCGCCAGGCAGCACCCGGCCATGCGCAGGCCCGAGGCGATGCGCACCGGCCATGCCGCATGGGCTCAACCGTTGGCGCGCGCCAGCTCGGCCCTCGAGGCGCCGCGCCACAGCACGACGATCCCGGCTGCCAGCAACAGCGACAGCGCGCTCCAGGCCACGCCGTAACTCGAGTGATCGACGACCACGCCGAACAGCGGCGGCACCACGCTGATCGCGACCATGTTCAGCGTCATCGAAAAGCTGATCGTGGAGGCGACCACGGTCTTCGGCGCCATCTCGGCGATCTGCAGCAGATAGAGCGGATACCAGCCCACGCCGAACAGCCCGAGCACGCAGAAGATCGCGGTCAGCACGGCGTTCGAGGTACCCACCGGCAACAGCAGCAGCGCGATCGTCGCGGCAATGCAGATCGCCATGCTGGCGCCGAGCGAGCGCACCCGGCGGTTGGGCCAGAAGCGGTCGCTGATCCACGCAAGGCCGACGCGCCCCGCGATGCCGAGCCACTGCGAAATCGAGAACAGCAACGCGGCGGCCACCACCGAGTAATGGAAACGCGCGGCGATGAACGGGATCGCATGGGTGGCGAACGTGTACTGGAACGTCACCATCGCGGCCCCGGCCAGCATCACGGGCCACAGCGCCGAATAGCCGGCCACCAGCCTCACGGCCTTGAGCAGGTTCGGCGGCGCGGCGGACGGCGCGCCTGGGATGTTGCGCTCGTCGCGATGCAGCAGTCCGAACAAAATGCCGCCCGCGATGCCGACCGCCCCCTGCAGCATCAGCGCGGCGCGCCAGCTGTAGGTGGCGGCCAGCAGCGGCAGCACCATCGCGGCGAGCGCGGTGCCGAGCGGTAGCCCCGCCTGCCGCACGCCGGTGGCCATGCCGCGTTCGTTGGGCGGGAACCAGCGCACGATGGCGCGCGTGCCGCCCGGCTGCACCGAGGCATACGAGGTACCCACCAGCACGAAGAACAGCAGCAGCACGAGATAGCTCGGCGACACCACCGCCCCGACCAGCGCGGAGAGCCCCATCGTCACCATCGTGAACGCGACCACGTAGCGTTCGCCAAAGCGATCGATCAGCCAGCCCAGCATCAGCATCGTCACGACCTGCCCACCGTTGAGCGCGGACACCGACAGCGCCCCGGCGCCCTCGGACAGATGAAACGCCGTCTGCAGCGACGGGATCAAGGTGTAGATGCCCTGCGCGGTGATCGAGGCCGTGGTCTGGGCCAGGGCCGCGACGCCCAGCACGATCCATCGGTATCGGTCGCCGCGGCTTTGCGCCAGGTTGCCGGAGGGAAGATTCGTTGCGCTCATGGATGAGATCCTGTCGAGGTCACTGCTCCAGCGGGCGAGACCGCTGGCACGTCGTCGGAATCGGTCGGTTCCCGGGCCATCAGGTTGCCGAGCCGCGTCTGTTGCGGCAGGTTGCTCATGCTGAACAAAATGAGCGCCGCCGCTTTATCACACTGGAATGCATGCTCGCACCAAGCAGGCACCAGCAGCAAGTCGCGCGTGGCAAGTTTCACCGCTTCGCCGGTGGCGCCGAGATAGGCGGTGCCGCTGCCCGACTGCACGACGAACAGGTGCCACCATGCATGCGCGTGCGGCCGCGTGGAGGCGCCGGCCTGCACCACCTGCACGTTGACGGCCATGCCGGGCAGGATCTCGCAGCCGGAGGCCGTGCCGTCGGCGCTCAGCGTGAAGGTGCCGCGCTCGCCATGCGCCGAATCGGCGAGCCGCGCCACGATCGCGGCCCACGACCACGCCACCGCGCTCGGCTCGGCATCGGCGAAATGCTCGCGATACCGCTGATAGTCGAACAGTTCCCCTCGCGTCACGATCTCGGCCATCTCAGGACTCCTTGCGCGTGGCCCGCACCGCCTTGCCCGGCAGCGGGTCCTCGTGCAGGCAGAAGATGTGCGGATCGTCGCGAAAGCGCGGGAACACGCTCGCGACGAGTGGATCGTGGCCGGGAATCACGTGGTCGGGTCCATCGGCGAGCGCGTCGATGGTCTCGAACGCGTCGAGCACCCTGGCGAGATCGTGCAGGATCGGAAACGCGAGCCGGCCGCGCACGTTGGCCCACAGATGCGCGGCATCGGCGGCCAGCACGACGTGGCCGCGCCGCGTCGCGACGCGCACCACCTGGCTGCCGGGCGTGTGGCCGCCCACCAGGCACATCTCGATGCCGGGCGCGAACTCGGCGGTGCCCTCATGCACGACGAGCCGGCCGTCGTAGAGAATGCCGACGGCCTGCAACACGTCCTCGCGATCGTAGATCTTGCGCAGCGCCGGGTGGCGCATCTCGGTGCCGGTGCAAAAGCGCAGTTCGGCGCCCTGCACGTGGACGCGCGCGTTGGGGAACAGGTCGAGATTGCCGGCGTGATCCCAGTGCAGGTGCGTGATGATCACGTCGGTCACGCTGGCCGGATCGATGTCGAGGCCGGCCAGCGCGTCGCCGACCGAGCGCATCATCTGCCGCTCGCGGCGCACGCCGGTCGAGATCGGAAACGCCGTGTCGACGATCACGGTCCGGTTGGCGTCGCGCACCACCCAGAAGAAATAGTCGAGCGGCATCGAGGCGTCGGGCGGCCCGCAGCAGGCGTCGAAGAAGAAGTTTTCGCGCGCGGTGCGTTGCGCGTTACTGCCGATACGAAGCGCGTAGACCTCGTAGAGCGGCGGCGTCGGGGCGGTCATGTGAGGAACTCCTGAAGCGGGTTGCATGATGGACGTCGGGGCCGGCGGGCCGCGCTCAATGCGCGATCCGCGTGGTGCCGGCGAACTCGAAATCGAGCTGCCCGAGGATGCCGAGCTCGTCGGCGAGCCGGTGCAGCCCGCTGTAGTCGCGCGTCAGGGTGTTGCCGGCACCGGGCTGGCGACACTCGCGCACGATCCCGGCGCCGTTGGGCACGCCGAGCTGGCGCAGGATCGCCTCCCACATCGAGAAGTCCTGCGCCACGAACGCGCGCAGCGCGACCGGCAGCGTCTCGATGAAGAACACCTTCTGCTTCGCGTTCAGGCGGTGGAACACCACCTTGCTGATCTCGCCGAGCGTCTTGCTGTGCGCATACTCGTCGCGGTTGTGGAGTTGCGCGACGCTGCGGTTCTGCGGCTGGATCGTCTCGTCGTCGGCGAGGATGTCGAGGAACGCGTTGACGCTGATCTCGGCCACGGTCGCGAACACCACGGCGGCGAGCTGGCGCTGCCACGGCTCGGCCAGCGTCGCCTTCAGCGCCTCGAGCTCGCGGTAGGTGACCGACATCGGCAGTTCCATGTCGATCGTGATCGCGCGCTGCCTGCGGGTACGCTGGATCGCGTTCAGGTGCATCAGCGTGTGATAGTGCTCATCGATCAGCGTCTGCCGCACCGACTCGGTGAACACCCAGTCGTCGCCGGCCAGGATCTCGCTGGCCAGGTAGTTCAGCGCGGGATTCACGACCAGATCCTCGGCGGCCACCGTGCGTCGGTTGTAGCCGATCCAGCCCCAGGTCAGGATCGCCTGCCGCAGCGGATCGTCGAGCCGCTGGATCGCATCGTGCGTGAAGAACGGCACCAGCGCGGCCGGATAGTCGGCGCGCGTCGGGTCGAACTCGCCCTCGACGCGAAATTTCGCCATGTCGCAGACAGTCGCGCGGCGCGGCCAGGCGTTGTTCAGTTGCGTGAGCAACGTCGTGTTGGTGATGGTCATTCGCGATTCCTCAGTGTGCGGTTTGCAGCCAGTAGCGCGTCAGGTGACGTTCGGGGTCGGTGAACGTGCTGCGCGCGTGGATCAGCCGGTGGTTGTCCCAGATCAGCAGGTGGCCGTCCGGTATCAGCACCGGCACGGCGTCCGCTTCGAAATACGCCTGCGCCAGCTTCGCCAGACGCGCGAGCGGCGTGTCGGTGCCCCCGCCGTCCGACGCGCGTTCGAGCGCGTCCTCCGACGGATTGACGTCGCCGTACAGGAACTGGTTGTAGCTGAAACGGAACACCGGCCGCTCGCCGTCGCGGCTCATGATCGGCACCGTCAGCGTCTGGCGAGTGTGGGTGCCGGGCACCAGCGTGGCCGCGAACGTGACGGGCGTCTCGCTCACGAAGCGCTGCAGTTCCGGGGCGAGCGAGCGGCAGAACGCGAGGCCGTCGGCGAGCCGCGTATGGCCCTGCCCGCAGCGCGCCTGGCGATGGCAGTGCAGCGCCAGATAGCGCGGCGGCGGCGCGCCGACCGGCACCTCGGTATGCGGGCCGATGCCGTTGCGGCTCTGCGAATACGGCACCTTCTCGAAGCCGGGCTTGACCTTCACCTCCCAGGTGTCCTGGCCGTTGTATTGCGGCACGATCGTGCCGAAGCGTGCGAGCGTCTCGCGCACGCCGGCGCCGAGCGCCCGCGGCGGCAGCACGGTCCAGCCCTGGCGGTCCAGCTCCTCGCGCGCGGTGTCGAGCAGCGCGGCGCCGTCGTGGATGTCGATGTCGACGTCGAGCGTGTCAGGCATGGATCGCGACTCCTTCAGGTTGACGGACCAGCGCCGAATAGGCGGCCATCAGATCGAACGTGATGGCCGACGACGTGAATTCGTGCGCGTCGATGCGGCCGACCGGGCAGACCTCGGCCGCCGTGCCGGTAACGAAGCATTCGCTGAAGCTGCCGAGCTCCTCCGGCAGGATGGTCCGCTCGATCACCGTCAGGCCGCGTTCGCGCGCGAGCCCGATCACGGTCTGCCGCGTGATGCCGTCGAGGAAGCAGTCGGGCACCGGCGTGTGCAGCACGCCGTCGCGCACGAAGAACACGTTCGCGCTGGTCGCTTCGGCGACGTGGCCGCGCCAGTCGAGCATCAGCGCGTCCTGGAAGCCGTGGTCCTCCGCGTGGTGCTTGCAGAGCGTGGCGATCATGTAGTGGCTCGACGCCTTCGCCGCAAACGGGCTCGCCGAAGGCGGCGGGCGGCGCCAGGCGGCGGTCTCGAGCGTGATGCCGCGCTTTTTCGCCTCCGGATCGAAGTAGCTCGGCCAGCTCCAGCAGGCGATCGCGACGTGGATGCGGCTCGCGCGCGCCGAGGTCGAGATCTGTTCCGAGCCGCGCCACGCCACCGGGCGCACGTAGCCCTCGACGATGCCGTTGCGCTCGATCAGCTCGGCGGTGGCCGCCTCGATCTGCTCGGGCGTGTACGGCAGCGCGAAGTCGAGCGTGTGCGCGGAGCGATAGAGCCGCTCGGTGTGCTCGCGCAGCCGGAACACCTGCCCCGCGTAGACGCGCTCGCCCTCGTAGACGCAGCTCGCGTAATGCAGGCCATGCGTGAGCACGTGGATCTTCGCGCTCTTCCACTCGACGAATTCGCCGTCGAACCAGATCTGGCCGTCGCGCTGGTCGAACGGCAGGTTTTTGGGGGGTGTCATGCGGTCTCCTTGTGCTGCATGTGATCGGTCGAAAAGAGATGCCCGAGGCCGAGACGTTCGGCTTCGGCCTGCAGGCCGCGCCATTCGTCGTCGTTCAGCGGGACGCCGTGCTCGGTGCGGTGCGCGATCGAGGCCTTCTGCGGGTCGCCCGCGACCAGCACGCGCTCGCCGTCCACGGCGGGCGTCTCGCGGATCGCCTGCATCAGCGCGGACACGCCGGCGGTGAAGCCGTCGAGCGGGCCGAAGCGCGCCGGATCGATCGCGATCAGGCAGTGGCCGATCTCGCGGCCGCGGTCGTAGGGCTCGGCGTCGAGATGCGTCAGCGCGTGATCGAGCGGCATCGCGGCGAGCAGGCAGCTGAGGATCTGCACCATCATCGCGAGCCCCTGCCCCTTGTAGCCGCCGAGCGTCGCGAGCGAGACCACCTGCGCCGGGTCGGTCACCGGCTGGCCTGCGGCGTCGAGCGCCCAGCCCGACGGCAGCGCCATGCCGTTGCGGCGGAAGTGCTTGACCTGCGAGTACGAGATCTGGCTGGTGGCCATGTCGAGCAGGTACAGGTCGCCGTCGCGGGCCGGCGCGGCGAAGCAGATCGGATTGGTGCCGAACATCGCGCGCGTGGCGTTGAACGGCGCCATGCGCGCCGCGGCACTGGTCGTCACGATGCCGACCAGCCCTTGCGAGGCGATCCATTCGCCGTACACCGACGCGGCGCCGAAGTGATTCGAGTTCGCCACCGCCACCACGCCCACCCCGCACTCGCGCGCCAGTTCGCTCGCGAGGCGTGCCGCGTGGCTGCCGGCCACCACGCCCGGCGCGGCGTCGGCGTCGAGGAGCGCCGTGCCGTGAAAGCGCCGCACGGTGCGCAGCGCCGGTTCGGGATTGCTGCGCCCTTCGTCGAGTTCGCGCAGGTAGAGCGGCAGCAGCCGCACGCCATGCGTGTCGATGCCCATCAGCGAGGTGCGGATCAGGCCGTCCGCGAACCACCTCGCGTGGGTCGCGCTCAGGCCGCGACGCAGCGCGGCCGCCTCGCAGAGTTGGCGGAGTCGTTCCGCCTGGACCAGGTTGTTCATGTCGTCAGCTCGCAAGCGTGAGGGAGGATTCGGCCGCGTCGGCGCGCGTCAGGTAGATCGGCTCGCGCACGCGCGGCTCGCCGGCGCCGGTCTGGAAGAAGAACGCGGGCTCGCCGAACGCCGGCTGCAATTCATCGAACCAGACGGCCTGCGGATCGAACTTCGCGAAGAACGGCCGGCGCACCCAGTCGGGATCGCGCGCCTGCAGGAACTGCAGCGCGAACACCTTCTCGCCGCCGAGCGTGACGACGCCGTCCACCAGCACCTTGCCGTACAGCGTGCTCATCGACGGGCCGCGCACCGTGCGCGACAGTCCCGACACACGCTGATACGCAGTCCTGAAGATATCGTACGCCTCGACGAGCGGCAGCTCGAAATAGCGCTGCGGCCCGGTATCGCGTTCGACGAACATGTAGTACGGAATCGCGCCGAGCCGCACGCCGGTGGTCCACAGCTCCTGCCAGGTCTCGGCCGAATCGTTGATGTGGCGCACGATCGGCGACTGCATCCGGACCGTCGCGCCGGTCCCGATGATCCGCTTCACGGCGCGCCGGGCGATCTCCGGGCGCAACTCGGCCGGATGGTTGTAGTGCGCCATGACCGACAGGTTCTTGCCGTGCGCGACGACGCGCTCGAACAGCCGCAGCACGGCGTCGGCGTCCTTGTCGGTCACGAAGCGCTGCGGCCAGTAGGCGACCGACTTGGTGCCGATGCGGATGTTCTGCAGATGCGGGATGGCCAGCAGCGGCTCGATGTAGCCGGCCAGCGATTCGGCGTTCATCACCATCGGATCGCCGCCCGTGATCAGCACGTCGGTGACTTCCGGATGCAGCCGCAGATAGCGGCTCAGCTCGTCCGACTCGCGCGCGTTGAACTTCATGTCCTCGGCGCCGATGAACTGCGGCCAGCGAAAGCAGAACGAGCAGTACGCGTGGCAGGTCTGCCCCGCCGCCGGGAAGAACAGCACGGTTTCGGCGTACTTGTGCTGCAGCCCCGGCAGCGGCCGGCCGTCGAGCATCGGCACGTTGTGCGTCATCTGCCCGGCCGGATGCGGATTCATGCGATGCCGCAGCATGTCGATATAACGCGCGCCGGCGGCCGGGTCCGCGCCGTCCGCGAGCAATTCGCGCAAGCGTCGATAATCGTCCGCCGGCAACATCCCGGGGTGCGGAAACGTCAGTCGGAACACCGGATCGTCGGGCACCCGATCCCAGTCGATCAGTTCGCGCAATACATATTCGTTGATCCGGAATGGCAGCACCCGGGAAATCGATCCGAGCGCGCCTTTAATCTCGTCGGGAATTCGCGACCAGTATGGCGAATTCGCAATCGATTTAGCGTTATAGGCTTTGAATTTTTCAGCGTCCACATTCTCTCCTGGTGAAGATCGCTTAATTTCCCTGATGTTCCGAAACGCCAAGTTTCTCAACACATCAAATCGCCAATCCGCCGATAACGGGCGGGCGATGTCCGCCGGGTGGCCAACCCGGAGAACGCTTGACGTGCATCGAATATGCACACGGCAACCGACCGCGCCTCACGGCGCTGGCATCACGGCGTTGCCGGCCAATCCCGGCTTACCGCAATGAAAGGTTAAAGAAATGCCCTCGGTAAATTGCCGCTCGCATCCGAAATCGATTCGCATCGAAAAATCGGATTTATTTCTTTTGGTTTCGAACGATCGACATCTTCGTGTATTTGTTCATCACTGAACACGCACAAAAATATGAAAAATTCACCGGCTTAGTTGCCGATTCTGCATCCCTGTACTGGTATAATTTTCCGGATCTATACCGGTCTTTAGTACAAGAAAAATGCACACGAAATATCGTTTGCTCGCGGAGCACTACGCGAAGGCCATCGAAAACGGGTTTCTCGCGGAAGGTGAGCGACTGCCGTCCTTGCGGGAATTGATGGCGCTGCATCACGTGTCGATTTCCACGGCGGTGGAAGCGTGCCGTGTGCTCGAGATGCAGGGTTATGTGGAAGCGAAACCGAGAACCGGCTACTTCGTCCGCTCGCGCAAACCGATCAAGGTGCCGGTTCCGGTCCAGCAGGAAAGCCGCATGGAAGCGCCCGCCGAGCGGATCGATCCGGCCGATTACGTGGGGGTTCACGAACGCATTTCGGTCACGCTCGCGCGCGGCCAGCAGCGCCAGCCGAAAATCGACCTGGCCGGGGCCGTGTGCGCGCCGTCCCTCTATCCGGGCGCGGCGCTTCGCGACACCATGCTGCGCATCCTGCGCGCGCGGCCGAGCCTTTACGATTCCGGCCCCGAGACCGACGGCGTGCGCAAGTTGCGCGAGGCGATCGCGCGCACCTCGCTCACGCGCGGCCTGCATATCGATGCGGACACGGTGCTGGTCACGCACGGCTGCAGCGAGGCGCTGTCCCTCGCGCTGCGCGCCGTCACCGGGCCGGGCGACATCGTCGCGATCGAGTCGCCGTGTTATTTCGGTATCTTGCAGATCATCGAGTCACTGGGGCTGCGGGCCATCGAGATCCCCACCGATCCGCAGACCGGCATCTCGGTCAGCGCGCTCGAGTTCGCGATCAACCACATGGGCAGCATCCATGCCGTGGTCTGCATGCCGTCGGTGCAGAATCCGCTCGGCAGCGTGATGTCGGATGCGGCCAAGCAACGGATGGTGGCGCTGTGCGAGAAACACCACGTGGCCATCATCGAGGACGACACCTACGGCGCGTTCCTGCCGAGCCCGGCCAGCACCAAGCCGATCAAGGCCTGGGACCAGAGCGGCAACGTCATCTACTGCAATTCGTTCAACAAGTCGCTGTCGCCCGGCTCGCGAGTGGGCTGGCTGATCGGCGGAAAGTGGCAGAACCGGATCAAGATGCTGATGTACGCGGTATCGCGCCATCGCGAGGAGATGTCCCAGCTGGTGGTGGCCGACTTCACGTCGGGCGGCACCTTCAACCGGCACATGCGGCGCATGAACCGGCTGCTCAAGGATCAGCGCGCGCAGGTGGTCGACGCGGTGCTGCGCCATTTCCCGGCCGGTACCACCGTGACGCAGCCGGGCGCCGGCCTGCTGCTCTGGGTCACGCTGCCCGACGAGCTGAACACCGACCGGCTGTTCGACAAGGCGCTCGACAAAGGTATCCGCATCTGTCCGGGCTCGATCTTCTCGAACACGAACAAGTTCAGCAACTGCCTGCGGCTCAGCGCGGGCATGCCGTTCGACGCGAAGATCGATGCCGCCTTGAAGACGCTCGCGCAACTGAGCACCGAGACCTGAGAGCCCGGCGCGACTCGCGTGCGTGCCCGGCGGCGCACCGGCTGTCGGCACGCTCGCCGCCCGCGGCGCGATTCGCGCGGGCCGTATGGATCAGGACACGGCGCGAGCGGTGCCCGGTCCTTTAAAACTGATGAAAGAAACTGGCGGCGAAACTGAACGCCTGGCTGACATTGTTACTGAGATCCGTGGCGACATACCCGGCCACACCTGCGATCGCACCCACGATCAACCCGTATTCGATCGCGGTCGTCCCTGCTTCTTCGGCAAGGAAACGCCCCAACAAAACCTTCATTCTTTCAACCCCGTAGTCCGTAATCGACTTAATTTATGTGGCCATCATACCTCGCATAAATGTCGAGAAAATTCTCGCGCGCCGGTATTTTGCTCGCTTGGCACCGATACAACGGAATCCTGAGCATCCCATCCGGCACTTATCCGATGAAAGCCAGACAAAGCGCGAAATCGGCGCAATTCAAGCGCAAAGGAGACGGACTGGTCCCACCACTACACGGCGCGTGCGCGCGGTTTCACTCATACGTCCGTTTGAATCGGCGCGTTTGAATCGACGCGCGGCGTCGCCCGCGCCTCGCTTGGCCATCGCGTTCCGCCGCGTCGCAGCAGAGCGCCCCGCTGTTTGGTGCCGCTTCTCTACGCGGCCTATGCCAGACTTCAAAATGACAGTCAGACAAGTCGAACGCCACGACACCTCGGGCCGGCGAGCCTGCCGCGCCATGGCCCGAACGACAGGGAGACGACCAACATGCGGAAAATCGCGTCGCGTGCCGGCGGCACGCGCCTCGCTCGCGTGCGCCCATGGCACGGGCTGGCGCGGATGCCGGCCCTGCTGGTGCTCGCCGCGTCGCTGTGCGGTGCCGGCTGCGCGGACCCGGCGGCCCATGCCGGCACCGATGCCGGCGGCACGGTCCCGAAGCTCGAACGCGACAAGGCCGTGCAATTGCAGCGCGAGCAGCAGGCAGCGCGCACGGTCCCCTCGCTCGCGGCGATCCGGCTCGCGCAGCCGCGCCCCGTCACGCTGCGCGACTCCGGTCAGAACGGCTCGATCACGCTGCTGCGCGACGTCGATTTCCGCGTGGTCGGCGATCTCGGCTTCTACGTCCATCAGTTGTCCGCCACGCTCGTACCGGCCCGCGCCGGGGCGCCGGTCGTGTTCGACGATCCGTCGAGCTTCGGCATCGACGTGCATCGCGGCATCGTCACGCTCGACGACGCCAAGCTGACCGCCGTGTTCGACCGCTACCTGTTCGGCTATCGCAACGCACCGCTGCGCAGGCTGCGGGTGTCGGCCGGCGACGGCGAGATCCACCTGACGGGCGAGATGCAGCGCGGCGGCTGGGTGCCGTTCGCGCTGACGGGCAAGCTGTCGGTGCGTGGCGGCAGCGAGCTGGTGTTCCATCCGACCGCGATCCGGGTCCAGGGCCTCGACGCGAATCCCGTGATGCGCGCCGCGAACGTCAGGATGTCGGACCTGCTGAGGATCGATACGCCGATCGCGAAACTGGTCGGCGACGATCTGGTGATGCAGGTCGACAGGCTGATGCCGCCGCCGCGCCTGAAGCTGACCGTGGTGGCGCTGCGGATCACGCCGGCCGGCCTCGACCTCGCGTTCGACGACGGCACACAGGCCGGTTTCGCGATGCCCGACGGCGCGCCGCGCCAGGCGATGCTGATTCGCGGCGGCGACGTGAAGTTCATGCGCTCGATGCCGATGAACGCCGACATTTTGATCGGCCCCGCGCCCGCCGCGCCCGACGGCGCACCGTTCGTGTTCGACCTCTATCACTACCGCGAGCAGGTCTCGGCCGGCTACTTCAACTTCGCGCCGAGCGGTGCGATGACGATTCGGATTCCTTCCTATTTGGGCACCACGCCGCCTGTCGATGCACTCGGCTCGGCCGGCGCGCGTCTGAACGACAGCTTCGCCGACGCACAGCAGGCGGCGCTGCGCGAGGCACGGCGGCGCTGGTTCGCGGACGCGCTCGCCGGCAGCGCCGCGGCCCCCGCGCCCGCCGACGAGCGCCACGTCTCCGACCGCGCGACCACGATCCAGCTGCGCAACGTCGATTTCTACCTCACCGGCAACATCGGTTTCCACGTCGACCAGCTCGATGCCAGGATGGTGCCGCGCCACCCCGGCGAGCCGGTCGATCTCGACGATCCGAACCAGTACGAGATCCGCATCCTCGGCGGTTCGGTGCTCGAATCGTGGCCGGCCATGAACGCGCTGTTCAACGACTATCTGCTCGATTACACGCCGCGCGCGCTCAACGACCTGAAACTCGCGCCCGACGGCACGCAGCTGCGCGTGACGGGCGGCATCCGGCTCTGGAATCACGTGCCGCCGGGCGTCTGGCTGCCGACCTCGATGACGGGCAGCATCCGCGTACTCGACGGCCGCCACCTCGCCTATACGCCGTCGCAGGTGTCGGTGCTCGGCGTGCCGCAGGCGAAACTGCTGCATGCGCTCGGCATCGAGCTCGCGTCGCTGACGCCGCTGCGCCGGCGCGGCGCCGAACTGAAGGGCGACTCGCTGGTGCTCGATCAGTACACCGTGTTCCCGCCGCCCGTGTTGAACGGGCAGCTCGCCGAGACGCACGTCGAGCCGGGCGGGCTGCGGCTCACGTTCCACCGCGCGAGCGACGCGCCGCCGCTGCCGAGGCCGGCCGCCGGAACCGCGACGAGCTACATCTGGATGGAAGGCGGCGACATGAAGATGTTCAACGTGCTCGAAACCAACCTGCGTGCGCTGATCGAGAACACCGCGCAGCCGGGGCCGATGCGCTTCGACCTGTACGGCTATCGCGAGCAGGTCTCGAAGGGCTCGGTGCGGATGGCGGCCGACGGCACGCTGCTCGTCGATCTCGGCAAGGCCGATCCGCTCGCCGCCCCGTGAGCAAAGCGCGCGCGCACAAGCAATCGGCCCGCGAGGCGTCATGCACCTGGCGGGCCGATCGGGTCATGCGCGCGCGGCATCGGACGCCGCGCGTGGAACATCGCTTCATGGCTTGTGGCCGAGTCCGTCGATCACGTCGAGCAGCGCGCGCCGCAGCTGATCGACGTCGACGCCGGCGGCCGGCGCCTCGTCCGCGGCAGCAACCGCGGCGGCCGAAAACAGTTCCTCCTGCGTCTCGCCCGGCGCGGCCCGATCCGCGCCGGGCGAATCGAGCCGGTTGCGCGCGCCGTTGATCGTGAAGCCCTGCTCATAGAGCAGTTCGCGAATCCGCCGGATCAACAGCACTTCGTGGTGCTGGTAATAGCGCCGGTTGCCGCGGCGCTTCACCGGGCGCAGCTGCGTAAACTCCTGCTCCCAATAGCGCAGCACGTGCGGCTTCACACCGCACAACTCGCTGACTTCGCCGATCGTGAAGTAGCGCTTCGCGGGAATCGGGGGCAACACGACTTTCTCAACCGTCGATGTCATCGTCAGTCAACCGTCGTTAAGGGGCGCGGCGGCCGCGCGGCGGAAAACGGCGTATCCGTCAGCGGGGGATCGGCGTGTCGGAGCCGTTCTCGACGAGCGCCTTGAGCTTCTGGCTCGCATGGAACGTGACGACGCGGCGCGCGGCGATCGGAATCGCCTCGCCCGTCTTCGGATTGCGCCCCGGACGCTGCGGCTTGTCGCGCAACTGGAAGTTGCCGAAACCCGACAGCTTCACGCTTTCGCCGTTTTCGAGCGCGTCGCGGATCACCTCGAAGAACGCCTCGACCATGTCTTTCGCTTCGCGCTTGTTGAGCCCAACGCTGTCGAACAACAGCTCGGCCAGCTCCGCCTTCGTCAGCGTCGGCGTCTCGCCGGACGGTGCCGGCGCGACGTCGCGGTTCAGGGCGCTGCGCTGCGCCGTCAGGAGGGCTTCGAATTCACTCGAGTTCATGTCGTTCATATCTGCAAAACTTGCGCATTATCCCTGGACAAAACTGGCCGGAACCTGATGCGTTCCGGCCGGCCTCGCGTGTCAGCCGCGCAACCGCGCGCCGCACCCACGCAGGCTGTCGACGAGGGCCTGGATCGCCAGATCGACCACTTCGTCCTGCAGCGTCCCGGCGGGATCCTGCAAGGTGACGCGGAACGCCAGGCTTTTCTCATGCGCGGCGAGACCACCGGAAGTATTTGATTTTGCACGAAATTCGTCAAAGAGTACAACCTTCTGGACGAACTTGCATGCGTCACCGGCGAGCGCGCTCCGCATCGCGTCGAACAGCGCCTGCGCCTCGACCCCCTGATCGACGACCACGGCGATATCACGACGTACCGGCGGGAATTTCGACACGTCGGTCGGCACCGGCAGCGCGCGCGCGATCAGCGCGTCGGTATCGATCTCGAACATCACGGGCGCGTGCGGCAGCTCATATTGCTGCATCAGGCGCGGGTGCAGTTCGCCGATCCAGCCGACCGCGCGGCCGTCGAGCTCGATGCGCGCGCTGCGGCCCGGATGCAGCGCCGGATGCTCGGCCTTCACGAAACGCGCCACCGCCGGCGCGAGCAGCGCCTCGATGTCACCCTTCACGTCGAAGAAATCGACCTGGCGCGTGGGCGCGCCCCATTGCTCCTCGAGCAGCGGGCCGTAGGCGAGCGCGCCGACGCGCTTCGGCTGCGCGTAGCCCTCGACCGTCAGCTCACCGGCCGCGATCGCCGGATCGGCCAGGAACACGCGGCCGGCCTCGAACACGCGCACGCGGTCCGCGCGGCGGTTCAGGTTGTGGCGCAGCACGTTGACGAGGCTGCCGAACAGCGTGGTGCGCATCACCGACAGCTGGCTCGCGATCGGGTTGAGCAGGCGCACCGGATTCGTGTTGCCGGCGAAGTCGCGCTCCCAGTCGGCGTCGACGAAGCTGAAGTTGACCGTCTCGGCGTAATCGCGCGCGGCGAGCGCATGGCGGACCGTGTGGATCGAGCGCTGCGTCTCGTTGGTGGCGCGCATCTCGCTCGTCGCCACCGGCGGACGCGCCGGGATCTTCTCGAATCCGTAAATACGCGCGACTTCCTCGATCAGGTCTTCCTCGATCTCGATGTCGAAGCGATGCGGCGGCGGCGTGACCAGGAAGGTGTCGCCGTCGCGCTCGAAGCCCAGGCCGAGACGCGTGAAGATGTCGGCGATCTCGTCGGCGCCGATCGCCACGCCGATGATGCGGTTCGCGCGCGCCACGCGCATCGCGACCGGCGCGCGCGACGGCAGGTTCACCGCCTGGTCGTCGACCGGGCCGGCCCGGCCGCCGCAGATCTCGAGGATCAGTTGCGTGATGCGTTCGAGATGCTCGACGGTGGTCGAATAATCGACGCCGCGCTCGAAGCGGTGGCCCGCGTCGGTCGCGAAGTTGTACTTGCGCGAGCGGCCGCGGATGCTGTCGGGCCACCAGAACGCCGCTTCGAGGTAGATATTGGTGGTGTCGA
The DNA here is from genome assembly GCF_001411805.1 of Burkholderia plantarii. Classification (NCBI taxonomy): domain Bacteria; kingdom Pseudomonadati; phylum Pseudomonadota; class Betaproteobacteria; order Burkholderiales; family Burkholderiaceae; genus Burkholderia; species Burkholderia plantarii. The sequence goes on along the minus strand of NZ_CP007212.1, from coordinate 1,836,945 downwards.
GCGTGACGGCCGTGCTGTCGCCGCCCATGATGCCGGCCAGGCTCTCGACCTGCCCTTCGTCGGCGATCACGCCGACCGTCTCGTCGAGCTCGACCGTGTTGCCGTTCAGCAGCTTCAGCGTTTCGCCGCGCTTGCCCCAGCGCACGTCGATCGCGCCGTGGATCTTGTCGAGATCGAACACGTGCGACGGGCGGCCGAGCTCGAACATCACGTAGTTCGAGATGTCGACCAGCGCCGACACGCTGCGCTGCCCCGAGCGCGCGAGGCGCTCGACCATCCATTGCGGCGTCTTCGCGCGCGCATTCACGCCGCGAATCACGCGGCCCGAGAAGCGGCCGCACAGATCCGGCGCGGAGATCCGCACCGGCAGCGTTTCGCTCAGCTCGATCGCGACCGGCGCGAACGCGACGGCCTTCAGCGGCGCGCCCGTGATCGCGGCGGTCTCGCGCGCGATGCCGTACACCGACAGGCAGTCGGCCTTGTTCGGCGTCAGCTTGATTTCGAAGATCGTGTCGTCGAGGTTCAGCACCTCGCGAATGTCGCGGCCGATCGGCGTGTCCTCGGGCAGGATCATCAGGCCGCTGTGATCGTCGGACAGCTTCAGCTCGCGCGCCGAGCAGAGCATGCCCTGGCTTTCGACGCCGCGCAGCTTCGACAGCCGGATCAGGAACGGCTCGCCGCCTTCCTCGGCGGGCGGCAGTTCCGCGCCGACCAGCGCGACCGGTACCTTGATGCCCGGTGCGACGTTCGGCGCGCCGCAGACGATGTTCAGCGTCGTGCCCGTGCCGGCATCGACCTGGCAGACGTTCAGCTTGTCCGCGTCCGGATGCTTGACCACTTCGAGGACGCGGCCTGCGACGATGCGCGAGGTCGGAGGCGCGGCCGGGCGCAGCGACTCGACTTCGAGCCCGGCCATCGTCAGCGCGTGCGACAGCTCGTCAGTCGTCAGTTGCGGATCGACAAAGGTTCTCAACCAGGATTCAGGGAATTGCATGAGTGTCTACGTTCGAAACAGGTTAGATCGATACCGCGGGGCGCGCGGCGAGGCGCCCGCTCGGGGCGCGCCGCGCGGCGGGTCACGCGAACTGGCGCAGGAAGCGCAGATCGTTCTCGAAGAACAGACGCAGGTCCTGCACGCCGTAGCGCAGCATCGTGAGCCGTTCGAGACCGCTGCCGAACGCAAAACCGATATAGCGCTCCGGGTCGAGACCCATGTTGCGGATCACCGTCGGGTGGACCTGGCCGGAGCCCGAGATCTCGAGCCACCTGCCGGCGTTCCTGCCGTGCTCGAACATCATGTCGATCTCGGCCGACGGCTCGGTGAACGGGAAATACGAGGGGCGGAAGCGCACGAGGATGTCGTCGCGCTCGAAGAATTTCTTCAGGAAATCGGTGTAGACGCCCTTCAGGTCCGCGAAGCTGACGTTCTCGTCGATCCACAGGCCTTCGACCTGGTTGAACATCGGCGAGTGCGTCGCGTCGCTGTCGACGCGATAGGTGCGGCCCGGGGCGATCACCTTGATCGGCGGCCGGTTCATGCGCGCGTAGCGCACCTGCATCGGGCTGGTGTGCGTGCGCAGCAGCAGCTGGCGGCCGTCGGCATCCTTGCCGTCGACGTAGAAGGTGTCCTGCATCGAGCGCGCCGGATGGTTCTCCGGGCTGTTCAATGCGGTGAAGTTGTACCAGTCGGTTTCGATCTCGGGACCATCGGCGACATCGAAGCCGATCGAGCGGAAGATCTGCTCGACACGCTCCCAGGTGCGCATCACCGGGTGCAGGCTGCCCGCGCCGGCGCCGCGACCCGGCAGCGTCACGTCGATCGCCTCGGAAGCGAGACGCTGGTTCAGCAGCGCGTCGGCGAGCGCCTGGCGGCGCGCCGTCAGGGCGCCTTCCACCTGCTGCTTCGCGACATTGATGCGCGCGCCTTCGGTCTTGCGCGTGTCGGGATCGAGTTTGCCGAGCCCTTTCAACAGCTCGGTCAGCGCGCCCGATTTGCCGAGAAAGCGAGCCTTCTCGTTTTCGAGCGTGGTGATATCGGCAGCCTGTTCGAAGGCCTGCTTCGCGTCAGCGACAATCTGGTCCAGATCCATTGATCCCATCATTTCCAACGTCAATCGTTCTCGGGGAGCGAATCGCTCGATCCAACAAAAACGGGGCTCGGATGAGCCCCGTTTTCGCTGCAGCGGCCGAGACTACCGGAGCTTCGCTGCAACTGACCACGCAGTGCTAATTTCGCAATTAGGCTGCAACGGCGGCTTTCACCTGCTTGACGATCGCGGCAAAAGCAGCCTTGTCGAACACCGCCATATCGGCCAGCACCTTGCGGTCGAGTTCGATCGACGCCTTCTTCAGGCCGTTGATGAACACGCTGTACGTCATGTCGTGCTGACGAACCGCGGCGTTGATACGCGTGATCCACAGTGCGCGGAACACACGCTTCTTGTTGCGGCGGTCGCGATAGGCGTACTGGCCGGCGCGCATCACCGCCTGCTTGGCGATGCGGTAGACGTTATTGCGGCGACCGCGATAACCCTTGGCCAGGTTGATGATCTTCTTGTGGCGGGCCCGTGCGGTTACCCCACGTTTGACTCGAGGCATGTTTCTCTCCTTGGAGTATCAGTTAGGGTTACGCGAACGGCAGCATTGCGCGGACGGAGTTCAGATCGGAATCATGAACTGCCGTGGCGCCGCGCAGGTGGCGCTTGTTCTTCGTGGTTTTCTTGGTCAGGATGTGACGCTTGAAGGCTTGACCGCGCTTGACGGTACCGCCCGGACGCACCACGAAGCGCTTTGCGGCGCTCTTCTTGGTCTTCATCTTAGGCATGACGAACAACTCCAGTTTATTAGATGGAGATGGGTGTGCGGCTGGCTTTCGCCCTGGCTCCGCCCTTTGAAACCCAGTCCACTTGTGTACGGCGCCGCTTGCGCGGACGCCGTCGGTTGGCACGCCGCCCTTGAGGGGCGTGGCGCCGAACTGCGTGGATGCCGCCGCGCATCACGCGGCGGCATCGCGATTACTTCTTCTTCTTCGGAGCGAGCACCATGATCATCTGGCGCCCTTCCATCTTCGGCATCTGCTCGACCTGACCGACTTCGTCGAGATCGGTGCGCAGGCGTTCGAGCATGCGCATGCCGATTTCCTGGTGAGCCATTTCGCGGCCGCGGAAACGCAACGTGATCTTTGTCTTGTCGCCTTCCTCGAGGAAGCGCACCAGATTGCGAAGCTTGACGTTGTAATCGCCATCGTCGGTACCCGGGCGGAACTTCACTTCCTTGACCTGGATGACCTTCTGCTTCAGCTTCGCTTCGTGCTGCTTCTTGGACTCCTGGTACTTGAACTTGCCGTAGTCCATCAGACGGCAAACGGGGGGAACGGCCTGCGGCGCGATTTCCACCAGATCAACATCCAGTTCTTCCGATTTACGGAAGGCATCGGCGAGTTTCACGATGCCGATGGGCTCCCCATCGACTCCGACCAGACGCACTTCCGGCGCGTTGATTTCACCGTTGATGCGATGCGACGACTTATCAGTAGCGATGTTACGTTTCCTCTAAAAATTAAAAAAACGAGCCGCGCTGCCAGGGCGGTTACTTGAACGCCCGCAGATCCTGCTGCAGGCGCTCAACGAAGGCTTCGGCCGGCATTACGCCAAGGTCGACGCCGCCACGGGCACGCACGGCTACCGTTTGTGCTTCACGCTCCTTGTCACCGACAACCAGCAGGTACGGGACTTTCTCGAGCGTATGCTCGCGTATTTTATAGCTAATCTTCTCGTTGCGCAAATCGGCCTCCACCCTAAGCCCTTGTTTTTGCAAAGATTGGGCTAAAGACCTCGCATAATCGACCTGGCTTTCCGCAATATTCATCACGACGACCTGCACCGGAGCGAGCCAGGCGGGCATCGCGCCGGCATGGTGCTCGATCAGAATCCCGAGGAAACGCTCCATCGAACCGACGATCGCGCGGTGCAGCATGACCGGCCGGCGGCGGCCGTTGTCCTCGGCGACGTACTCGGCGCCAAGGCGCTCCGGCAGCACCATGTCGAGCTGCAGCGTGCCACATTGCCACGACCGGCCGAGCGCGTCCTTGATGTGGTACTCGATCTTCGGGCCGTAGAACGCGCCTTCACCCGGCAGTTCTTCCCACTCGAGCCCGCAGGCGGTCAGCGCGTCGCGCAGCCCTTGCTCGGCACGGTCCCAGGTTTCGTCGGTGCCGGCGCGCTGCTCCGGGCGCAGCGACAGCTTGATCGCGATCTGATCGAACCCGAAATCCTTGTAGACGCTCATCGCGAGTTCGTTGAACGCGATCGACTCGGCGATGAACTGATCCTCGGTGCAGAAGATGTGCGCATCGTCCTGCACGAAGCCGCGCACGCGCATCAGGCCGTGCAGCGCGCCCGACGCCTCGTTGCGGTGGCACGAGCCGAATTCCGCGTAGCGCAGCGGCAGGTCGCGATACGAGCGCAGGCCGTGATTGAACACCTGCACGTGACCGGGGCAGTTCATCGGCTTGATCGCGTAGTCGCGCTTCTCCGACTCGGTCGTGAACATGTTCTCGCGATAGTTCTGCCAGTGGCCCGATGCCTCCCAGAGCGAACGGTCCATGATCATCGGCGTCTTGATCTCGAGATAGCCGGCGTCGTTGACGCGGCGGCGCATGTACTGCTCGACCTGCTGCCAGAGCGTCCAGCCCTTCGGATGCCAGAACACCATGCCCGGCGACTCTTCCTGCATGTGGAACAGGTCGAGCTGCTTGGCGAGCTTGCGGTGGTCGCGCTTCTCCGCCTCCTCGAGCATGTGCAGGTAGGCGTCCTGGTCTTCCTTCTTCGTCCAGGCAGTGCCGTAGATGCGCTGCAACTGCTCGTTCTTCGAGTCGCCGCGCCAGTAGGCGCCGGCCACCTTCATCAGCTTGAACACCTTCAGCTTGCCGGTGGACGGCACGTGCGGGCCGCGGCACAGGTCGGTGAAGCCGCCGTGCGAATAAAGCTTGATCTCGTCGCTCGACGGAATCGATTCGATGATCTCGGCCTTGTACTTCTCGCCGATGCTGCGGAAGTAGTCCACCGCCTCGGCGCGCGAGACGACGCGCCGCGACACCGGCTCGTCCTTCTTCGCGAGTTCCTGCATGCGCTTCTCGATCTTCTCGAGATCTTCCGGCGTAAACGGCCGGCTGTACGAGAAGTCGTAGTAGAAACCGTTGTCGATCACCGGCCCGATCGTCACCTGCGCCTCGGGGTACAGCTCCTTGACCGCGTAGGCAAGCAGGTGGGCCGCGGAGTGGCGGATGATGTCGAGGCCGTCGGCATCCTTGTCGGTCACGATCGCGAGCGACGCGTCGTGATCGATCAGCGCGGACGTGTCGACGAGTTCGCCGTCGAGCTTGCCGCCGAGCGCGGCCTTGGCGAGACCGGGGCCGATCGAGGCAGCCACTTCGGCAACGGTCACCGGATGCTCGTACTGTCGCACTGAGCCGTCGGGCAGGCGTATCGAAACCATAAGGGCACTCTCCGTGATGCCGACCGGAAGCGGCAGGCAATGCGTTGAAAAACGACCAAAAAAAATGCGGCCCCGCTTTCGAGGGGCCGCATTCTGATGCATCCGAACTACTGGCGAACAGGTTCCTCGACTAGCGTCGTTCCGAAGTGGTTTCGGTCAACGTTCGCGGCGTCATAACCGTATTCGCCCTTTTGAGTTTGAGTAGAAGTGCCTACTGCCGCTCCAGCGCGCCGCGCCGGAGCCGATGTCGTTGGTAGGCTCGATTGGATTCGAACCAACGACCCCCACCATGTCAAGGTGGTGCTCTAACCAACTGAGCTACGAGCCTGAAGAAACACGATTATATGGACCTTTTTCAGATGTGACAAGCGCTTTGTGCAGCGCGGGAAACGGTCCGGGGCTGATGCACCCCGCGCGCTGTCTTCGCCTCGCGGGGCCGATCGCGACGCGCTCAGGTCTTGCGCGTCGCGCGCACCACGCCGGCCACCTCGCCGAGCAGCGTGCAGGCGCGCTGCACCTGAGCCGAATTCGACACCTCGACCGTGAACTGCATGACGGCCGCGTTGCGCCGGCTCTGCGTCTTCACGCCGATCACGTTCATCTTCTCGCGCGCGAACACTTCGGAGATGTCGCGCAGCAGCCCTTGCCGGTCGCTCGCATCGATCATCAGGTCGACCGGATAGACCGACGCGCCGCGTCCACCCAGCACGTCGGCGGACCAGGTGGTCTGCAGCACGCGCTCGGGAGCGCGCTCGGCCATGCGCTGGAACATCGCGCAGTCGCTGCGATGGATCGACATGCCCTTGCCGCGCGTGACGAAGCCGCTGATCGGATCGGGCGGCGCCGGCCGGCAGCAGCGCGCGAGCTGCGTGAGCAGCGCGTCGACGCCGACCACCAGCACGCCCGTCGAGGCCCCGTGCGCGACGCTCGAACCGCTGCTGCGCTTCTCGAACTGCTCCGGCACTTCCGCTTCGGGCTCGGGCGGCGGCGCGTCGGACAGCGCGTGTTCGACGTGGCGCAGACTGAACTCTTCCTTGCCGACCGCGGCGAACAGCTCCTCCGGCGCCTTGAAGCCGAGCTTCGCCGCGAGGCTTTCGAGGTTCACCGAGGTCTTGCCCTCGCGCTGCAGCGTCTTTTCGACGAGCGCGCGCCCGCGCGTGATGATTTCCTGCTGGTCGACGAGGTTGAACCAGGCGCGCACCTTTTGGCGCGCGCGGCCGCTCTGCAGGTAGCCGAGTTGCGGGTTGAGCCAGTCGCGCGACGGGCCGCCCTCCTTCACGGCGACGATCTCGACCGTCTGGCCGTTCGCGAGCGGCGTGTTGAGCGGCACCATCGCGCCGTCCACGCGCGCGCCGCGGCAGCGGTGGCCCAGCTCGCTGTGCAGGTGGAAGGCGAAATCGACGGGCGTCGCGCCGTGCGGCAGCGCGATCACGCGCGCCTGCGGAGTCAGCACGTAGATGTGGTCGTCGTCGAGCGAGGTCTCACGCAGCTGGGCCCAGGCCTCGTTGCCGGCCTCGGCGGCCGCACCGTCGGACACCTCGTCCTTCCAGGCCAGCAGCTGCCGCAACCAGGCGATCTTCTCGTCGTACTTGTCGCCGGCCGAAAACTGGCCGCCGTAACCGCGCGCGCCGGCCTCCTTGTAGCGCCAGTGCGCGGCCACGCCGTATTCGGCGAAGCGGTGCATCTCCTGGGTGCGGATCTGGACCTCGAACGCGCGGCCGTCGTCGCCGATCACGACGGTGTGCAGCGATTTGTAGCCGTTCGGCTTGGGCCGCGAGATGTAGTCGTCGAACTCGCGCGGCACCGGCTGCCACAGATGATGGACGATGCCGAGCACCGCGTAGCAATCCTTGATGTCGGGCACGATCACGCGGAAGGCCCGCACGTCGTAGAGCTCGGAAAAGTCGAGCTCCTTGCCGCGCATCTTGCGCCAGATGCTGTAGATGTGTTTCGGCCGGCCGCTGACCTCGGCCTGGATCTGCGCCGCGGCGAGCTCCTGCTCGAGCCGCGCGATCGCATGCGTGACGTAGGCCTCGCGCTCGACGCGTTTCTCGTCGAGCAGCTTCGCGATGCGCTTGTAGGTGACCGGATCCTCGAAGCGGAACGCGAGATCCTCGAGCTCCCACTTCAGCTGCCAGATGCCGAGCCGGTTCGCGAGCGGCGCGTAGATGTCGAGCGTCTCGCGCGCCACGTCGGGCGGCGGCTGCAGCCTGGCGGCCGCGTAGTAGCGCAGCGACTGCAGCCGCGAGGCGAGCCGGATCACCACCACGCGGATGTCCTGCGCGAACGCGAGCAGCATCTTGCGAAGCGCCTCGATCTGCGCGCGGCGCTCGGCCTGCGCGTCACGGCTGCCGTCGCTCGCCTGGCGCGCCGCGATCAGGCTGACGGAGCCGAGCTTCAGCAGCTTGCGCGTGTCGGCCACCAGCTTCGCGACTTCCTCGCCGAAGCGCTGCGTGATTTCGGCGTCGGGATCGTGCAGATGCGGCGTCAGCGCGAACAGCGCGGCGGCCTGCACCGCATGCGGATCGACGTTGAGCGTGCGCATGATCGCGACGATGCCGGCCGCGTGATCGACGAGCCGCTCGCCCGACGGCTGCAGCGCGTCGCCGGCGTGCTCGCGGACGAACGCGAGCACGTCGTCGAACGCGGGCGACACGGGAGCGGCGGAATCGACGTTCATGGGCGGGCGGGGATCGGGATCAGCGCAGTATCAATTTGGAATCGGCGCGCTCAGGCCTTCTGCGCGGCGACCACCACCACTTCCACGAGGCAGGCCGGGTTCGCGAGCTTGGCCTCGACGGTCGCGCGCGGCGGCGTGGCGCCCTGCACGACCCAGCCTTCCCACACTTCGTTCATGCCGGCGAAGTTCGCCATGTCGGTGATGTAGATCTGCACCGACAGCAGGTTCGCCTTGTCGCTGTTGACTTCGGCGAGCAGGCGGTCGATGTGGCCCAGCACTTCCCGCGTCTGGCCCTTGATGTCCTGGGCGGTGTCCTCGGCGATCTGGCCGGCCAGGTAGACCGTGCCGTTGTAGACCGCGGTTTCGGAAAGACGGGGACCGACGTGATGACGAATGACTGCCATGGAAATTCCCGGAAAGAAAGGTTGGAAAACGGCGGGTTGGAAAACGGCGCGCGGCGAGCTTCGCGGCGCGGCCGAACTGCATATTATGACGCGTCTTCGACGAAAAATTGGCGGGCAATCGTAATCTGTGCCGGATCGAGGAAGGCCGGCGCATGCCCGACGCCGGGAATCTCGACACCCGACACGGCCCGGCCACGCGCCTTCATCTCGGCGAAGGTGGCCGCCGAGAGCAGGTCCGATTCGGCCCCGCGCACCACCAGCAGCGGCCCCGCGAACGCTTCGAGCGAATGCCACAGAATCGCCTCTCCGGCCACGATCTGCTCGGGCGTGGTGGCCGTGAACGGCTCGGCGATGCGCGGGTCGTAGCGCACGCGCCAGCCGCCCGCCGGGTCCTCGCGCAGCAGCGGCCGGTTGATCTCGCGCCAGTCGTCGGCCGTCAGCGGCCCGAACGTGGCGGCCAGCGCCGCGAGATGATCGACGCCCGCCTGCTCCGACGCGTAATGGGTGTCGCGGCCGAGGTAGTCGCCGATCCGCGCGAGCGAGCCGGGCTCGATGCGCGGCCCGACGTCGTTGATCAGCATCTTCGCGATCGGCGTGTCGGGCAGGCCGCCAAGCACCATGCCGATCAGCCCGCCCATCGAGGTGCCGAACCAGTCGACGCGCTCGACGTCGAGCCGCGCGATCAGCGTGACCATATCGGATACATATTGCGGCAAACCGTAGAGGCGCGGATCGGCGAGCCAGCCGGAACGGCCGCGTCCGGCCACGTCGGGACAGATCACGCGGTAGCGGTCGGCGAGCGCTGCCGCGAGACGGTCGAAATCGCGACCCGAGCGCGTCAGGCCGTGGACGCAGACCAGCACGCGCGGATTGGCGGGGTCGCCCCACTCGGTGTAGGCGATCCGGTGGAGACCCGCCGGGCTCGCGCACTGCACTTGGCGTTCGCGCGGCGCGGCGGAAGGGGAAGACTGGAGGGAATCGGGCATCGACGCGTCCTCGCGTTGAGCCGGCCCGGAGCCGGCGGACCGGCGGGCCAGGACAGCCCGCGCACAGACGCGATCGATTGTAATCCGCTTCGCCGGGCGGCGGCGGCGGCGCGACCGCGCGCGCCGGCGCCGCCGCCCCGGCTACATCAGGAGACGGCGCTGACGTCGAGCGGCACGCCCGTCTTCGCCGTGATTTCCTCGACGCTGACGCCGTCGGCCAGCTCGACGAGCTTGAGGCCGGCATCGGTGACCTCGATCACGCCGAGATCGGTGACGATGATGTCGACCACGCCCACGCCGGTGAGCGGCAGCGTGCATTGGTCGAGGATCTTGTGCTGGTCGCCCTTCGCGACGTGCTCCATCAGCACCACCACGCGCTTGACGCCGGCGACCAGGTCCATCGCGCCGCCCATGCCCTTGATCATCTTGCCCGGGATCATCCAGTTCGCGAGGTCGCCGCTCTTGCTGACCTGCATCGCGCCGAGGATCGCGAGGTTGATGTGGCCGCCGCGAATCATCGCGAACGAATCGGCCGACGAGAAGAACGACGAGCCGGGCAGCGTCGTCACGGTCTGCTTGCCGGCGTTGATCAGGTCGGCATCGATCTCGTCCTCGGTCGGCGACGGCCCGATGCCGAGCAGCCCGTTCTCCGATTGCAGCCAGACCTCCATGCCGGCCGGCACGTGGTTCGCGACGAGCGTCGGCAAACCGATGCCGAGATTCACGTAGAAGCCGTCCTGCAGTTCCCGCGCCGCGCGCGCGGCCATCTGGTCACGATTCCAGGCCATCTCAGTCTCCTTTCGCGCGCACGACGCGTTGTTCGATGCGTTTTTCCGGGTTGGCGTTCAGCACCAGGCGCTGAACGAAGATGCCCGGCGTGTGGACGTGGTCCGGATCGAGTTCGCCGTTCTCGACGATCTCCTCGACCTCGGCCACCGTGACGCGACCCGACATCGCGCACATCGGGTTGAAGTTACGCGCGGTGCGGCGGTAGATCAGGTTGCCCGACTTGTCGGCCTTCCAGGCCTTGACGAGCGCGACGTCGGCCACCAGCGACTGCTCCAGCACGTAGTGCTTGTCGCCGAACTGGCGGGTTTCCTTGCCTTCGGCGATCACGGTGCCGTAGCCGGTGTTGGTGAAGAACGCCGGGATGCCGGCACCGCCGGCGCGCAGCTTCTCGGCCAGCGTGCCCTGCGGCGTGAATTCGAGCTCGAGTTCGCCGGCCAGGTACTGGCGCTCGAACTCCTTGTTCTCGCCGACGTAGGACGAGATCATCTTCTTGATCTGCCGCGTTTCCAGCAGCACCCCGAGTCCGAAGCCGTCCACGCCCGCGTTGTTGCTGATGCAGGTGATGCCCTTGACGCCCGAATCGCGCAGGGCCGCGATCAACGCCTCCGGGATCCCGCACAGGCCGAAGCCGCCGACCGCGAACATCTGGCCGTCCGCGACGACGCCCTCGAGCGCGGCGGCCGCGCTTGGGTAGATCTTGTTCATGTTTCTGTCCCTTCCTCTATGGAAACCAGTCGAACCGGTTCGCGACGCGCGGCGAACCGGTTCGCGCCATTCTAGTCACGCGCGGACGACCGCGCGCTGACGCGGCGCCTCACCCGGCGGCGTGATTTTGATTTGCTGGAAAGGGTACGATGCCGGGCCGATGCGGCACAATACGCAAAAATACATAAGCATTGACCGCCATCCGCAACGATGCGCGCCCGGAGCCCGACACCGCCTCATGCCCGAACTCGATTACCAGACTGCCTTCCACCTCGCGCCGATCGGCCTCGTGCTGTCGCGCGACCGCGTGATCGAGGATTGCAACGACGCGCTCGCGGCGATGTTCCGCTGCCGCCGCGAGGATCTGACCGGCCAGTCGTACCGCGTGCTGTACCCGTCGCCGGACGAATTCCAGCGCATCGGCGAGCGGATCACGAAAGTGATGGGGATGACGGGCAGCTACGCGGACGACCGCATCATGAAACGCGCCGACGGCGAGCTGTTCTGGTGCCATGTGACGGGGCGCGCGCTCGACCGCGCCGCGCCGCTCGCCGCCGGCATCTGGACTTTCGAGGATTTGAGCGCGACGCGCCGCGTGGCCGTGGAGCTGACGCCGCGCGAGCGCGAGATCGCCGCGCAGCTCGCCACCGGCAAGACCAGCAAGCAGATCGGCCGCGTGCTCGAGATCAGCTCCCGCACCGTCGACATCTATCGCGCGCGGCTGATGCGCAAGTACGGCACCGGCAACACGGCCGAGCTGATGCAACGGCTGCTCGGCCAGTAGGCCGCGGGCGCGGCGCACCGGCCGGGGCCAGTCAGGCGACGCGGGATGAACGGCGAGGCGCCCCCGCCGCCGCTTACTCGACGCGCTGGCGCAGCGCCGTCTCGATCGTCTCGCGCAGCAGATCGGGCAGCGGCACCGACTTGCCAAGCGCATAGTCGACCCAGACGCAGCGCGCGGCGCCGCGCGCGTAGAGCTGGGTCGGATCGTCGGCGCGGCTCAGCTCGAAACCGGTGTCGAAGCTGCTGCGGCCCGGCCTGGCCGCCGTCATGCGCGCGATCACGTCGCCCGGGTAATGCAGCTGCTTCAGGAATTCCATCGACGCGGTGACGATCACCGGCCCCTGGCTCTCGCCGTTGCCGCCGGCGATGCCCAGCTGCTCGAACCAGGAGATCCGCGCCTGCTCCATGTAGCGGAAATAGACCGTGTTGTTGACATGGCCGAACGCGTCCATGTCGCCCCAGCGGATCGGCATCGACATTTCGAAAACGGGAACGTACTCGCTCATCGCACTCTTCTTCCAACGGACAACCCAACAGACAACCGCTTCATGCGAGCCCGAATCCGTCGTCGGCCGAGATGATCGAACCGTTGACGAACTGGGACTCGTCGGCCGCCAGCAGCAGGAGCAGGCCGTCGAGATCCTGCGGTTTGCCGACCCGGCGCCGCGGCAGCATCGACTGCAGCTTCTGGCCCTGCTCGGTTTCCCACAGGTAATGATTGATCTCGGTGTCGATGTAGCCGGGGCAGATCGCGTTCACGTTGATGCCGTGGCGCCCCCACTCGCTGGCCATCGCACGCGTCATATGCACCACGGCTGCCTTGCTCATCGAATACAGGCCGATCTGCGGCAGCACCCGCAGGCCCGCCACCGAGGCGATGTTGATGATGCGGTACGGCGGCTTGCCGTGCCCGTTGCCGCGCATCATCATCCGCTTCGCCACCTCCTGCGCGACGAAAAACGCGCCGCGCGTGTTGGTGTCGAACACGTAGGAGAAATCCTCGGGCGTCACGTCGACGAGCTTCTGCATCGTCGAGACGCCCGAATTGTTGACGAGGATGTCGATCGTGCCGGCCTCCGTCTCCGCGTGCGCGACCGCCGCGCGGATGCTCTGCGGGTCCGTCACGTCAAGCGCCACCACGTGCGCGGCGCCGCCCGCGGCCTCGATCTGCGCGCGCAGTTCCTTCAGGCGCTCGACGCGGCGGCTCGCCAGCACGATCTTCGCACCCGCCTCCGACAGCACCTGCGCGAAGCGCTGGCCGAGCCCGCTCGAGGCGCCCGTCACCATCGCCACCTTGCCTTCCAGATTGATCGAACGACCCATCACCACTCCTTCACCGGTTGGCCCGGCACGCCGTTTGCTGCCGGACAGGAACCCTATCACATAAATAGAACGATCGTGCTAATGTTGGCGCATTCGGTTGCGGCAACCGTTTCGTTTGGCCGACAATACGCTCCCAATTAAAAAGCATTCTAACGGTTAGAGGAACGCCAATGACCCCCGCAAGCCTCATCGAGCAGTACGGCCCCCGAGAATCGATGGAATATGACGTCGTGATCGTCGGCGGCGGCCCGGCCGGGCTGTCGGCGGCGATCCGCCTGAAGCAGCTGGCTGCCGACAAGGGCGGCGAGATCAACGTCTGCGTGCTCGAGAAAGGCTCCGAGATCGGCGCGCACATCCTGTCGGGCGCCGTGATGGACCCGCGCGCGATCAACGAACTGTTCCCCGACTGGAAGGAAAAAGGCGCGCCGCTCGAGGTGGAGGTCAGCGAGGACCGGTTCCTGTTCCTGAGCGAGACCGGCGCGCGGGCGGTGCCGAACTGGGCGCTCCCGGACAACTTCAAGAATCACGGCAACTACGTGGTGAGCCTCGGCAACGTCACGCGCTGGCTGGGTCAGCAGGCCGAGGCGCTCGGCGTCGAGATCTTCCCCGGCTTCCCGGCCGCCGAGATCCTCTACCACGAGGACGGCTCGGTGAAGGGCGTGGCCACCGGCAACCTCGGGATCGGCAAGAACGGCGAGCCGACCGAGAATTTCCAGCTCGGCATGGAGCTGCACGCGAAATACACGCTGTTCGCCGAAGGCTGCCGCGGCCATCTCGGCCGGCAGCTGATGGACCGGTTCCAGCTGAACGCGAACTGCGATCCGCAGGCCTACGGGATCGGCATCAAGGAACTGTGGGAAATCGATCCGGCGAAGCACAAGCCGGGCCTGGTGATCCACACCGCCGGCTGGCCGCTCGCCTCGGACACCTACGGCGGCTCGTTCCTCTATCACCTCGACAACAACCAGGTGGTGGTCGGCTTCGTGCTCGGGCTCGGCTACACGAATCCGTACCTGTCGCCGTTCGAGGAGTTCCAGCGCTACAAGACGCATCCGGAAATCCGCCGCTTCCTCGAGGGCGGCAAGCGCGTGTCCTACGGCGCGCGCGCGATCACGGCCGGCGGCCTGATGTCCCTGCCGAAGACGGTGTTCCCGGGCGGCGCGCTGGTGGGCGACGACGCCGGCTTCCTCAACGCCTCGCGCATCAAGGGCAGCCACGCCGCGATCAAGACCGGCATGCTGGCCGCCGAGGCCGCGTTCGACGCGGTGCAGGCCGGCCGCGAGCGCGACGAACTCAGCGCCTATCCGGAAGCGTTCAAGCAGTCGTGGCTGCACACCGAACTCTACAAGGCGCGCAACTTCAAGCAGTGGATGGCCAAGGGGCTCTATCTCGGCACGCTGATGGTCGGCGTCGAGCAGAAGCTGTTCGGCGGCAACGTGCCGTGGACGCTGCACCACCAGCACGCCGATCACGAGATGCTGAAGCCGGCCTCGCAATGCACGCCGATCGTCTATCCGAAGCCGGACGGCAAGCTGACCTTCGACCGGCTCTCGTCGGTGTTCATCTCGAACACCAACCACGAGGAGAACCAGCCGGCCCATCTGACGCTGAAGGACCCGAGCGTGCCGGTCAACGTGAACCTGCACACCTACGCGGGGCCGGAGGCGCGCTTCTGCCCGGCCGCCGTCTACGAGTTCGCGAAGAACGAGGACGGCACCGACCGCCTCGTGATCAACGCGCAGAATTGCGTGCACTGCAAGACCTGCGATATCAAGGACCCGACCCAGAACATCGTCTGGGTCACGCCGGAAGGCGGCGGCGGTCCGAACTATCCGAACATGTGAGGCCGGGCCGCCGCGTATCGGCGGCCGCCGCGTGAAAAAAAGGGCATCGCGCCGACGCGATGCCCTTTTTCTCGTGCGCTGCCTGGCGCCACCGCCGGCCTCGCGGCGAGCGCTTTACGTTACGGCGCGCTCGCGGCGACCCGCGGCGTGGCGGTCTCGACGTCGCCGCATTGCGCGCGGTGGCGCAGCGCGTGGTCGATCAGCACCAGCGCCAGCATCGATTCGGCGATCGGCGTGGCGCGGATGCCGACGCACGGATCGTGGCGCCCGAACGTCTCGACGATGGCGGCCTCGCCGCCCTTCGTGATCGAGCGGCGCGGCGTGCGAATGCTCGAGGTCGGCTTGATCGCGATCGACACGGTCAGGTCCTGGCCCGTCGAGATGCCGCCGAGGATGCCGCCCGCGTGATTGCCGACGAAACCCTGCGGGGTCAGCTCGTCGCCGTGCTCGGAGCCGCGCTGCGCGATGCTCGCGAAACCGGCGCCGATCTCGACGCCCTTCACCGCGTTGATCGCCATCATGGCGTGTGCGATGTCGGCGTCGAGCCGGTCGTAGAGCGGCTCGCCCCAGCCCACCGGCACACCGGAGGCCACCACGTCGATGCGCGCGCCGATCGAATCGCCGTCCTTGCGCAGCGCGTCCATGTATTCCTCGAGCTGCGGGACGATCCCGGCGTTCGGCGCGAAGAACGGGTTCTCGCGCACGTGCGCCCAGTCGACGAACGGCACCTCGATCTCGCCGAGCGCGCTCATGCAGCCGCGCACCTCGATGCCGAAGCGCTCGCGCAGCCACTTCTTCGCCACCGCGCCCGCACCGACGATCGGCGCCGTCAGCCGCGCCGACGAACGGCCGCCGCCGCGGTAGTCGCGGATGCCGTACTTCTGCCAGTAGGTGTAGTCGGCGTGGCCGGGGCGGAAGGTCTCGACGATGTTGCCGTAGTCCTTGCTGCGCTGGTCGGTGTTGCGGATCAGCAGCGCGATCGGCGTGCCGGTGGTGCGCCCCTCGAACACGCCGGACAGGATCTCGACCGCGTCGGGCTCCTGGCGCTGCGTGACGTGGCGCGACGTGCCCGGCTTGCGGCGGTCGAGCTCGAGCTGGATGTCGGCTTCCGTCAGCTCCATTCCCGGCGGGCAGCCGTCGATCACGCAGCCGATCCCGGGGCCGTGCGATTCGCCGAAAGTCGTGACAGTGAAAAGCTTTCCGAGGGTATTGCCGGACATGGGGAGCCGTTCCAGAGAGAATGTCAGGGAAAACGCCATTATGCCAGCGGCCCCGCCGGTCGCGGATAACGCTATGCCGCCGCTATCAACATTGCCAGCGCGGGCCGCGCCGCCCGGCCCGCCTACTTGCGCAGGCCGCGCAACTCGGCCACCACCTGCTGCAGCCGCTCCGGCGTGGCCGCCGAGGCCGCGACCGGCTCGCCGACCGCGAGCGTGAGCCGGCTCATCGCGCCCTTGCGCAGCGGCCGCGGCCAGCGCGCGTCGTCGTGGCGCGAGAGCCAGCTGCCCCACAGCCCGCGCAGTGCCAGCGGCACGACCGGCACCTCGACGCGACGCAGGATCTCGCTCATGCCGTGGTGGAACGTACTCACCTCGCCCGTCCTCGTCAGCTTGCCTTCGGGGAAGAGGCAGACCAGGTCGCCCGCCTTCAGCGCGGCCTCGCAGGCGTCGTAGGCGCGCGCGAGCATCTGCGGATCCTCGTGGCGCGGCGCGATCGGGATCGCCTTCGCATGGCGGAATGCCCAGCGCGCGAACGGCGTCGCGAAGATCCGGTGGTCCATCACGAAGCGGATCGGTCGCGGGCTCGCCGCGGCGATCACCAGCGCGTCCACGTAGCTGACGTGGTTGCAGACCAGCAGCGCCGCCGTGCCGTCGGGAATCCGCTCGGCATGCACGAGCCGGATCCGGTAGAAGGTGTGGACCAGCGCCCAGGCGATGAAGCGCAGCAGGAACTCCGGCACCAGCGCATAGATGTAGCTGGCCACCATCACGTTGAGCAGCGCCGTGACGAGGAACAGCCCCGGGATGCCGACGCCGAGCTTCGTCAGCACCATCGCCATCACGGCCGAGACCACCATGAACAGCGAATTGAGGATGTTGTTGGCGGCGATGATGCGCGCGCGGTGGGTGGGCGCGCTGCGGCTCTGGATCAGCGCGTAGAGCGGCACGCTGTAGAGGCCGCCGGACATCGAGAGCAGGAACAGGTCGGCCAGCACGCGCCAGTGCGGGGCGCGCGCGAGAAACTCGCCGACCGAGAGCAGATGCGCCTGCGCGGGCAGCGCGTGGCTCGCGAAGTAGAGATCGATCGCGAACACGCTGATGCCAATCGAACCGAGCGGCACCAGGCCGATCTCGACGCGCCGCCGCGACAGCCGCTCGCAGAACATCGAACCGAGCCCGATGCCGATCGAGAACGTCGCGAGCAGCACCGTGACCACGTCGGGGCTCGCCGACAGCACGTCCTTCGCGAACGAAAAGAACGAGGTGAGGAAGGTCGCGCCGACGAACCACAGCCACGAGATGCCGAGCAGGCTCAGAAACACGGTGCGGTCCTGTCCGGCCAGCTTCAGGTTGCGCCAGGTTTCCGACACCGGGTTCCAGTTGATCACGAGGCCTGGCTGCGGGGCCGGCGTCGCGGGCACCGCCGACGAGACCAGCCGGCCGAGCAGCGCGATGGCCACGCAGGCCCCCGCGAGCAGCAGTTCGCCGCGCCCGTCGATGCCGGCCGCCGCGCCGCCGATGATGGTGCCGATCAGGATCGCCACGAACGTGCCCATCTCGACGAGCCCGTTGCCGCCCACCAGTTCGTGGTCGTTCAGGTGCTGCGGCAGGTACGAATACTTGATCGGGCCGAACAGCGTCGAATGCATCCCCATCATGAACGTGCAGAGATAGAGCAGCGACGCGGCGTGCGTGACGAAGCCGGCCGCGCCCACCAGCATCAGCGCGATCTCGAAGGTCTTCACGAAGCGCGTGAGCCGCGCCTTGTCGTACTTGTCGGCAATCTGGCCGGAGGTGGCCGAGAACAGCACGAACGGCAGGATGAACACCGCCGAGATCAGGAACGCGGCCGTCTTCGCGTCGACGCCGCCGAACTTCGCGGTCTGGAACGTGATCAGCGAGGTGAAGCCGATCTTGAACACGTTGTCGTTGAGCGCGCCGAGGAACTGCGTGGCGAAGAACGGCGCGAAGCGACGCTGGCCGAGCAGGTCGAACTGCGAGGCATGCGCGCGGCGCGCGGCACGGCGGGAAGTCGGAGTGGTCGTGGAATCGCTCATGCGCTCGGCGCGCGCAGCAGCGGCACCGCCCGCGCGATCAGTGTCGGATCGAAAACGGCCGGCGCGCGTTCGCGGTCCGGCCGTGGCAAGGTGGGCGGCCCGTGGCGCGCCCCCGGAAAGCAAACCGCCCGTGGACCGGGCGGTAGCGTCAGTTGGCGACGGGCTTGTGGTGGACTTCGCCGTCCGGCTCGGGCGGCCAGTCGCGAATGTAGGCCTTCAGCATGCGGTTCTCGAAGCTCTGCGCCTCGACCACCGTCTTCGCGACGTCGTAGAACGAAATCACGCCCATCAGCACGCGCTTGTCGAGCACCGGCATGTAGCGCGCGTGGCGCTCGAGCATCATACGGCGCACTTCGTTCACGTCGGTCTCCGGCGTGCAGGTGAGCGGATCGTCCATCACCTTGCGCACCTGCACGTCGCCGATCGCGCCACCGTTCGCCTTCAGGCGCATGATGATCTCGCGGAAGGTCAGGATCCCGACCAGGTCGCCGTACTCCATCACGACGAGCGAGCCGATGTCGTGCTCGGCCATCGCGTCGACTGCCTCGCGCAGCGGCGTATCGGGCGTCACCGTGAACAGCGTGTTGCCCTTGACTTTCAGAATATCGCTGACGCGCATTCTTGCCCCCAAAACTGGATGGTACTCAACCGGCTTCCGATCCTATCGGAAACCCCATCAAAAGGAAAGCGCGCGCCGCCGCCGGGCAAGCCCCGCGCGGCCCCGCCACGGGCGCCTCGCGCGGGGCATCCGCGGCTTGCGGCGCGGCGCGCCCCGCCGCACAATGAACGCTGATCAGGGCGGCCATCCGGCCCCGGGGGAGACGGCGATGACAGACTCCACGCATACCGAGCAGTTTTCGAGCTTCTCGCAGTTCTATCCGTTCTACCTGAGCGAGCACCGCCATCCGGTGTCGCGGCGCCTGCATTTCGTCGGCTCGCTGGGCGTGATCGGCTGCCTCGCGATGGCGATCGCCACCGGCCGCTGGGGCTGGCTGCCGGCCGCCGTCGTGTGCGGCTACGCGTTCGCCTGGGTCGGCCATTTC
Organism: Burkholderia plantarii; assembly: GCF_001411805.1. NCBI lineage: Bacteria > Pseudomonadati > Pseudomonadota > Betaproteobacteria > Burkholderiales > Burkholderiaceae > Burkholderia > Burkholderia plantarii. The sequence goes on along the minus strand of NZ_CP007212.1, from coordinate 1,817,615 downwards.
GGCTTCGAGAAGAACCGCCCCGCCACGTTCCGCCATCCGGTCTACAGCCTGATGGGTGACTGGGTGATGTTCAAGGACATCTGCCTGGGGAAGATCCGGCTGTAAGGCCCGGACGTTCGCGCCGGGCGTGCCGGCTCCGGCTTTCATTGCGTGACGGGTCCACCAACGGAACCACCGGCGTGACGTCCGGGCGTCGCCGCGCCGCTCAGGCCGTCCGCGGCGGCAGCGCGGCCGCCGGGGCGTGCTCGTCGTCGGCCTCCGGCACCAGCCCCGTACGGTTCACGAGCAGCTCGGCGAGCGTCACGCCGAGCCCCTCGCCCGTCAGCGCGGCCACCAGCCGCTCGCCGTCGAGCACGGTGCGCCCGCGCTGAATCTGGTACATCAGCTCGTCGCGATCGACCACGAACGCGTCGAACAGCTGCCCGAGCGTCACGCGCTCCGGGCTCGCCAGCAGGATGTAGCGCGGCGGGCCGCTGCCGCCGCTCTCGAGCCGCGCGATCCATTCGCGGTCCTCCATCGCCGACAGCAGCCGCTGCGCGGTTTCCATGCCGCAGCGCACCATCACCGCTAGCCGCGCCGCCGAGCGGCCGGATCGGCCGGCGTCGCGCGCCTCGGCAAGCCGCGCGAGCAGGGCCAGCGCGTCGAGCAGGTCGCTGCCGGGATAACCGACCCGGTGGAACTGGCCGATCCGGATCGCCGGCAGCGCCGAGGCAACCATCGCGCCCGCCAGCGCGATCAGCCAGCTCAGGTAGACCCACACCAGGAACAGCGGCACCGCCGCGAACGCACCGTACACGGCCGTGTAGGTCGGAATGCGCCGCACGTAGTAGCCGAAGCCGCGCTTGGCCAGCTCGAACGCGAGCGCGGCGCACACGCCGCCCACCACCGCGTCGCGCCAGGCCACCGCGCAGTTCGGCAGGTAGACGTAGAGCAGCGTGAAGGCCACCACCGTCAACGGCAGCGAGGCGGCCGTGAGCAGCCACTCGAACGACGACGACGTGGCCGGCGCGCCGGCGAACGCGAGCGACTTGGTGAACAGATACGACGAGATCGACAGGCTCACGCCGAACAGCAGCGGCCCGAGCGTGATGATCGCCCAGTAGGCCAGCACGCGCTGCGCGAACGGCCGGGGCTTGCGCACGCGCCAGATCACGTTGAACGCCGACTCGATCGTCATCATCGTCATCACCGCGGTCACGACGAGCACGATCAGGCCGGCCGTGGTCAGCCCCTTGGCTTTCGACGAGAACTGGTTGAGGTACTTGAAGATCTGGTTGTTGATCTGTGCCGGCATCAGGTGGTCGGCGAGGAAACTCTGCAGCGACGCCTGGAACGAAGAGAAGATCGGGAACGCGGTGAACAGCGCGAACGCGACGGTGACGAGCGGCACCAGCGCGAGGATCGTCGTGAAGGTCAGGCTGCCCGCCACCTGCGGGATGCGATCCTCCGCACCGCGCCGGGCGGCGAAACGGGCAAGGCGTTTGATGGTGTCGAGGTCGACGCTCAGTTTCGGCAACGGCTTTCTCCTTCCGGCAACACGCGCGCCGCCGCGTGTCGCGACGGTCGCACCCCCTATAATAGCCGCTCACTCTAGAAGCCTATGAAAGACATCCTGGTGCTCTATTACAGCCGCCACGGCGCGACGCGCGAACTCGCGCTCGCGATCGCGGCCGGCATCGACGCCGTGCCCGGCGCGCAGGCGCGCATCCGCACGGTGCCGCCCGTCTCCACCGTCTGCGAGGCCAGCGAGCCCGAGATTCCGTCCGACGGCCCGCCCTACGCCGAGCCGCGCGATCTCGAGGAATGCGCGGGCCTCGCGCTCGGCTCGCCGACGCGCTTCGGCAACATGGCCGCGCCGCTCAAGTACTTCCTCGACGGCACCACCGCGCAGTGGCTCGCCGGCGCGCTCGGCGGCAAGCCCGGCGCCGTGTTCACGTCCACCGGCAGCCTGCACGGCGGCCAGGAATCGACGCTGCTGTCGATGATGCTGCCGCTCATGCACCACGGCATGCTGATCGTCGGCATCCCGTACACCGAAAGCGCGCTGACCACCACCGACGGCGGCGGCACGCCCTACGGCGCCTCGCATCACGCGCGCAGCGGCCACGGCGCCGCGCGCGCGGGCCTGCTGTCCGCCGACGAGCGCGGGCTCGCCGTCGCGCTCGGCACCCGGCTCGCGCAGGCCGCGCTGCGGCTGGCCGCCCCGCTATGAACGCGCCGGCCGCCGCCCGCGCCGGTTACGCTCGGCTCGCGCTCGGCTGCCTCGTCGCGCTGATCGCGCTGTCGCTCGCCTGGGAGCTGTGGCTCGCGCCGCTGCGCCCGGGCGGCTCGGCGCTGATGCTGAAGGCGGTGCCGCTCGCGCTGATGGTGCCGGGCGTCTGGCGGCGCAGCGTCTACACGTTGCAATGGGCGTCGATGCTGATCCTGCTCTACTTCGCCGAGGGCGTCGTGCGCGGCATGACCGACGGCGGGCTGTCGGCGCGGCTCGGCTGGCTCGAATGCCTGCTCGCGCTCGGCTTCTTCGCCGCCGCGCTCGCCTGCGTCGCGCCGTTCAAGCGCGCGGCGCGGCAGGCGAAGGCCGCCGGCCGGATGGCCGAGGCCGCGCCCGCCCCCTCTCCCCGCGCCACGCGCGCCGGCCGCTCCGTCACGGAGCCGGCGGCGCCGCGGCACGGCAAACCGGCCGAGGCGCGGCGTGGCAAGCGCGCGCCGCGCCGCCCTTCCTGACTGACTTCGAGACCTTCGCGATGAGCCCTTCTTCCGCTTTCCTCGATGCCTGCCGCGCCGCGATCGGCGCCGAGCACGTCCTGACCGACCCGCACGACACGGCACCGTTCGTCACCGACTGGCGCAAGCGCTACCACGGCGCGACCGGCGCGGTGCTGCGCCCCGGCTCGACGGACGAGGTCGCGGCGCTGGTCAGGCTGGCGGTCGAGCATCGCGTCGCGCTGGTGCCGCAGGGCGGCAACACCGGCCTGGCCGGCGGCGCGACGCCCGATGCGAGCGGCACCCAGGCCGTGCTGAGCCTCGGGCGCCTGAACCGCGTGCGCGAGCTGGACGCGCACAACAACACGATCACCGTCGAGGCCGGCGTGATCCTGGCCGAGATCCAGGCACGCGCGCAGGACGCCGGCCGGCTGTTCGCGCTGAGCCTCGCGGCCGAAGGCAGCTGCACGATCGGCGGCAACCTCTCCACCAACGCGGGCGGCACCGCGGTGCTGCGCTACGGCAACACGCGCGAGCTCTGCCTCGGCCTCGAAGTGGTGACGCCGCAGGGCGAGATCTGGAACGGCCTGCGCGGGCTGCGCAAGGACAACACCGGCTACGACCTGCGCGATCTCTACATCGGCGCCGAGGGCACGCTCGGCATCATCACGGCGGCCGTGATGAAGCTGCATCCGCGCCCGGCCGCGCAGGTGACCGCGCTGGCCGCGCTCGAGTCGGCTCACGCCGCGCTCGATTTCCTGGCGCTCGCGCAGCGCGCGGCCGGCCCGCTGCTGACCGGTTTCGAGCTGATGTCGGATTTCTGCATGCGGCTCGTCGGCAAGCACTATCCGCAGTTGCGCTACCCGTTCACGGGCACCCATGCGCAGACGGTGCTGCTCGAACTGTCCGACAACGAAAGCGAGGAGCATGCGCGCGCGCTGTTCGAGGCGATGATGGCCGAGGCGTTCGACACCGGGCTCGTGACCGACGCGGTGGTGGCCGGGAATCTCGCGCAGTCGCGCGCGTTCTGGGACCTGCGCGAGCACATCCCGCTCGCGCAGGCCGACGAGGGGCTCAACATCAAGCACGACATCGCGGTACCGATCTCGTCGATCGCGCGCTTCATCGACGAGACCGACACGGCGATCCAGCAGGTCGCGCCCGGCGCGCGGATGGTCACGTTCGGCCACCTCGGCGACGGCAACCTGCACTACAACGTGCAGACCCCCGAGGGCGGCGACCCGAAGGCGTTCCTCGCCGAGTTCCAGGAGCCGATCAACCGCGTGGTGTACGACAACGTGCAGCGCCACCACGGCACGATCAGCGCCGAGCACGGCATCGGCCAGCTCAAGATCGACGACGCGCAGCGCTACAAGTCGCCAGTCGAGGTCGGGCTGATGAAGACGCTCAAGCAGGCGTTCGACCCGCTCGGTCTGATGAATCCCGGCAAGGTGCTGCGCTGAGCCGCCAGCGAGACACCGCCATGCCGATCCGCGTCCGCGTGCTGTCCGACCTGCACCTCGAGGGCAACCGGCCCGAGGCGATTCCCGGCGCGCCGGCCGACCTGGTGGTGCTGGCCGGCGACATCCACAACCACGCCGAGGGCCTGCGCTGGGCCGCCGGGAGCTTCGATGCCGAGGTGCCGGTGGTCTACGTGCCGGGCAATCACGAGTATTACGACGGCGCGTTCGGCGCGCTCGAGGCCGCGATGCGCGACACCGCCGGCGCGCTCGATGGCGTCCATTACCTGAACCGCGACGTCTATGAAGACCCGGCCGGGCGCTTTCGCGTGCTCGGCACCACGCTCTGGACCGATTTCGCGCTGTTCGGCGCCGACCCCGCCGCGCGCGACCGGGCCATGACGGCCTGCGCACGGGCGATGTTCGATTTCAACGGAGCGATCCAGGTGGACTGGGCCGCCGCCGGCGCACCCGGCCCGGACACGCCGGCTGGCGCCTCGCGCGCGCTGACGCCGGCCGACACGCTCGCGCTGCACCGCGCCGCCTGCGCCTGGCTCGAGACGGAGCTGAAGAAGCCATGGGCCGGCGCGACGATCGTCGTCACGCACCACGCGCCGCACCGCGCGAGCCTCGCACCGCGCTATGCCGACGACATTGTTTCGGCCGGCTTCGTCAGCGAGCTGGACGCGCTGGTCGCGCCGCCCGTCGCGCTGTGGGTCCATGGCCACACCCACACCTCGTTCGACTACACGGCGGCGAGCGGCACGCGCGTGGTCTGCAACCCGCGCGGCTACCTGCGCCGCCGCACCGGGGAATGGGAGAACCCCGAGTTCGCCTGGGACAAGGTCGTCACGCTCTGAATCCGCCCGCCGTCGTGCGGCGGCCGGCAACCGGCAGGCGATTGCCCCGAAACCGCGGCGGTAAACGGCAACGGGCGTGCTTCAAGCACGCCCGTCGAAAGGCTCGCGAGGCGGCAGCACCGGCCAACGCCGGCCCTACCCGACGCGCGGCGGCGACCGGATCGCCCGCCGCGCCTCAGTCGCGCGGCGAACGCCGCACCGGCTGCCGGACCCGCACCGGCACCGGCCGCTGCTGCAGGCCGCCGCGCAGCAGATCGCGCGCACCCATCACACCCATCAGGCCGACCACGGCCGCAATACCCAGCATCACCCAGTGCGCGCTCATCGTTTTTCTCCGTCAGTCCGTCAGTGCAATGACTCAACAGTAGCAAATCGCGCGCGTTTCGAGCGTAAAAAAGTGTTGCCGAACTGAAAAGCAACGTCAGACGCGCGGCGCGCAGCCGGTCGCCGGTCCCGCTCAGGTCACGCGCGTGTAGCGCTGCAGCGTCTCGATGTCGGCCTCGATGGTGGCCGGCAGCGACTCGCGCATGAAGTCGACCCAGGTGCGGATCTTCGCGTCGAGATACTGACGCGACGGATACAGCGCGTAGATGTTCATCACATGCGAACGATATTCGGGCATCACACGCACGAAGTGGCCGGCGCGCAGGCCGGCGATCGCCGTGTAGAGCGGCAGCACGCCCACCCCCATGCCCTCGCGGATCGCCGCCGACAGCGCCTCGGCCACGTTGACGCAAAACGACGGCTGGGTGACGGGAAAATGCTCCTCGCCCGCCGGCCCGACGAACTTCCACTCGTCCCAGACGAAGCCGGGCGCCATCATGCCGAGACAGGCGTGCGCGTCAAGGTCCTGCGGCCGCTGCGGCACGCCGTGGCGCTCGAGATAGTCGACCGACGCGCAGGCGACGTTGAAGGTTTCGCCGAGGCGCTGCGAGACCAGCCCGGAATCGGGCAGGTGGCGGTCGACCACCACCGACACGTCGAAGCCCTCGTCGAGCAGGTCGGGCAGCCGCTGCGCGAGCGTCAGGTCCACCTGCACCTCGGGATAACGCTGCCTGTAGCGCGCAATCATTGGTACTGCATAATGTTGACCAAGGCTGGTCATGCTGTGGATCCTCAGCTTGCCCGACGGACGCGCGTGCGCATCGCCCGCCTCCGCTTCGGCCTGATCGACGTAGGCGAGGATCTGCTCGCAGCGCTGCAGGTAGCGCTCGCCGGCCTCGGTCAGCGCGATCCGGCGCGTGGTGCGATTCAGCAGACGAGTGCGCAGGTGCGCCTCCAGATCCGACACCGCGCGCGAGGCGTAGGCGGTGGTCGAATTCAGCTGTTGAGCGGCCGCGGTGAAGCTGCCCGCATCGACCACGCGCACGAATACACGCATGTTCTGAAGCGTATCCATACCGATTCCCCCTTTAATGCGAGCAGATTGTTGCACAAAGCAGAAGCAATATTATCTCAGAAAACGTAAAAATGCCTTGCACCCTTACGGGCTTATTCGGGAATAAACGGAAAAATATAATCATGTCCGGGTCATCTTTATCCGAATGGGAGAAAATCGTGCAGTCTCGGGCAACAAAAGGGACATTCGCACTGGCGGTTCTTGCAATGTTATTAACAATGGCTGGATGCGCGAGCATGGGTCATGTTGAGCCGCAGGCGTCGAAAGTCGAGGCGTCCGCACTCGATGCGGGAGCCGCCATCCGCGCCGCCAACCACGACGCGGGCTGGCCGAATGCCGACTGGTGGCGCGCCTATGGCGACCCGCAACTTGACGCATGGATTGCGAGCGCACAAGCGGGCAATCCGTCGCTGGCCGCCGCGCAGGCGCGCGTGCGCCAGGCGCAGGCGGTGGCGAGCGTCGCGCACGCCGACGAGCTGCCGCAGCTCGACGGCGAACTCGCGCTGCAGCGCAAGCACTGGCCCGACGATTATTTCTACGGGCCGGGCACGCTCGCCAACAGCAACACCTGGAACAACAGCGGCACGCTGAACCTGTCCTATCACCTCGACCTGTGGGGCAAGGACAAGAACAACGCCGAGCGCGCGCTCGACGCGGCGCGGGCCCAGGCGGCCGACGCGCGCGCCGCGCGGCTCGAACTCGAGGTCAACGTCACGCGCACCTACATCGAGCTGGCGAAGAACTTCGCGCTACTCGACATCGCCCACCAGGCCTACGACCGCCAGAACGAACTGCTCGAACTCGCCCGCAAGCGCCTGCGCGCCGGCATCGGTACCCAGCTCGAGGTCAGCCAGGCCGAGGCGCCGCTGCCCGACTACTCGCGGCAGATCGACAGCATCGAGGAAGCCGTGCAGCTCGGCCGCCACCAACTGGCCGCGCTGGCCGGCAAGGGTCCCGGCGCGGGTGATGCGCTGACGCGCCCGACGCTGTCGCTGACGGCGCCGGCGGGCCTGCCCTCGGCGCTGCCGGCCGAGCTGATCGGCCGACGCCCCGACGTGGTGGCCGCGCGCTGGCTGGTCGACGCGCAGGCGCGCGGGATCGACGTGGCGAAGGCGCAGTTCTATCCGAACGTCGACCTGCTCGCCTCGCTGGGCGGCTTCGGCGTCGGCTCCGCGTTCGCCGGCTTCCTGCGTTCGATGAACGGCGGCTGGTCGGCCGGCCCCGCGCTGACGCTGCCGATCTTCGAGGGCGGGCGGCTGCGCGCGCAGCTGGGCGCCGCCTCGGCCGGCTACGACGAGGCCGTCGACCACTACAACCAGACGCTCGTCTCGGCGCTGAAGGACATCGCCGACGACGTCGTGCGGATCCGTTCGCTCGACACGCAGCGCGAGGACGCGGCCCGCTCGGTGTCGCTCACGCGCCGTACCTTCGATCTCTCGCACCAGGGCTTCAAGCGCGGGCTGACCGACTACGTGAACGTGCTGGTCGCGCAATCGCAGCTGCTGCGCGCGCAGGAGAACCGCACGCGCATCGAGGCCGAACGGCTCGCCGCGCATGCATCGCTGATGGCCGCGCTCGGCGGCGGGCTCGAAACGCCCGACGACGCGCCGGCGCAGGCCGCGGCGCCGGCGGTCGCCTCGCCCGCTGTCGCTGCTTCGTCGGCGGCCGGATCCGGCGCGTCGGCCCCCGTCGCGGCGAGCGCGCCGACGGCCCCGCGGCCGGCCGCGCCGAAAGCGGTCGTCCGGCACGCGCGCCCCGCCACCGGCGAAGCGGGCCGCGCCGCCTCGTCAACCGCTTCGCCGGCGGTTTCACCAGCCCCGGCAACCGCCGCCCCCGCCCGCGCCACCGTGCCGGCCGCCCACTGACGGAGACCCGCGATGTCCGCTCCCTCGTCATCCCGCCACGCCCCGCCGCCGCCCGGCCACTCGCGCCTCGCCGTGCTGGGCTCGGCCGTCGCCGACTGGACGCGCACCGACGGCAACGCGTGGCTCTACGTCGCCAAGGCGCTCACGGCGGCCTTCATCGCGCTCGGCGTGTCGATGGTGCTCGACCTGCCCGCGCCGAAGACGGCCATGACCACCGTCTTCATCGTGATGCAGCCGCAAAGCGGCGCGGTGCTCGCCAAGAGCTTCTACCGGCTGCTGGGCACGCTGGTCGGCCTCATCGCGACGCTGACCCTGGTCGGCCTGTTTCCGCAGCAGCCGGTGCTGTTCCTGGTCGCGCTGGCGCTGTGGATCGCGGTCTGCAACGCCGGCGCCACGCGCAACCGCAACTTCCGCAGCTACGGCTTCCTGCTGGCCGGCTACACCGCCGCGCTGATCGGCCTGCCCGCCTCGCAGCAGCCCGACACGGCGTTCATGAGCGCGCTCACGCGGGTGGCCGAGATCGTGGTGGGGATCCTGTCGGCCGGCCTCGTCAGCGCGCTGGTGTTCCCGCGCTACACGGGCGAGCAGATGCGCACCACGCTGCGCCGGCGCTTCGCCTCGTTCGTCGATTACGTCGCCGCGGTGCTGTCCGGCAAGCTTGAGCGCGCGCACATCGAGAGCGTGCATACGAGTTTCGTGGCCGACGTGATCGGCTTCGAGGCCGCCCGCAGCATGGCCGTGTTCGAGAACCACGAACAGCGCTCGCGCAACGGCCGGCTGTCGCGCCTGAACAGTGAATTCATGATGGTGTCGAGCCGCTTTCACGCGCTGCACCAGTTGATGAACCGCCTGCGCGAGTCGCACGATGCGGCCGCCGTGGTCGCGCTGGAGCCGTACTACCGCGAGATCGCGCCGCTGCTCGAACCCGACGGCGAGCCGGTACGCACCGCCGCCGACGCCGCGCGCGCGGCCGGCCCGCTGCGCGCCTATCGCGACGCGCTGCCGGCGCGGATCCGCGCGACGCGCGCGCAGCTCGAGACGCAGCCCGATTTCCCGCTGCTCGATTTCGACACGGCCGCCGAGCTGCTCTACCGCTTCGTCTCGGACCTGCACGACTACGCCGCCACCTACGGCTCGCTCGCGAGCGAAACGCACGAGCGCGAGCACTGGATCGAGCACTTCGAGCCGAAGACCAACCTGACCGCCTCGCTGATCGCCGGCATCCGCACCGCGACCGTGATCCTGATCCTCGGCTGGTTCTGGATCGCCAGCGCCTGGCCGAGCGGCGTGATGCTGGTGCTGAACGCGGCGGCCACCTGCGCGCTGGTGTCGATCTCGCCGCGACCGAGCGCGATGTCGATCCAGATGGGCCTGGGCGCAACGCTCGGCGTGCTGATGGGCATGCTGCTGATGTTCGGCATCTATCCGCGCATCGACGGCTTCCCGATGCTGTGCGTGGCGCTCACGCCGCTGCTGTCGATCGGCCTCTGGCTGACCACGCGGCCGAAGACGGGCGCGCACGGGATGGGCTACCTGATCTTCTTCAGCTTCCTGGCCGGCCCCGACAACATCACGCAGTACGCGCCCACCGAGTTCCTCAACAACGGCCTCGCGATCCTGCTGTCGATGCTGGTGTCGGCGGTGGCGTTCGCGGTGCTGATCCCGCCCACGGCGCCGTGGCTCAAGCGCCGGCTGTTCGCCGACCTGCGCCGGCAGGTGGTGCTGGCCTGCCGCGGGCGGCTGGGCGGCAGCCTGCGCGCTCGCTTCGAAAGCGGCACGCGCGACCTGATGCATCAGGCCCACACGCTGTCGGCCGACCAGCCGGGCGTGCAGCGCGAGGCGCTGCGCTGGATGTTCGCGGTGCTCGAGATCGGCAACGCGATCATCGACCTGCGCCACGAGTTCGCCGGGCTGCCGCCCGATCCGCGCTACGCGGCCACCATGCCATGGCGCATCGCCGTCCACCGCACCCGCGTGACGATCGCCGCGCTGTTCGTCCGGCCCACGCCGGCGCGCTTCGACGCCGCGCTGGCCGCCAACGTCGAAGCGATCGCCGCGACCCGCCAGGCCATCGACACGTTCGCGCCGCCCGCCGAGGACCGGCACCGTATGGAGCGGGTCCTCCGTCACCTGCATTTCGTGCGCACCGCGCTGCTCGACCGCGAATCGCCGCTGGCGGCGCTCGACGGCCACGCGGGCGCGCCGCTCAACCCGGGAGTCCAATCATGATGCCGCGTGAAATCGCCGTCCTCGACGCGTACATGCCGACCATCGTGCTGATGTTCATCGTCGGCGCGATCCTCACCTGGATCGTCGACCGGCTGCTGTCGTTCACCGGCCTGTATCGCGTGGTCTGGCATCCGTCGCTGTTCCGCGCCAGCCTGCTCGTCTGCATCTGCGGCGGCCTGAGCCTCGCCGTCTATCGTTGAAAAGAACCGAACCATGCTACTGAGAAAACTCATCGGCTTCGTCGCGACAGCCGTCATCCTCGTGATCGCGATCCTGATCGGCCAGCGGCTGTGGGTCCATTACATGGACGAGCCGTGGACCCGCGACGGCCGCGTGCGCGCCGACATCGTCAACGTCGCGCCCGACGTGTCGGGCGCCGTGGTCGAGCTGCCCGTGCGCGACAACCAGTTCGTCCACAAGGGCGACCTGATCATGCAGATCGACCCGTCGCACTACGCGATCGCCGTCGAGCAGGCCAGGGCCGCCGTCGCCGCGCGCGCCGCCGAGCTGCAGATGCGCCGCGCCGACGCCGCGCGCCGCGCCGATCTCGATGCCGCCGTGGTGTCGAAGGAAAACCGCGAGAACGCGGCGCAGTCGGCCTCGGGCGCCGCCGCGCAATACCAGCAGGCGCTCGCCGCGCTCGACGCCGCGCAGCTGAACCTCGCCCGCACGCGCGTGGTGGCGCCGGTGGACGGCTACATCACGAACCTGAACGTGTTCCGCGGCGACTACGCGACGGCCGGCAACGCCAAGCTCGCGATCATCGACAGCCACTCGTTCTGGGTGTACGGCTATTTCGAGGAAACCAAGCTGCCGCGCGTGCGGATCGGTGCGCAGGCCGAGATGCGGCTGATGAGCGGTGGCGTGCTGAAAGGCCATGTCGACAGCATCTCGCGCGGCATCTACGATCGCGACAACCCGCAGAGCCGCGACCTGGTGGCCGACGTGAATCCCACCTTCAACTGGGTGCGGCTCGCGCAGCGCGTGCCGGTGCGCATCCATATCGACCAGGTGCCCGACGGCGTGGTGCTGTCGGCCGGCACGACCTGCACGGTGATCGTCGACGAGCACAAGCCGGTGGTGCCGGTCACGCCCGACGCCTCGGCTGCACCGGCCTCCGCCAGCGCGTCGGCTTCGGCCACCGCAGCGGCCTCGTCCACCGCGCCGGCCAAGCGCTGAAACGGCGGCCGGCACCGCCGGCGCCAGTCGTCATGCGGCTCGCGACGCGTTGCGCATCGCGGGCCGTTTCACATTCGCGCCGTGGCAAGCGGGCGAACCGCACGCGCCGGCGCGAATCGGCTCGGGCCGGCGTTCGTCCACGATTTCGTCTGAAGGAAGGCGCAACGAAAAACCGGACGGGCCGGGTGCCCTACCGCCGCGTCCGGCCTCCGTCCGGTCCGTCGCCGCCGGGGCGGCGGCGCAAGGTGGCGCGCGAAGGCGCGCCGGCGGCTCAGGCGGCGAGCCGGAAGTGCCCGACCAGCGCCTTCAGCGCCTGCGCCTGCTCGTCGAGCGAGCGCGCCGCGGCGGCCGCCTGCTCGACCAGCGCCGCGTTCTGCTGGGTGCCCGCGTCCATCTGCTCGACCGCGCGACCGATCTCGTCGATCCCGGCGCTCTGCTCGGTCGAGGCCGCCGAGATCTCGCCGATGATGTCGGTCACGCGCCGTACCGCGCGCACCACTTCCTCCATCGTCTGACCGGCGTCGGTCGCGAGCTGCGCGCCGTTGGCGACGCGCTCGACCGAGGCGCCGATCAGCTGGCGGATCTCCTTGGCGGCCGTTGCCGAGCGCTGCGCGAGCGATCGCACCTCGCTCGCCACCACCGAGAAGCCGCGGCCGTTCTCGCCGGCCCGTGCCGCTTCCACCGCCGCGTTCAGCGCGAGGATGTTGGTCTGGAACGCGATGCCCTCGATCGTGCCGATGATGTCGCGAATGCTCTTCGCGCTCGCGTCGATCTCGTTCATGGTTTCCACCACGCGGCTGACCACCGAGCCGCCCTGCTCGGCCACGTCCGACGCGTTCTGCGCGAGCGCGCTGGCCTGCCGCGCGTTCTCGGCGTTCTGGTGGACCGTGGAGGTCAGCTGCGACATGCTCGACGAGGTCCGTTCGAGCGCGACCGCCTGCTGCTCGGTGCGCTGCGACAGGTCGAGGTTGCCGGTCGAGATCTCGCTCGAGGCCGAGGCGATCGCCTCGGCGCTGGCCGCGATCTCGCGCACCGTGCCGGCCAGCTGGCGCTGCATCTCGTCGAGCGCGTGCAGCACGCTGCCGCGATCGTGCTTGGACAGCGTGACGTGGCGCGACAGGTCGCCGTGCGCGATGCCGGCCGCGATGGTCTTGGCCGTGGCGGGCTCGCCGCCGAGCTGCACGCCGAGCCGGCGCACCACCCAGGTGGCGATCACGATCGCCACCACGATCAGCGCGGCCGTCATCGCCGCGATCATCAGGAACGAGGCATGGAAGCGCGCGGTGGACGCGTCACGCGTGGCCTTGGCGGCCTCGCCGCGCGAGGCGACCAGCGCGTCCACCTGCTTCTCGAGCTTGCCGGTCTCGACCAACAGCGAGACGTCCTGGGTGCCGACCTGCCAGTTCATCTGCGACAGGTCGAGCGGCTGCTGCTTGATGAGCGTCACAAAATCGCGCAGGTGCCCGCTCCAGCCCGCCACCGCCTTGGTGAACGGGTCGAGCGTGGAGTGCTCGGCCGGCGCCGTGTAGCGCTGCAGCACGGTGACCTCGGTCGTGATGCCGGTGAGCGCCTGTTCGATGTCGTTGCCGAGATCGTCACGCTCCTTCGCGGTGGTCGCGGTGAGCAGCATCTTCTGGGCGCGGCTCGCGCGCAGAAGATGCGCCCGCACCGACTCGGCCGCGTTGCTCGCCACGTGGCCCTGCTCGTAGACCGAGCCGATCGAGGCGTCGAGCTTGCTGATCTGCCATAGCGAGAACAGCCCGATCGCCAGCGTGCCGATCAGCACCACCGCGAACGCGGCGTACAGCGTCGTACGCACCGACCACGCGCGCGCGGGCTCTCCGCCCGCGCGCCGCGACGCGCGTTTTCCGTGGGTCCGCGCGGCAGACGCCGCCGCGCCCGCCGTGTCGCGGTCCGTTCCCGGTCGAGCGCGCAGCGAAATTCCCATCATTGATTCTCCCGTCCTGTTCCTGCCGCCGGATCGATCGGCTCCGGCGTCACCGTTCGGCCGACCGCCGCGGATCCGCGGCACGGCCCATTTCGTGCGTGTCGTCACGAATGACGGCTTGTCGGCACGCACCATTTTTTTCTTGAGTCCGGGTCATCACCGGTTGTCAGAAATTCAATGATCTCACCCGATTTTTTTGACCGCCACTCTCGCGACGGCCCGGGCCTGCCGGGCAGGTTGCCGGCCACGTGCCGCGATGGCCGATTCGAGATAAAACTTGGCCTGACAATTCGAGCGAGCCAACTTACACTGCCGTCACTGTCTCGAAAATCGACGAACCCGCCGGCCCCGCCGCGCATCAAGTCCGCCCAACTCATGCAAACCAGTCTCGACAACCGCCCGTCCCTGACCGGCACCGCCCCCGCCGCCACGGCGCCGGCCCCCGCGCGCACCGATTACCCGGTGCTCGGCGCGATCAGCTTCTCGCACCTGCTCAACGACATGATCCAGTCGTTGATCCTCGCGATCTATCCGATGCTGAAGGCCGACTTCACGCTGTCGTTCGCGCAGATCGGCCTGATCACGCTCACTTACCAGATCACCGCCTCGCTGCTGCAGCCGCTCGTCGGGCTCTATACCGACAAGCGGCCGATGCCGTTCTCGCTGCCGGTGGGCATGGGCTTCACGCTCTCGGGGCTGCTGCTGATGTCGGTCGCGCCGAGCTTCGGGCTACTGCTGGTGGCCGCGGCGCTGGTCGGCTGCGGCTCCTCGGTATTCCATCCGGAATCGTCGCGGGTCGCGCGGATGGCCTCGGGCGGCCGCCACGGCCTCGCCCAGTCGCTGTTCCAGGTCGGCGGCAACGCCGGCTCCTCGCTCGGGCCGCTGCTCGCCGCGCTCGTGATCATCCCGCACGGGCGGCACAGCATCGCCTGGGTGTCGGTGGCCGCGCTGGTGGCGATCGTCGTGCTGACCCAGATCGGCCGCTGGTACCAGCGCCAGCCGGCGCGCCAGAAGAAGGCGGCCGGCACGCGCCACGCGTCGCTGTCGTCGCGGCAGGTCGCGTTCGCGCTCGCCGTGCTGATGATGCTGGTGTTCTCGAAGTACTTTTACCTGGCCAGCATCAACAGCTACTTCACCTTCTACCTGATCGACAAGTTCCACCTGAGCGTGCAGACCGCCCAGCTGCACCTGTTCATCTTCCTCGCGGCGGTGGCGGCCGGCACCGTGATCGGCGGCCCGATCGGCGACCGCATCGGCCGCAAGTACGTGATCTGGACCTCGATCCTCGGCGTCGCGCCGTTCACGCTCGCGCTGCCGCACGCGAACCTGTTCTGGACCAGCGTGCTGACCGTGATCATCGGGCTGGTGCTGGCCTCGGCGTTCTCGGCGATCCTCGTCTACGCGCAGGAACTGATTCCCGGCAAGGTCGGGACCGTGGCGGGCCTGTTCTTCGGGCTCTCGTTCGGGATGGGCGGGATCGGCGCGGCCGTGCTCGGCGACCTCGCCGACGTGAAGGGCGTGAGCTACGTCTACCAGCTCTGCGCGTACCTGCCGCTGCTCGGCGTGCTGACGGTGCTGCTGCCCGACGTGGAAGGGAAAAAGGCGGCGAGGCGCGCCGCCTGACGGCGCGGACTGATTGGCTGTCGCCGGAAGTCGTGAAAACGGCGCGGCGCGGGAACGATCCCGCCCGCGCCGTTTTTGCATCGCTCGGCGAACGCCAGGCGGACCGGACACTGGATTGCCCGAGGACTTGCCCGAACCGGCGCGCGAGCGCGGCCGGCGGCATGCGCGCTCAGGCCGGCTGCGCGCCCGCCGTGGCGTGCGGCGCGGCCAGCGCCATCAGAAAGCGCTGCAGGATGCCCGACGAATAGCTCGCGGCGATCTCGGTCAGGAAGTTCGTGAACGACGCGGTGGCGTGGTCGTCGGCGGTGTCGGAGATGGTGCGCACCACCGCGCACGGCACGCCGTACTCGTAGCAGACCTGGGCCAGCGCCGCGCCTTCCATTTCCACGGCCAGCGCGTCCGGCACGCCGTCGCGCAGCGCCGCCACCTCGTGCTCGCTCGAGACGAAGCGGTCGCCGCTGACGATCAGCCCGCCATGCACGCGCGCGCCGCGCAGCCGGAAGCGCTCGTTTAGTTCGGCGCCGCGCTCGGCCACGAAGCCGTCGCAGGCGGCGCGCAGCGCGGCCGACAGCGCCGCGTCGGCGGCGAAGCGCGTCACCCCGAGCAGCGGCACTTCGTGGCGCGGGAAGATCGGCGAGGCGTCGAGGTCGTGCTGCAGCAGCTGGCTCGCCACCACCACGTCGCCCACCGCGATCTCGCGCGCCACGCCGCCCGCCACGCCCGCGAACACCACCGCACGCACGTTGAAGCGATGGATCAGCGCGGTTGTGGTGGTGGCCGCGGCCACCTTGCCGACGCGCGCCAGCGTCACCACGCACGGCACGCCCCAGGCCGTGCCGACGTGGTATTCGCGCTGGCCAAGCGTGGTGGTCTCGACCACGCCTTCGGCCTGCATCCGGGCCACCAGATCGCCGAGTTCCTGCGGCAGCGCGGCGAGAATGCCGAGCGGCCGTTTCCTGTCGTAGTGCATCTGCATCGTCGTCATTCCACTGCCTGGAGTTTCGCCACCGCGAGCGCGAGCCATTTCTCGCCGTGGCGCTTGAAGCGGACCTGCGCCTTCGCGTCCGCGCCTTCACCTTCGAGGGCCGTCACGGTGCCCTCGCCGAATTTCGTATGGAACACCGGCTGGCCGACCTTGAAGCCGTTGCCGGCCGCGCGCTGCGCGTTCGCGAACGCGGGCAGCGGCGCCGTCACGGCGGCGTCCACCACCGCGTCGCGCGAGCCGCCGCCACCGCCGTTGCCGCCGCCCGGCCGCGCGAACCAGTTGCGGCCCCAGCCGGCGTTGTCGGCGCGGCCGCCCCAGCGGCTGCCGGCCTCCACCTGCGGCGTCAGCCACTTCAGCACCTGCTGCGGCAGCTCGTCGAAGAAGCGCGAGCGGATGTTGTAGCGGGTCTGGCCATGCAGCAGCCGGCTCTGCGCGAACGACAGGTAGAGCCGCTCCTTGGCGCGCGTGATCGCCACGTACATCAGCCGGCGCTCCTCCTCGAGTCCGTCGGTTTCGAGCGCGCTGTTCTCGTGCGGGAACAGGCCTTCCTCGAGCCCGGTGATGAACACCGCCGTGAATTCGAGCCCCTTGGCCGCATGCACCGTCATCAGCTGCACGGCGTCCTGGCCGGCCTGGGCCTGGTTGTCGCCGGCCTCCAGCGAGGCGTGCGAGAGGAAGCCCGCGAGCGGCGTCATGGTGTCGGGGTTCTGGGACGGATCGTCGAGGCCGGCCGGCGCCAGCACCGCGTCGGCCTCGTCGCCCGCCGCCAGTTCGGGCGCGGCGCTCGCGCCCGGGCGCAGCGGGATCGAGCGCGCCGGCGTGTCGAGCCCGTAGCCTTCCTCGCTGACGAACGCGGCGGCCGCGTTGACGAGTTCCTGCAGGTTCTCGAGGCGGTCCTGCCCTTCGCGCTCGCCCTGGTAGAAATCGGCCAGGCCGCTCGCGCGCACCACGTACTCGACCGTCTCCGGCAGGCTCATCTGCGCGGTTTCGGCGCGCAGCTTCGCGATCAGGTTCGCGAACGCGCCGAGGCTCGTGCCGGCCTTGCCGGTCACGTAGGGAATCGCGGCCGCCATCGCGCAGTCGTGCAGGCGCGCCGCGTCGGCCAGCTGCTCGATCGAGCGCGCGCCGATCCCGCGCGTCGGGAAATTCACCACGCGCGCGAACGCCGTGTCGTCGCTCGGGTTGTCGATCAGGCGCAGGTAGGCGAGCGCGTGCTTGATTTCCTGGCGCTCGAAGAAGCGCAGGCCGCCGTAGACGCGGTAGGCGATGCCGGCCGTCATCAGCGTGTGCTCGATCGCGCGCGACTGCGCGTTGCTGCGATAGAGCACCGCCACTTCGCTGCGCGCCATGCCGCCGCTGATCAGCGAGCGGATCTCCTCGATGATCCAGCCGGCCTCCTGCGAATCGGTGGCCGCCTCGTAGACGCGCACCGGCTCGCCGTGGCCCGCCTCGGTGCGCAGGTTCTTGCCGAGCCGGCGCGAATTGTGGGCGATCAGGTGGTTCGCGGCGTCGAGGATGTTGCCGTGCGAGCGGTAGTTCTGCTCGAGCTTGATCAGGTTGCGGACCCGGAACTCGTCCTCGAAGTCGCGCATGTTGCCGACGTTCGCGCCGCGGAACGCGTAGATCGACTGGTCGTCGTCGCCGACCGCGAAGATCGCGTTCTGCTCGCCGGCCAGCAGCTTGAGCCACGCGTACTGCAGCTTGTTGGTGTCCTGGAACTCGTCGACCAGGATGTGCCGGAAGCGCGCCTGATAGTGCGCGCGCAGCGCCGGGTTGAAGCTCAGCAACTCGAAGCAGCGCAGCAGCAGCTCGGGGAAATCGACCACGCCCTCGCGCTGGCACTGCTGGTCGTAGGCCTGGTAGAGCTCGACGAACATCCGGTTGAAGCTGTCGTTGGCCTCGACCTTGTCCGGGCGCAGCCCTTGCTCCTTGGCGTTGTTGATGAAGTACTGGACGTTCTTCGGCGGATATTTCTCGTCGTCGATGTTCGCGGCCTTCATCAGCCGCTTGATGGCGGAGAGCTGGTCGGCCGTGTCGAGGATCTGGAACGTCTGCGGCAGCCCGGCATCGCGATAGTGCGCGCGCAGCATGCGGTTGCAGAGGCCGTGGAAGGTGCCGATCCACATGCCGCGCGTGTCGATCGGCATCATCGCCGACAGGCGCGAGAGCATCTCGCGCGCGGCCTTGTTGGTGAAGGTGACGGCCAGCACGGTGGGCGGCGACGCGTAGCCGTGCTGGATCAGCCACGCGATCCGCGTGATCAGCACGCGCGTCTTGCCGCTGCCCGCACCGGCGAGAATCAGCGCCGGCTCGTTCGGCAGCGTGACGGCGGCGTATTGTTCGGGGTTCAGGTTCGCTAACAGATCGGGCATAAAGCGCAAGACGGACGAAGAGGCATGAGGCACGCGGGGCCGGGCACGGCCGCGCGGCGCGATGGGCCCGCCATTATAGAACGGCGGCGCGTCGATGCCGGGCCGCGTGCGGCCGCGAGCGATCGGGCGAGGCCGGCGGGCTCCCCCGCGCCGCGCCCCGGCGCCGGGCGCGGCGCGGCTGCGTGGTGAATCCGCCGGGCGGCGCCGATGCCGCATGTCACTGAGGTACCGCACGCCCGGTGCGATGCGCATCCATTTATAATTGACGGTTTCCGCATCAATTCTGCATTTTCAGAGCCAATCCCGACCATGAGCGACAGCACGCTTGAAAAGAGTTTCGAGCCCCAGACCATCGAATCCCACTGGGGGCCGGAGTGGGAAAAGCGCGGCTACGCCGCGCCGACGTTCGACCCCGACCGTCCCGACTTCGCGATCCAGCTGCCGCCGCCGAACGTCACGGGCACGCTGCACATGGGCCATGCGTTCAACCAGACGATCATGGACGGCCTCGCCCGCTACCACCGCATGCGCGGCGACAACACGCTGTGGGTGCCGGGCACCGACCATGCCGGGATCGCCACGCAGATCGTGGTCGAGCGCCAGCTCGACGCGCAAAAGGTGTCGCGCCACGATCTCGGCCGCGAGAAGTTCGTCGAGCGCGTCTGGGAATGGAAGGAGAAATCAGGCTCCACGATCACGAACCAGGTGCGCCGCATTGGTGCATCCACCGACTGGAGCCGCGAATACTTCACGATGGACGACAAGCTGTCGTCGGTGGTGCGCGAGGTGTTCGTGCAGCTCTACGAGCAGGACCTCATCTATCGCGGCAAGCGCCTCGTCAACTGGGACCCGGTGCTGCTGACCGCGGTGTCGGACCTGGAAGTGGCGAGCGAGGAGGAAGACGGCAGCCTCTGGCACATCAGCTACCCGCTCGCCTCCGGCGCCGGCCACCTGACGGTCGCCACCACGCGCCCCGAGACGATGCTCGGCGACGTGGCCGTGATGGTGCATCCCGAGGACGACCGCTACCGCCACCTGATCGGCCAGTCGGTACGGCTGCCGCTCACCGGCCGCGAGATCCCGATCATCGCCGACGACTACGTCGATCGCGAGTTCGGCACCGGCGTGGTGAAGGTCACGCCCGCGCACGACTTCAACGACTATCAGGTGGGCCTGCGCCACGGCCTGCCGCAGATCGAGATCCTCACGCTCGACGCGAAGATCAACGACAACGCGCCCGAGGCCTATCGCGGCCTCGACCGCTTCGAGGCGCGCAAGCGCGTGGTGGCCGATCTGGAAGCGGCCGGCGCGCTCGATTCCGTCAAGCCGCACAAGCTGATGGTGCCGCGCGGCGACCGCACCGGCGTGGTGATCGAGCCGATGCTGACCGACCAGTGGTTCGTCGCGATGACGAAGCCGGCGCCGGAAGGCTCGTTCCATCCGGGCAAGTCGATCACCGAGGTCTCGCTCGACGTGGTGCGCGACGGCAGCATCCGCTTCGTGCCGGAAAACTGGACCACCACCTACTATCAATGGCTCGAGAACATCCAGGACTGGTGCATCTCGCGCCAGCTCTGGTGGGGCCACCAGATCCCGGCCTGGTACGGCGAGAACGGCGAGGTGTTCGTCGCGCGCAGCGAGGCCGACGCGCGCGCGCAGGCCACGGCCAGGGGCTATGCCGGCGCGCTGCGGCGCGACGAGGACGTGCTCGACACCTGGTTCTCGTCGGCGCTCGTGCCGTTCTCGTCGCTCGGCTGGCCGAACGAGACGCCCGAGTTGCAGCACTTCCTGCCCTCCTCGGTGCTCGTGACCGGCTTCGACATCATTTTCTTCTGGGTTGCCCGGATGGTCATGATGACGACTCACTTCACGGGCAAGGTGCCGTTCCACACCGTTTACGTGCATGGGCTGGTGCGTGACGCGGAAGGCCAGAAGATGTCGAAGAGCAAGGGCAACACGCTCGACCCGATCGACATCGTCGACGGCATCGCGCTCGAGGAACTCGTCGCCAAGCGCACCACCGGGCTGATGAATCCGAAGCAGGCCGCGAGTATCGAAAAGAAGACGCGCAAGGAATTCCCGGACGGCATCGCCGCGTTCGGCACCGACGCGCTGCGCTTCACGATGGCCTCGATGGCCACGCTCGGACGCAACGTGAACTTCGATCTCGCGCGCTGCGAGGGCTATCGCAACTTCTGCAACAAGCTCTGGAACGCCACGCGCTTCGTGCTGATGAACTGCGAAGGCCACGACTGCGGGCGCGACAAGCCGCAGCCGTGCGTGGACGGCGGCTGCGGCCCGGGCGGCTACCTCGATTTCTCGGCCGCCGACCGCTGGATCGTGTCGCTGCTGCAGCGCGTGGAGGCCGAGATCACGAAGGGCTTCGACGACTACCGCTTCGACAACATCGCCAACGCGATCTACAAGTTCGTGTGGGACGAATACTGCGACTGGTACGTCGAACTCGCGAAGGTGCAGATCCAGAACGGCACGCCCGAGCAGCAGCGCGCCACGCGCCGCACGCTGCTGCGCGTGCTCGAAACGGTGCTGCGCCTCGCGCATCCGGTGATCCCGTTCATCACCGAGGCGCTGTGGCAGAAGGTGGCGCCGCTCGCGGGCCGCTACCCGGAAGGGCGGGCCGAGGGCGAGGCCTCGCTGATGGTGCAGACGTACCCCGCCGCCGATCTCGCGAAGCTCGACGACGCGGCCGAGCAGTGGGCGGCCGAGCTGAAGGCCGTGGTGGACGCGTGCCGCAACCTGCGCGGCGAGATGAATCTCTCGCCCGCCACGCGCGTGCCGCTGCTCGCCACCGGCAACCTCGAGCGGCTGACCACGTTCGCCCCGTACCTGAAGGCGCTCGCGCGGCTCTCCGAAGTGACGATCGTGGCCGACGAGGCGACGCTCGACGCGCAGGCGCAGGGCGCGCCGATCGCGATCGTCGGCGCGAACAAGCTGGTGCTGAAGGTCGAGATCGACGTGGCGGCCGAACGCGAGCGGCTGTCGAAGGAAATCACGCGGCTCGAGAACGAGGTCCGCAAGTGCGAGGCCAAGCTCGGCAACGAGGCATTCGTCGCAAAAGCCCCGCCGGCGGTGGTCGAACAGGAACAGAAGCGGGTGGCGGAATTCCGCGATACGCTCGACAAGCTGGCCGCCCAGCGGGCACGCTTGCCGGCGTCGTAACAATCGGTAAGCCCTCTTGCACAGACCGTGCCAGCCCAATCACCATGGGCAGGCAAGGACGAATCAACCCCCAGGATAAAAGGTCGATCATGCTGAAAGTCACTAAGGCGGTATTCCCGGTTGCCGGTCTCGGCACCCGCTTTCTGCCGGCGACGAAGGCGAGCCCGAAAGAGATGCTGCCCGTCGTCGACAAGCCGTTGATCCAGTACGCCGTCGAGGAAGCCATCGCGGCCGGCATCACGGAAATGATTTTCGTCACCGGTCGCAGCAAGCGCGCGATCGAGGATCACTTCGACAAGTCCTACGAGATCGAGGCCGAGCTCGAAGCGCGCGGCAAGGAAAAGCTGCTCGATCTGGTGCGCAGCATCAAGCCCGCCAACGTCGATTTCTTCTACGTGCGCCAGCCCGAGGCGCTCGGCCTCGGCCACGCCGTGCTCTGCGCCGAGAAGCTGGTGGGCGACAACCCGTTCGCCGTGATCCTCGCCGACGACTTGCTCGACGGCCAGCCGCCCGTGATGAAGCAGATGGTGGACGTGTTCGACCACTATCACAGCTCGATCATCGGCGTGGAGGAAATCCCGCCGGCCGATACGAAGTCCTACGGGATCGTCGACGGCAAGGAGTGGGAAGACTCGATCATCAAGCTGTCGGCGATCGTCGAGAAGCCGGCGCCCGAAGTGGCGCCGTCGAACCTCGGCGTGGTGGGCCGCTACATCCTGAAGCCGCGCATCTTCCATCACCTGCGCACGATCCAGCCGGGCGCGGGCGGCGAGATCCAGCTGACCGACGGCATCCAGGCGCTGCTGGCCGACGAGCAGGTGCTGGCGTACAAGTACGAAGGCACGCGCTTCGACTGCGGCAGCAAGCTCGGCTACCTGAAGGCCACCATCGAGTTCGCGCTGCGCCACCCGGAAGTGCGCGACGAGTTCGAGCAGTACCTGCGCGAGCGCGGCACCGGTTCGCCGGTGTGAGCGTGAGCGCGGCGGCGATACCGCCGCCGACATGATCGAGGCGCCCGCGACGCGGGCCGTCTTTCCAGCGCCGCCCATGCGGCGCTTTTTGTTGGCGCTTTGCTACGGCATCCGCCCCGCCCCGGCGCGGCCCGACGCACCTTACAACTGCGGCCGCCAGATGCTCGGGAACAGCCATTCGAGCATTTTCAGCTGCTTCGCCAGCGCGTCGCGGATGCAGAAATCCTTGATGACGGCGGCCGACACCTTGCGCTGCTCCGCCTGATCCACGACCGACACGAGCAGGACCTCGGGCAGCAGCGGATCGGGCAGGAACGGCGCCTCGCCCGGCGTCGCCACCGTCAGCGTGATGACGCTGACCGCGCGGTCGTCGGCGAACACCACCAGCGTCGCCTCGCGACTCATGCCGGCCGAGCGCAGCGTCGTGTGATAGCGCAGCTCGACGCGCAGAATCTTGCCGAAAAACGTCCGCGTGATCCATGTCTCGGTCGGATTCGGCGGCACGTTGGCGGCCTGCGCGGCGAAGTCGCCCAGCCAGCGCGGCAGGTTGCTGCGCAGCAGTTGCGCCGTGTCCTCGAGCTGCGCCGGGTTCTGCACGCGCAGCCACGCCGACATGTCGATCCCGGAAGCCGGGAAGCGCCGGCTGTCGAGATAGCCGTTTCGCACCACCGTCGAATACAGCGCGAGATCGTCGCTCGCGGCGGCCTCGGCGATCGCCGTCGACGGCAGCATGCCGATGATCTGGTTCAGCAGCTGGCGGCCGGCCAGGCACGCTTCGCCCTGATACTGGATTTGCCGGGCCGCGATCACGTACATCATGCTCAGCGCCAGGTATTGCGGCGTGCCGGGCGCCGCGGCCAGCACCGCGCCCGCGCCGTGAGCGCCCAGTATGCCGGTCACCGCAGCCACCGGCGCCGGCAGCACGCCGAGCTGCGCCACCGTCACGCCCGCCATCGCCGCCATCACGCCCTGGTAGTCGAGCTGCTTGGGCGGGGCCGCGCCGTTGTAGATCTGCGCCAGACGGGTGAACCGCGACATCACCTTGTCCACGCTCCGCGACACGCCCGCGGCCACCTCGCTCAGCATCAGCGCCTGCTCGTCGAAGTGATAGTCGAGCGACGGCAGCGGCAGCAGCACCGTGTGGATCGTGCCCAGGTATTGCAGCGAAACGGGCGTGGGGTCGATCTGCACATGTCCCGACTCCAGGTCCTCCCAGACCTCGACGGCTTCGACGGTATTGCGGCGCGGCAGCGTCACGTCGATCAGTTCCATCAGCAGCGGGCGCTCGATCGTCGGCCCGAGCGCCGCGCCCGGGAAGGCCGGCGCGGGCCAGTCGAGCGGCCGCGCGTGCCAGGTGTAGCCGAGCCGGAACAGCAGGAACGGCTCGATGCCTTCGTTGAAGATCAGGCCGGGCAGCGCGGCGCCCGGCATCGTGCGGTCGCTCAGCTTGCGCGAGGTGTTGAGCCACAGGCCGATGCGCTTCGGGTCGAAGACCTGGCGGATCGTCTGCGGATCGTCGAGCTCGACCATGTAGCGGTACACCGGCGCCGCCGCGCTCTCCTGGTACAACAGTTCCTCGGGCGAGACGATTTCCGGATTCCATCTCGCGATCTCGCTCGCGCAGTTGCGCAAGGCGTCGAGGATCAGGTCCTCCACCAGCGCATAGAGATAGTTCTGCAGCGGCAGCGGCGCCCACGGGTCCACCACGATCTGCGTGTCCCAGTCGGAGCTGCCGCCGCCGTTCTGCGTGGCGGCCGGCCCCATCGGATTGATGACGCACTCGAACGCGTTGCCGCCCTTCATGTAGAAACGCAGCAGCGGCTGCGCCGGATCGAGCCGCAGGTCCTCGCGCACCATGTCGACCAGCGACAGGAGTCGCCCCCACAGCTCCGACAGCGCGTTCAGGACGGCGACCCGCACCGCGGGATAGGTCGGCGCATCGTTGATGGTCGCGGTGAGCGTGCGGCTGAATTTGCGGCGAACGGATCGGACCAGGGGATCTTCCTGCATCAAGCACCTCGGGACTGGGACGGCGACGATGGATGGCTGGCGCCCGCGAAGCGGGCGCGGCGGATTGCGCGTCGGGGCCGGTGACGTCAGGCCGGCGGTAGCGTGCCGGATTCGCCGCGCAACAGGTTCAGTATCCGTGGCGGCGGCGCGAGGCGATTGAACGAAACGATGCTCGATACGGCGAAAATGCCGATTCCGCGGGCGACCTGCGGGCGGCCCGCGAAGCACGGCGCGGCAGGGTTTGGCGGCCCGCCCGCTTGTCCGCTTGCCGGCGCCGGCGCGCGCTCAGCGCGAGCGCAGCGGCTCGATCGATTCCACCGTCGGCACGGCACCCGCCGCGCCGCGCTTCATCGTCACCGCCCAGCCGCCGCTGCCGTCGAACGGCAGCTTCGCCAGCGCGCCGCGCACCAGCGTCGGCAGCGCGGCGAGCGGATCGGCGTCGCGGTCGCGCGCGGCCGAGGTGACCTGATACGCGGTCTCGCCGCTCTGCCGGTCGACGAACTGCAGCGTCAGCAGATGCCGATAGACGGGGCCGGCGAACGGCAGCGCAAACGGTGCCGAGCCATCCGCGCGCGGGCCGCCGGGGCCGGCCGCGCACGCCGCCGTGCCGCTCGTTCCACCCGCCCCGCAGTCCGGCGCCGTCACCGCCAGCCCGGCCGGCTGCGTCGCATAGGCGATCGCGAGCCGGTAACGCGCGCCCTCGGGCTGCTCGCGATAGCCCTGCCGCGCCAGCTCGTCGCGCACCAGCGTCTCGACGCGCGCGTAGCCGGCCTGGCCGGCCTGCGCATCGGTGCGCACGAAGCCGTAGGTCCGCTCGCCCGCGAGGCCGCCCTGCCCGGCCTGCACGCTGACGCCGGTGGTCGGCGCCGCGCAGGCGCCCAGCAGGCCCAGCATCACCAGCCCGCCCGCGGCGCGCGCCCGTCTCGTCTTCATTGCTGCTCTCCTGGCTGGCCGCCGGGCGGCCGGTTGATTGCCTGCGTGCGCATCTCGCGTCGCCGCCGTTCGTGATCGCCCGTTGTTGCTGGTGCCCCTTCATGCCGCCTCGTCGGCGAGCCGCGGCAGCGTGATCGAGATCGCGGTGCCGACGCCGGGCGCGCTGTCCACCGCGATACTGCCGCCGTGCCGCGTCACCACCGTTTTCACGAACACCATCCCGAGCCCCGCGCCGGCGATCTCGGGCCGCTCGCTCCCATGAAAGCGGCGGAACCGCTCGAACAGATGCCGCTGATGCTCGGGCGCGATCCCGTAGCCCTGGTCGCGGATCGTGCAGGTCACGCGCGGCGGCGCCTCCGCGAGCGCGAGCGTGCAGCGGATCAGCGTGTCGGCCGGACTGTACTTGATGGCGTTGTTCAGCAGGTTCACGAGCGCGCGTGTCATCAGCGAGCGGTCCGCGCCGATCCAGCACGGCGCCTCGCCGGGCGCGGTGTCGATGCGAATCCGTTTGGCCTGCGCCTGCGGCCAGACCTCGTCGCTCGCGTCGATCAGCAGGTCCGCGACATTCACGGTGTCGATGCGGTAGGTCTGCGACTCGGCGCGCGCGAGCTGCACGAATTCGTCGGCGAGCGTCAGCGCGCGCTGCGCGTGCCGCTCGATGCGGTCCAGCAGCTCGCGCTGCGCCGGCGGCGGCGCGTCATGGCGCTGCCGCTCGGTGCGCACCAGCGCGAGGATCGAGGCCTGCGGCGAGCGCATGTCGTGCGACAGCAGGTGCAGCGCTTCCTCGCGCTGCCGCTCGGCCGCGTGCAGCGCGGTCACGTCCACCAGCCCGGCGATCCAGCCGATCGCGTGGCCCTCGGCGTTGGTACACGGCGCGTAGCGCAGCAGGTGGTCGAGGCCGTCGGTATCGCGCACCTCGAGCCCGCTCGCCAGCAGCGCCGGCGACTCGCCGCGCGTCGGGTCGAGCGCGGCCGGCCACGCGGCGCGCAGATCCGGCTCGCGCTCGGGACAGGCCACCGTCTTCACGAACGCCAGCTCGCCGAGCGCGGCCTGCAGCGGCCGGCCCTCGGGCGAGGCCACCCTGAGGCGCGCGCAGTAGTGCCGGGCCGCGTGGTTGACGATCAGCACGACGCCGGCCACGTCGGTCACGAAGATCGGCTCGGGCATGCTGTCGAGGCTGTCCCAGACGAAGCGCTTCATGTCCTGCACGCGCTGCGCGGCCTGCGCCATCAGGTTCATCTGCCGTTCGAGCACGTCGCCGCCGAACTCGGCGCGCGCGCCGGACGCGCGCGGCGCCTCGGGCAGCAGGTGCGGCTCGGCGGCGAGCCGCTCGAGTTCGGCGCGCAGGTAGGCCAGGGTCATTTCGAGGCGCCGCCAGTTCCAGGTCGGATAGGCGACGATCAGGCCGAGGATCGCCGGCGCCGGCGTGAGCCACAGCCGCGCGCCGGACAGCAGCGCGGCGCTGCCCGCCACCGACAGCACCGCGACCGACAGCGCCAGCAGCAGCGCGCGCCGCGGCGACAGCAGCAGGATCCCGGCCAGCAGCGCCGCGAGCGGCGGCAGCGAGGCGAGGAACAGCCAGCCGCGCGAAACGGGAGAGATCGCGCGGCCCGTCAGCAGCATGTCGAGTACGTTCGCATGCAGGTAGACGCCCGGCAGCGGGCCGAACTCGCCCGAGATCGGCGTGGCGAAGCGGTCGTAGAGGCCGGCCGCCGTCACGCCGACCACGATCACCTTGCCGCGCAGCGCCGCGTCCGGCACCTTGCCGGCCAGCACGTCGGCGAGCGAATACGACGGATAGGCGGGCGTGCCGCGGCTGAACGGGATCAGGTAGCGGCCGCCCGGCAGCGAGGCCGCGAACCGCGACGTGGGCACGGGCGGCGCGGAGGACATGCCCGATGACGGCGCCGGCAGCGCGGCGTGCGCCGGGGCCGCCGCACCGGGCACCGCCGCCGGTGACGCGCCCGATGACGGCGCCGGGCCCGACGCGACGGACGCCGACGCGAGCGGCATGGCGCCCGCCGGCGCCGCGGCCGGCCGGATCGACGACGCCGCCATCGCGGCCGAAGCCGAGGCCCGAGCCGCGCTCCCCGCCGGCCCACTTTCCAGCGATGCCGAAGCCGGCGCCGACACCGCCGCCCCATCACGCGCCATACCGCGCGACGCCGCCAGCATCAGTTGCGGCCAGTCGCGCCGCCCGTCGCTTTCCGTCAGCGCGACGCTGCGCACGATGCCGTCCGGATCGACCTCGAAATTGATGTGCCCCATGCCGGCCGCATGCGCCGCGAGCGCCGGCACCGGCAGCGTGAGTTCGCGCGCGCCGGTCTCGCCCTCGGGGCTCAGCAGCACCGGCAGCCAGGTCGGCACGCGCGCGAGCGCGGCGGCCAGTTGCGCGTCGTCGGGCGAGGCTTCGATGAACAGCACGTCGTAGACGACGGCGGCCGGCCGCGCATGCGCGAGCCGCCCGAGCAGCTGCGCATGCACGCTGCGCGGCCAGGGCCAGCGGCCGAGCCGTTCGAGGCTGGCGTTGTCGATCTCGACCACCACGATGTCGGGGTCGGGCGCGAGGCGGCGTGCGCCGAGCAGATGGTCGTAGATCAGCCGGTCGATGCTCGCGGTGGCCTGCCACGCCACGCCGGCCAGCACGGCCGCCACGCCGAGCACGCCGATCGCGAGCCACTCGACGAGGAAGCGGCGGCCGGGAGGACGCCGCCGCCGGGAGCCGGGTTCGGGCTTCATCGGCCGGCTCAGCGCGCGAGCGTGAAGCTGTTGACGGCGCCTGCCTTGTCGTAGAAGCGGCCGTCGACGAACTGCTCGGCGATCACGGTCCAGTAGTAGTCGCCGGGCGGCAGATGCGCGACCACGATGCGCGCGTCGGTCAGCCCCGGCTGGTCGACGATCGGATCGGCCAGTTCGCGCGAGGCGGACAGGATGAAGCGGTAGTGCGTGACGGCGGCCGTCGCGCCGCCCGGGTTCCAGCGGAACGCGTAGCCGTCGGCGGCCGGGCCGGCCTCGGTGCTGAGCCCGAAGCGGCGCCGCTCGAAGCCGTACACGCGCCCCTGCCCCTCGAGCCCGTTCGCGTCGAGCGCGGCGATCCGCACGAAGTAGCTGCCGTCGGGCAGGTCGGCGAAACGCACGCCCGGCGCATCGGACTGCACCTCGCGCAACAGGTCGAGAAAGCCGGCATCGCTCGCCAGCTCGACGCGATAGGCGCGCGCGCCGTCGAGCGGCACGATCTCGAACCCGACCTGCGCGTCGTCCTGCACGTTGCCCGGCTTCGCGAGCCGCGGCGCGTCGAGCAGCGGCACGGGCGCGCCCACCTGCCCGTCGGCGCCCGTCACGCTACCGAAATTGGCGTGGACCAGCGTGGCGCCGGGCTTCGCGGCGCGGCGCCGGCCGGCGCGTGGCGCGTCGGGCTCGACCCCGACCGTGCCGTCGAGCACCTCGACGCGCGTGAGCGCCTGTCCGTCGGCGTCGTAATCGACACGGAAGTGCGTGCCGCGCACGCCGGCCACCACCGACGGCGAACGGATCTGGAAGCGGTCGTCGGGCTTCTTCAGGTGCGTGACCTCGCTGTCCACCGAGCCGCGCCGCAGTTCGAGCTCGCGCTCGAATACGTCGGTCAGCACGGTCCGGCGCAGCATCGCCACGTCGATCTGGCTGTCGGGCGGCAGGCTCAGGTGGGTGCCGTCGGTCAGCTCCAGCGTGACGAAGCCGTCGTGGCCGGTGCGCAGGCGGTCGCCCTCGCTCAGCGTGGCCTCCGCCCCGAGCGCCGCGAACGCGCCGTCGCGGCCGGCGCGCTCGACCGCGCCGTGCAGCGCGATGACGCGCGCGGTCAGCCGCTCGCGGCGCAGCCGCGCGGCGGGCAGGCGGATCACCACGCCGCGCCGCAGCCGCTTCGGCGCCGGCACGCCGTTCAGGCGCGCCACCAGGCGCCAGTCGTCGGGGCCTTGCAGGTAACGCGTCGAGATCTCGTAGAGCGTGTCGCCCTCGTTCGTCACGTAGGGCACCGTCGCGATCGTGTGGGCCGTGCCGCCGGTCGCGCGGCTCATCAGCGAGCCGCCGCCGGCACCCGGCAAGCGCGAGGCGGCGCGAACGGTATGCGTGGCGGCGCCGACGGCGGCCAGCGCCAGCCAGCCCGCCGCGATCGCGCGACGGGTCGCGAGCCGGGCCGCGCTCACTCGGCGGTTCCCTGCTGCAGCCGCTCGAGCCGGTAGCCGTAGCCGTAGATCGGCGCGAGGCGATAGCCGTTCTCGGGCCGCAGCGCGAGCTTGGTGCGCAGCATCGAGATGTGCGTGTCCATGGTGCGCGACGGCACGTCGGTGGCCTGCTTCCAGACCAGATCGAGGATGTGCGCGCGCGAGAGCGGCTGGTCGACGTGCTGGAACAGCAGCAGCGCGAGGTCGAATTCCTTTTGCGTGAGGTTGACCGGCTGCTCGGCCACGAAGGCCTGCTTCAGGGTGGTGTCGAAGCGGTAGGCGTCGAACTCGCGGATCGCCGCCTCGTTGTGGGCCGGATAGGCGCGGCGCAGCAGCGAGTGGATGCGCGCCCGCAGGATCGGCGCGGACACCGGCTTGACGACGTAGTCGTCGGCGCCGGCGTTGAGGATCTCCGTGATGCCGGCCTCGTCGTCGCGGCTCGTCATGAAGATGATCGGCAGGCGATGTTCGACCTGGTTCTCGCGCACCCACTTCAACAGCTCATCGCCGGAGAGGTCGGGCACGTTCCAGTCGAGCACCAGCAGGTCGAAGGTCTCGCGCTGCAACCGCTTCTTCAGCGCCTTGCCCTCGCTGAATGCATAACAGGTATGGCCGACCTCCGTCAGCGTCTGGCTGACGAAGTCCGTTTGCGACTCGTCGTCGTCCAATACAGCAATTCTCATAACACCCCGCAATGCGGACTCGGCGGGAAACCGTTCCGCGTTCCGCGCCTGATCGCGCGAATCGCCTGCCAGCCGTGGCATCGAACCGGCAGGACCGCCGCAAAGCGGCGTCCGTTCGCTATTGTGTCCGGATCGCCGCTTTTCTCAAAATTTGGCCGTACGTCATCAAGACGCCTTGCAAGCGCCCCTGCTCCGCGCGTTACGCGGCCGTCGTGGCGATGGCCCGGCTCGTCAGCGGACGCATCATCGAAGTCACGATCGAAGCCACCGGGATGTCGCCACCGGGCGAGGCCAGCTCAGCGGCGCCTGACGGACGGTGCCAGCACCGTCGTTCCGGTATCGGTATCGCGCTCGCCGGATTCGTTGCCGCCCGGCGCCGGCCGTGGCGAGCCGTGACCGGGCCAGCCGTCGCCGGCCGGCGCGTCGCGAGCCCCGGCCAGCGCGGCCAGCAACTGGCCGCGCACATGTTCCCAAGCGCCGCGCGCGTAGTCGGGCTGGCCGGCCGCCCATGCCTGCGCGAGATCGAACACGCGCAGCACGGTCGGTGCGCAGCGCGTCAGCGCCGGCGCCGGCGAGCCGAGCACCTCGCGCAGCCATTCGGCGAGCCACGGCATCTCGGCCGCGCAGGCATCGGCATACGCTTCGAGCGCGGCCCGTGCATGCAGGTCGCGCGCCGGATCGAGCCCGATACGCTGCATCACGCGCAATCGCTCGCGCGCCCTGCCGCGGAACGCGAATGGTATCCGGACCGTGCCGGGCCTGAAAAACATGGTTTCTCCCAGATGCGGCGCCGCTGCGCGCGGCACGTCGCGATATGACGATAGCGTCGGCCGAATGCGCATGCCTGCCATTGCAACGCAGTATAAACAGTGGCCTATCAAATGTCGTTCAAGAATTGTCAGATTGCTAATAATCGTCGACAAAACCACGACAATTCAATTGCACGCATAGCGAATAACACATCGACGATTTTCTTGCATCGCCTGTCATGCGACTTTCATGTCCGACTTATTTCAAAAAATGACAATTATCAGGGTGCTACCATTCCCGCCGATCCCGCGCCCGGCAACGCCTTTCGCCGAACGCGGCGGTCCGTGAAAATCGCGCGCCAGTCGATCCGGCCGAACCGCGATCAATTCTGCACTTATTTAAAAACTCCCGCGCGCATTGCTGGCGGCATTGTCGTTTCGGTGGAATGACGAACGATGACCGACCAGTGGCGGCGAATCGCGTTAAGCCGTCGCGCGAATGCCGGGATGCAGGCAGCTGCCTGGCGATTGCCGGCGTTTCGTCGAATCGGAGCGGGCTGGCATGCGCGGCGGCGGCGCAAAAGAAAACCGCCGCCGGGGCGCAAGGCCCGGGCGGCGGCATCGCGGCCGGCGGCGGCGTCAGCGGCGGCGCATCAGGAACACGAACGTCTTGTCCTGCGTCGAGGATTCGACGATCTCGTTGCCGGTCTGCTTCGCAAACGCGGCGAAGTCGCGCTGCGAGCCGGGATCGGTGGCGAGCACCTTCAGTATCTGGCCGCTCTCCATGTCGGCGAGCGCCTTCTTGGCGCGCAGGATCGGCAGCGGACAGTTGAGCCCGCGCGCATCCACTTCCTTGTGAACTTCCATCGGCTATCGACCTTCGTATGACGCGCCCGCGCCCGACGAGGCGCGGAAACAAGCCGCGATTTTACCGCAGCGCGCCGCCGCGTGCCGGCCCGCCGGAGGTTGGCGCGGCGCACGCGCCTACAGCTCGACCGCGCGCCCGGTGGCCAGCGCCTCGCGCATCGCGTGGCCGATGCGCGTCGCCTCGCGCGCGTCGGCCAGCGTCGCGCCGCCCGAGTCGGTGCCGTCGCGCACGGCCGCCACGAACGCCTGCGCCTCGATCAGGAACGCCTCCTCGAAGCGGTCGAAGAAGGTCGGCGTGCAGGTGTTGCGGATGCCGGTGGCGTCGTGGATCTCGACGCGGTTCGCGCGCGGATTGCGGCCGATGGTCAGCGCGCCCGCCGTGCCGATCACCTCCGAGTGCGAGTCGTTGCCGTGCGCCATGGTGCGCGAAGCGTAGAACATCGCGAGCGCGCCGCCCTCGAATTCGCAGATTGCCACGCCGTTGTCGACGTCGCCGCAGGCGCGCAGCCCGTCGTGCAGCGCGATGGTGCCGGCCGCGAACACGCGCGTGGCGCGCGGCCGGCCGAGCAGCCAGCGCGCCACGTCGATGTCGTGGACCGAGCAGTCGAGGAAGATCCCGCCCGAACTCGGCGCGAAGCGCACGAAGAAGCCGTCCGGATCGTTCTGGTCGGTGGTCTGCGAGCGCACCAGGAACGGCCGGCCGATGGTGCCGGCGGCCACGCGCCCGAACGCGTCGCGGTAGCTCGGATCGAAGCGGCGCATGAAGCCGATGGTGGCCTGCAGATGCGGGCGCGCGTCGGCCTCGGCGATCACGCGCTCGCACTCGGCCAGGTCGAGCGAGAGCGGCTTCTCGCAGAACACGTGCTTGCCGGCGCGCAGCGCCATGACGATCTGCTCGGCGTGCAGCGAGGACGGCGTGACGAGCCAGAGCGCGTCGAGCTCGGGATCGGCCGCGAGCGCGGCGAAATCCGCGTGGATGCGCGGCACCTCCAGCGCCTCGCGCGCCCACGCGCATTCCTCGGCCACCGGGCTGCAGGCGGCCGCGAGCACGGCGCCCGGCACGCGCCGCGCGAGGTTCCCGGCATGGCGGCGGCCGAGCCGGCCAAGGCCCGCGATGCCGATCCGCACCGGCCCGGCCGGCGAAGGGGAAGCGTTCATCGTGGCCTCCGTCAGGCGGACGCGGCGGCGGAGTCGGCGAGCCGCACGACGCGCTGCTCGCGCCACGATCGCGTGGCCGCCTCGGCCAGCTCCAGCGCCTTGACGCCGTCGGCGATGGTGGTGCGCACCGGCTCGCCGCGCGTGAGCGCCGCGAAGAAATGCGCGATC
Organism: Burkholderia plantarii; assembly: GCF_001411805.1. Lineage (NCBI taxonomy): Bacteria > Pseudomonadati > Pseudomonadota > Betaproteobacteria > Burkholderiales > Burkholderiaceae > Burkholderia > Burkholderia plantarii. The sequence continues at coordinate 1,784,074 of NZ_CP007212.1, read as the reverse complement.
TCGCGCGCGTAGGCGGCGCGGTAGCGTTCGAGGAAGAACGCCTCGGGCAGATCGTTCGACACGGCCCGCGCCGTGTAGGCGGTCACCTCGGTGGGCCGCAGGTTGCCGGCCTGCAGCATGCCGCCGCTGCCGAGCAGTTCGAAGCGCTGGTCGTAGCCGTAGGCGGCGCGCCGCGAGGTGTTGATCTGGCAGAGCCGCCCGGCGCGGGTGCGGATCGTCACCGCGGTCGCGTCGATGTCGCCGGCCTCGGCCACCGCGGGGTCGGTCAGGCAGCTGCCGGTGGCGTGCAGCGTCTCGGCCTCGTCGTCGAGGATCCAGCGGAAGATGTCGAAGTCGTGGATCAGCATGTCCTTGAAGATCCCGCCCGAGCGCTCGAGATAGGCCGCCGGCGGCGCGCCCGGATCGCGGCTGGTCACCACCAGCATCTCCGGCGCGCCCACCTCGCCCGCGTCGATGCGCGCCTTCACGGCCTCGAAGGTCGGATCGAAGCGGCGCTGGAAACCGATCATGCAGACCACGCCGGCGCGCGCCACCGCCGCCTCGCAGGCCCGCGCGCGCTCGAGCGCGAGATCGACCGGCTTCTCGCAGAACACGTGCTTGCCCGCCGCGGCCGAGCGCTCGATCAGGTCCGCGTGCGTGTCGGTGCTCGAACAGATCACGCTCGCGCCCACCGCGGCGTCGCCGAACGCGCTGTCCGCGTCGGCCGCCCGCGCGCCGTGCTCGGCCGCCAGAGCGGCGGCCGCGGCCGGGTCCACGTCGATCACGTACTTGAGCCGCACGCCCGGCTGGCGCGCGAGGTTGGCCGCATGAATGCGGCCGATGCGTCCGGCGCCGAACACGGCGACGTCGATCGTCGGCACTGCTTCAGTCATCGTATCCTCCAGTGTCCTTCACTTCTTCCACGTTCAGTTCGAGCCGGTACGCGAGCGCGATGAACAGCGCCTGGCACAGGCAGATGGTGCTCGTGAGCGAGCGGAACGCAAACGCGCTGCCCTCCTTCACGAGCAGATGCGCGCTCGCCTCGCGGACCAGCGGCGAGAGCCGGCTGTCCGTGATCACGAGCGTGTTCGCATGGTTGTGGCGCGCGGCGCGCAGGCAGTACTGGGTCTCCTTGCCGTAGGGCGCGAAGCTGATCGCGACCACCACGTCGCCGCGCCCGACGCTGCGGATCTGCTCGCGGTACATGCCGCCGAGCCCCGACACCAGGTGTACGCGCCGCGCCGTGTGCTGCAGCGCGTAGACGATGTAGCTCGCCACCGGGAACGAGCGGCGCACGCCGATCACGTAGATGTTGTCGGCCTGCTCCAGCATCGACACGGCCGCGTCGAACTGCGCGTCGTCGAGTCCCGCCGCGAGTTCGTCGAGCCCGGCGCGCGAGGCGTCGATGAACTGGTGCGCGACGGCCGGCACCGACAGCGCGCCGCGCCGGTCGTCGATCAGCGAACGGATCCGCTGGCGGTAGCTCTGCCCGGCCGGATTCTGGCCCGTGTAGGCGTCGCGAAACACCGCCTGCAGATCGGAAAACCCCGAGAAACCAAAACGCTGCGCGAAGCGCACCACCGCCGACGGATGCACGCCGCAACGCTCGGCGATGTCGCTGGTGCGATCCATCATCACGTTCGCGCGATGCTCGTCGATGTACGAGGCGATGCGCTTCAGCTGCCGCGGCAGCATGTCGTAGGCCTCGGTGATGCGCTGCAGCAGCGCGTCGACAGGCGTGTCGGATTGCGGTGTCTCGTCCATGATGTGCGGCTCCCTGGCCGCGCCGCGCGAGGCCCGCGCGACACCGGGCCGATGCCGATGTGGTGAGCCGAGTATAGGGAGTTCGCCATCGAAATGGAATAAATTTTCCATTTCCATCTGAAATAAAATTTTCTTTGCAATCACTGTCGAGTTGACCTAACCTTGCTCGTGAACGGCAACGTTCGACCCATAACAGACCGACACAGGTGGAGACATGAGACTTTGCAATGGCAAGGCCGGCTTTCGCGCGAACGGAATCAACGCGGGTCTGAGAACGCTCGTCGCGGCGCTGGCCTTCGCGGCCGGCCTGGCCGCCACGGCGGGCGGCGCGCAGGCCGCCGACGCCCGATTCGTGCTGGTCAGCCACGCCCCCGATTCCGACTCGTGGTGGAACACCATCAAGAACGCGATCAAGCAGGCCGACGAGGATTTCAACGTCACGACCGACTATCGCAATCCGCCCAACGGCGACATCGCCGACATGTCGCGCCTGATCGAGCAGGCCGCCGCGCGCGACTACGACGGCGTGATCACCACCATCGCCGACTACGACGTGCTGAAGAGCTCGCTCGGCAAGGTCACCGCGAAGAAGATCCCGCTCGTCACGATCAACTCGGGCACCGAGGAACAGAGCGCGCAGCTCGGCGCGATCATGCACGTGGGCCAGCCCGAATACGTGGCGGGCCACGCGGCCGGCGAGAAGGCCAGGGCCGCGGGCGTGAAGTCGTTCCTCTGCGTCAACCACCTGGCCACCAATCCGGTGTCGTTCGAGCGCTGCCGCGGCTTCGCCGACGCGATCGGCGCCGACATGAAGCGTTCCACGATCGACGCCGGCACCGATCCGACCGAGATCCAGTCGAAGGTCAGCGCCTACCTGCGCAACCATCCGCAGACCCAGGCGGTGCTGACGCTCGGCCCGGTGCCGGCCGCCGCCACGCTCAAGGCGCTGCAGCAGATGGGCCTGACCGGCAAGCTCTACTTCGCCACCTTCGACTTCTCCGACGACATCGCCCGCGCGATCCGCAGCGGCGCGATCCAGTTCGCGATCGACCAGCAGCCGTACCTACAGGGCTACATCCCGGTGGCCGTGCTCGCGATCGTGAAGCAGGACAAGACCACCGACCCGGTGAAGATCCGCCAGATCCTCGAGGCGAATCCGAAGTTCCAGGCGCGCCTCGCCACCTACGGGCTGCAGCCGTCCTACGGGCCGAAGAACATCCGCTCCGGCCCGGGCTTCATCATGAAGGACAACCTCGACAAGGTCGTGAAATACGCGGGGCAATACCGCTGACGCGGCGCGTGGCGCGGGCGCGGCCGGGCAGCACGCCGGCCGGCCCGGCGCCGGGGTCAACGTTCATCGCGCGGCGGCCTCGCCGCGCTTCTGTACCGACGCGGCGCGGCGTGGCCCCGCTCCGCGCGCGCCGGGCATCAAGGAGACATCATGGGTGTAGCCGGCAAACCTCTGACAGCGCAGACACAGGACACGCCGCCCGCGGGCGGCCGGGCCGACGAACGGCTGCGCGGCGAGGCGTGGTACTCGCGCTTCCTCAACCGCCCCGAATTCGCCGCGATTTCCGGCGCCGTGCTGGTGTTCGCGGTGTTCGCGATCGGCGCGGGCGGCTCGGGGATGTTCAACCTCGACGGCATCATGAACTGGTCGCAGGTGGCCGCCTATCTCGGCATCCTCGCCGTGGGCGCGTGCCTGCTGATGGTGGCGGGCGAGTTCGACCTGTCGATCGGCTCGATGATCGGCTTCTCGGGGATGATGGTGGCGATCCCCACCGCCTATTTCCACTGGCCGATCTGGGCCGCCGTGATCTTCGCGTTCGCCGGCTCGATGGCGCTCGGCGCGCTGAACGGCTACCTCGTGATGCGCACCCGGCTGCCCTCGTTCATCGTCACGCTGGCGTTTCTGTTCATCCTGCGCGGCCTCACGCTCGCGCTGTCGATCATGTTCGCCGATCGCACCATCATCTCGGGGATGGGCGACTACGCGCATGCCGATCCGTTCACGCACCTGCTGTTCCAGGGCGTGGCGTTCCACGGCCTGTTCCGCTGGCTCGCGCAGGTCGGCATCGGCGGCGTGCTCGACAACGGCGAGCCGCTCGTGCCGGGCGTGCCGAAGGTGATCCTCTGGTGGATCGCGGCCACCGCGATCGGCGCGTTCGTGCTGGCCAGGACGCGCTGGGGCAACTGGATCCTCGCCGTGGGCGGCGACGCCAACGCCGCCAAGAACGTCGGTGTGCCGGTGCGCCGCGTGAAGATCCTGCTGTTCGTGCTGACCGCGTTCTGCGCCTGCCTGTTCGCCGTGCTGCAGGTGGCCGACATCGGCTCGGCCGCGGCCGACCGCGGGCTGCAGAAGGAGTTCGAGGCGATCATCGCCGCGGTGATCGGCGGCACGCTGCTCACGGGCGGCTACGGCTCGGTGATCGGCGCCGCGTTCGGCGCGCTGATCTTCGGCGTGGTGCAGATCGGCATCACCTACACCAACGTCAGCTCGGACTGGTTCCGCGTGTTCCTGGGCGTGATGCTGCTGCTCGCCGTGCTGTTCAACCACTATGTGCGCCGCCGCGTCGCGCAATCGTAAGGGAACCGAATCATGTCCACGCCTTCCCGTTCCGCTTCCCCCTCCGCTTCCGCCGCTCCGTCCGACGCCATCCTCGAGCTCGACGGCGTCGGCAAGTTCTTCGGCAAGGTCATCGCGCTGTCGGGCATCAACCTGCGGCTGCGCCGCGGCGAGGTGCATTGCCTGCTCGGCGACAACGGCGCCGGCAAGTCCACCCTGATCAAGACGCTGGCCGGCGTGCATCAGCCCTCCGCGGGCCGCTACCTGGTGGACGGCCGGCCGGTGGCGTTCGCCTCGCCGAAGGACGCGCTCGACCTCGGCATCGCCACCGTCTACCAGGATCTCGCGCTGGTGCCGCTGCTGTCGGTGGCGCGCAATTTCTTCATGGGCCGCGAGCCGAAGAAGAAGCTGTTCGGCCTGCTCAACGTGATGGATCTCGACACCAGCGCCGAGATCGCGCGCGCCAAGCTCGCCGAGATGGGCATCCACGTGCGCGATCCGCACCAGCCGATCGGCACCATGTCAGGCGGCGAGCGGCAATGCCTCGCGATCGCGCGCGCGATCCACTTCGGTGCGCGCGTGCTGATCCTCGACGAGCCCACCGCCGCGCTCGGCGTCAAGCAGAGCTTCAACGTGCTCAAGCTGATCCATGCCGCGCGCGCCAAGGGCATCTCGGTGATCTTCATCACCCACAACGTCCACCACGCCTATCCGATCGGCGACTCGTTCACGCTGCTCAATCGCGGCCGCTCGCTCGGCACCTTCACGAAGGACGCGATCTCGAAGGACGAGGTGCTCGACATGATGGCGGGCGGCGCGGAAATGCAGAAGATGGTCGCCGAGCTCGACGGCGCGGTGATCTAACTCCCGACAGGAACCGACATGTCCCACTCCCCCTCAACATTCGCGCCGGACCGCCCGCTCGACCTGATCTGCATCGGCCGCGTGGCGGTCGACCTGTACGCCGAGCAGATCGGCGCGCGCCTGGAAGACGCGACCAGCTTCGCGAAATACCTGGGCGGCTCGTCCGGCAACATCGCGTTCGGCGCGGCGCGACTCGGGCTCAAGTCCGCGATGCTCGCGCGCGTCGGCAACGACCACATGGGCCGCTTCGTGCGCGAGACGCTCGCGCGCGAAGGCTGCGACACGCGCCACCTGAGCACCGATCCCGAGCGGCTGACCGCGCTGGTGCTGCTCGGCCTCAAGGATCGCGACACGTTTCCGCTGGTGTTCTACCGCGAGAACTGCGCCGACATGGCGCTCGACGAGACCGACATCGACGAGGCGTTCGTCGCCTCGGCGAAGGCGCTGCTGATCACCGGCACCCACTTCTCGACCGAGCGCGTCAACCGCGCGAGCCGCCGCGCGCTCGACGTCGCGCGCCGCCACCAGGTGCGCACCGTGCTCGACATCGATTACCGGCCGGTGCTCTGGGGGCTGACCGGCAAGGCCGACGGCGAGACCCGCTTCATCGCCGACGAGGGCGTGACGGCGCACCTGCAGCGCATCCTGCCGCTGTTCGATCTCGTGATCGGCACCGAGGAGGAATTCCGCATCGCCGGCGGCAAGGACGCGCTGCCCGATGCGCTGGAGATGGTGCGCCGCGTGACGGGCGCGACGCTGGTGGTCAAGCGCGGCCCGCTCGGCTGCTCGATCGTCGAGGGCGCGGTGCCGAAGACGCTCGACGCGCTCGCGCTGGTGGGCGGCGTGGAGGTGGAGGTGCTCAACGTGCTCGGCGCCGGCGACGCGTTCGCCTCGGGCCTGCTCTCGCAGTGGCTGCGCGGCGCCCCGCTGGAGGCCGCCGCGCGCGTCGCGAACGCCTGCGGCGCGCTGGTGGTGTCGCGTCATGGCTGCTCGCCCGCGATGCCGACGCCGGCCGAACTCGAACACTTCCTGCGCGAGGCCGCGCGCGATCCGGCGCGCATGCGCCGCCCCGACCGCGACGCGGCGCTCGCGCGGCTGCACCGCGTGAGCCCGCCGCGGCGCGCGTGGGAGCAGGTGCTCGGCTTCGCGTTCGATCACCGCAACCAGTTCTTCGAACTCGCGCAGCAGACCGGCGCGCCGGTCGAGCGGATCGACCGCCTCAAGCGCCTGTTCGTCGAGGCCGTCGCGCAAACCGAGGCCCAACTCGGGCTGCAAGGCCAGATCGGCGTGCTGATCGACGACCGCTACGGCCAGGACGCGCTCAACGACGCGACCGGCCGCGGCTGGTGGCTCGGCCGGCCGGTCGAGCTGCCCGGCTCGCTGCCGCTCGAATTCGACCACGGCCGCTCGCTCGGCACCACGCTCGAGACCTGGCCCGCCGAGCACGTCGCGAAGTGCCTGGTGCGCTATCACCCCGACGAGGCCTTCGAGACGCGGCTCGAACAGGAAACGCAGCTGCGCACGCTCTACGACGCGGTGCAGGCGAGCGGTCACGAGCTGCTGCTCGAAGTGATTCCGCCGCATCGCCCGGACCTGCCGGACGGCCCCGACATCGTCTACCGCGCGCTCAAGCGGCTCTACAACCTCGGCATCCAGCCGGAATGGTGGAAGCTCGAACCGCTCGACGCGAGCCAGTGGCGCATGGTGGACGAGCTGATCGACGAACGCGACCCGTACTGCCGGGGGGTGGTGCTGCTGGGCCTGTCGGCGCCGGCCGAGCAACTGATCGACGGCTTCACCGCGGCGGCGGCCTCGCGCAGCTGCCGCGGCTTCACGGTGGGCCGCACCATCTTCCACGAACCGAGCCGCGCCTGGCTGGCCGGCGAGATCGACGACGCCGGCGTGATCGCGCGCGTGCGCGCCACCTTCGAGACGCTGATCGACGCGTGGCGCACGGCGCGCGCCGGCCGCGTCGCCGCGCGCCGGGTCGCATGAGGAGCACCGCGATGAACCATCGACAGATCGATGCCGGCGGCGCGCCGGCCGACACCGCCACGACCGGCGGCACCGTGCGCCTGACCGCCGCGCAGGCGCTGGTCCGCTACCTGGCCGCGCAGCGCGCGGCCGTCGAGGAAGGCAGCGGCCGCGCCGGCCGCACCGAGCCGCTGTTCGGCGGCGTGTTCGCGATCTTCGGCCACGGTAACGTGGCCGGGCTCGGCGAGGCGCTCTACCACGCGCGCGACGTGCTGCCGACCTACCGCGCCCACAACGAGCAGGCCATGGCGCACAGCGCGATCGCCTACGCGAAGGCGCATTTCCGGCGTCGCATGATGGCCGTGACGACCTCGATCGGCCCCGGCGCGACCAACCTCGTCACGGCCGCCGCGCTCGCGCACGTGAACCGCCTGCCGGTGCTGCTGCTGCCCGGCGACGGGTTCGTCTCGCGCGCGCCCGACCCGGTGCTGCAGCAGCTGGAGGATGCGCACGACGGCGGCGTGTCCGTCAACGATGCGCTGAAGGCCGTGTCGCGCTACTTCGACCGGATCGTCCACCCGGCGCAGCTGCTCACCGCGCTGCCGCGCGCGCTGCGCGTGCTGACCGACGCGGCGCAATGCGGGCCGGTCACGCTCGCGCTGCCGCAGGACGTGCAGGCGATGGCGCACGACTATCCGGTCGCGTTCTTCGCGCCGCGCGTGGTCGGCTTCCATGGGCCCGCGCCCGTCGAGGCCGAACTCGCGGCCGCGGCCGACGCGCTGCGCGCCGCGCGCCGGCCGCTGCTGATCGCGGGCGGCGGCGCGCTCTACAGCGCGGGCGGCGCGGCGGCGCTGCGCGCGTTCGCCGAGCGCCACGGCATCCCCGTCGGCGAGACCCAGGCCGGCAAGAGCACGCTGGCCTGGGACCATCCGCTCAACGCCGGCGCGCTCGGCGTGACCGGCTCGCCCGCCGCCAACGCGCTGGCCGCCGGGGCCGATTGCGTGATCGCGGTCGGCACGCGGCTGCAGGACTTCACCACCGGCTCGAACACGCTGTTCGCGCAAGCCCGCGTGGTCGGCATCAACGCCAACGCGTTCGACGCGCTCAAGCATCAGGCCACGATCGTCGAGGCCGACGCGCGACTCGCGCTCGACGCGCTCGGCGCGCGGCTCGACGGCTGGCGCGCCGAGCCGGGCTGGACCGAGCGCGCGCAAGCGCTCTCGACCGGCTGGCGCGACACCGTGCAGACGTTGACGAACACGCCGCCGCAAGCCGGCGCGCTGCCCTACGACGCCGACGTGATCGGCGCCGTGCAGCGCACCGTCGCCGCCTCGGCGGCCGGCGACATCGCCGTGTGCGCGGCCGGCACGCTGCCCGCCGAGCTGCACAAGCTGTGGCGCGCGGCGGTGCCGGGCGGCTATCACGTCGAATACGGCTACTCGTGCATGGGCTACGAGATCGCGGGCGGCCTCGGCGTGAAGCTCGCGCGGCCCGGGCGCGAGGTGATCGTGTTCGTCGGCGACGGCAGCTACCTGATGATGAACAGCGAGATCGCCACCTCGGTGATGCTCGGCGCGAAGCTGATCGTGGTGGTGCTCGACAACCGCGGCTACGGCTGCATCAACCGGCTCCAGCAGGCCTGCGGCGGCGCGCCGTTCAACAACCTGCTCGACGACTGCCTGCAAGGCCCCGCGGGCGCGCCCGCGATCGACTTCGCCGCGCATGCGCGCGCGCTCGGCGCGCACGGCGAGCACGTGGCCGACCTGGCCGCGCTCGACGCCGCGCTGGCCCGCGCGCGCGCGGCCGACCGCACCAGCGTGATCTGCATCGACACCGATCCCGCGCGCACCACCGACGACGGCGGCTGGTGGTGGGAGGTGGCCGTGCCCGAAGTCTCGCCGCGCGCCGCCGTGCGCGACGCGCGCGCGAACTACGAGGCTCGGCTCGCCGCCCGCGCCGGCATGCCCGCGGCCGGCATGCCCGCCGCCGACTCCCCCGCAGAACCCCACTCCCCGGAATCATCGACATGAGCTACGACATCCGAATCGGCATCAACCCGCTGTCGTGGATGAACGACGACCTGCCGTCGCTGGGCGGCGAAACCCCGCTCGCGGTGGCGCTGACCGAAGGCAGGCAGATCGGCTACGCGGGCTTCGAACTCGGCAACAAGTTCCCGCGCGAGCCGCAGGCGCTGAAGGCGCTGCTGGCCGAATACGACCTCGCGCTCGTCTCGGGCTGGTATTCGGGGCGGCTCGCCGAACGCGGCGCGCAGGAAGAGATCGACGCGGTCGGCCCGCACCTCGAACTGCTCGCGAAGAACGGCGCGACGGTGATGGTCTACGGCGAGGTGGCCGCCTCGATCCAGGGCGCGGCCGAGGTGCCGCTCTGCCAGCGTCCGCGCTTCGTCGGCGAGGCGCAATGGGAGCGATACGCGCGCCGGCTCGACGAGTTCGCGCGCTTCACGCTGAGCCAGGGCGTGCGCACCGCCTACCACCATCACATGGGCGCCTACGTCGAATCACCGGCCGACATCGACCGGCTGATGGCACTGACCGACGACGCGCTCGGGCTGCTGTTCGACACCGGCCACGTCCGGTTCGGCGGCGGCGATCCGCTGGCCGTGCTGGAGCGGCACATCGGCCGCGTCTGCCACGTCCACTGCAAGGACGTGCGCACCGCGGTGATCCGGCTCGCGCGCAACCGCAACTGGAGCTTCCTGCAAGCGGTGATCAACGGCGCGTTCACGGTGCCCGGCGACGGCGACGTCGATTTCCCGGCCGTCGTCGAGCGCCTGAAACGCCACGGCTACCGCGGCTGGTTCGTGGTCGAGGCCGAACAGGACCCCGTGATCGCGCCGAGCTACGCGTTCGCCGACCAGGGCTATCGCACGCTGCGCGCGCTCGTCGACGCGCCGCTCGCATCCGTTGGCAAGGAGGCCGCGTAATGAATCCCCATCCGAACTCGAATCCGAACCCGGCCGCGAGCCTGCTCGTCAAGGCCGCCGCCAGCGGCCGGTCGATCGCCTGCGTCACGCCCGAATCGGCGCGCTGGCACCATGTGGGCTTCGCCGCGTACCGTCTCGCGGCCGGCGAAAGCGTGACGGTTCACGAGCCCGCCCGCGAGACCTGCCTCGTGGTGATGGCCGGCCAGGTGGACGTGGTGGACGACGACGGCACGCGCTGGGACGCGCTCGGCTCGCGCGCGAGCGTGTTCGACGACGCGCCGCCCGCCGCGCTCTACCTGCCGCCGGGCCGGCGCGTGACCGTCACCGCGCGGCGCGCCACCGAACTCGGCGTGGCCAGCGCGCCCGGCACCGGCCGCTATCCGCCGCGGCGCATCGAGCCCGGCGAGATGAAGCGCTCGGTGCGCGGCACCGGCGCGAACACGCGCTACGTCTGCGACATCCTCCCGCAAACCGAGCCGGCCGAGGCGCTGCTGGTGGTGGAAGTGCGCACGCCGTCGGGGCATTCGTCGAGCTACCCGCCGCACAAGCACGACACCGACGACGTGCCGGCCGAGAGCTTCCTCGAGGAAACCTACTACCACCGCGTGAACCCGCCGCAAGGCTTCGTGTTCCAGCGGGTCTACACCGACGCGCGCGACCTCGACGAATCGATGGCCGTGTCCGATCACGACGTGGTGATGGTGCCGCGCGGCTATCACCCGGTGGTGGTGCCGTATGGCTATGACTCGTACTACCTGAACGTGATGGCCGGGCCGACGCGTGTCTGGCACTTCAGGAACGATCCGGAGCACGACTGGATCGCGAAGCGCGATGCGGCGCAGGCGCAGGCCGCGCAGGCCGAAAAGGCGGGACGGGAATCGGGAGGCTGAGGGTTCGTAATCGGCGAGGCGGTGGCCGGCGGTTTCGACGCGGCGCCGGCCGCTAGCCGCTAGCCGCCCGTTCGCTCGTCCTACTCGTCCTACTCGTCGTTCACCGGCGGCACCGGCGGCACCGGCGGCACCGGCGGCACCGGCGGCACCAGCGGCGCGAGCGCGGCGCGCAGCGCGTCCGGCAGCGGCACCGGGCGGCGGCTCGCCCGCCCCACGTAGACGTGAACGAAATGGCCCTGCGCGGCCGGCGCCGCCTCGCCCTCGGCGAACAGGCCGATCTCGTAGCGCACGCTCGACGCACCGAGCTTCGCCACGCGCAGCCCCGCCTCCACCTTCTGCGGAAACACCAGCGGCGCGAAGTAGTTGCACTGCGTCTCGACCACCAGCCCGATGGTCTCGCCATGCTCGACGTCGAGCACGCCCGCGCGGATCAGGTACTCGTTGACGACGGTGTCGAAGTAGCTGTAGTAGACGACGTTGTTGACGTGGCCGTAGACGTCGTTGTCCATCCAGCGCGTCGAGATCGGCAGGAAGTGGCGGTAGGCGCGGCGCGGCGAGGGTTCGGGTCGGGTGGACATGGGCGGCGATGGAATCGGGGACGTCGGAGCGCAGGAACGTCGAAAACGGTGGACGGCCGCGCGGGCGGCGGGCGGCACGGATTCGCTTTGCATCGCGAGGCGTTTCGCGCGACCATGCGGCTCAAGGCCCGCGCCGCGCACGCCGCCTAGCAGACCACAGGACGCGGGAAATGCCAAGAGGCCCCGGCCCCGCGCCGCCGCGCCTCCCGTCCCGCGCCGTTCCCCGCTCGCCCACAGGATCGCCATGCCCGCCCATCACCTGATCACCACCGCCTTCGAGCTGCCCGGCCACCGCATCGAGCAGTCGCTCGGCATCGCGCGCGGCATCGTGGTGCGTTCGCGCTCGATCGTCGGCACGTTCGGCGCCGCGCTGCAGACCCTGTTCGGCGGCAACATCTCGCTCTACACGTCGCTCTGCGAGCGCGCGCGGCAGGACGCCTACGACAAGATGCTCGCGCAGGCAGCGGGGCTCGGCGCCAACGCGATCGTCGGCATGCGCTACGACGCCACCGAAGTCGGCGCGGGCATCACCGAGGTGCTCTGCTACGGCACGGCGGTGCGCGTCGTGCCGGCGGCGGCCGGCTGATCTGGCGCGCCGGGCCGCTGCTTACTGCCCCGGACGGTCCACGTACTCGAATTCGAGGCCGCGCGCGCGCATCCAGTCGGCCACCGCGTGGCCCGTGCCGGCGCGCCACGGCCGCAGCTTCGGCGGATCGACGAGCCGGTATTCGAGCAGTTCCGGCGACAGCGCGATCTCGCCATAGGCCCGCACGTGATAGGCGATGATCAGTTCGTTCTTGCGGATGAATTCGTAGACGCCGACCAGCTCGACCGTCTCGGCCTGCAACGAGGTTTCCTCGCGCACCTCGCGCGCGATGCCTTCCTCGGGCGTCTCGCCGTTCTCGAGGAAGCCCGTGATCAGCGCGAACATCCCCTCGGGCCAGGCCGCGTTGCGCGCGAGCAGGATCTTGCCCTCGTATTCGACGATCGCGGCCACCACCGGCAGCGGGTTGTTCCAGTGGACGTAGCCGCAGGCCTCGTCGGGGCAGGCCTGGCGCACGCGCCCGCCCTCGTGCAGCGCATCGGCGCGCGTGGTGAGCGGGGTCGCGCAGCGTGGACAGAAACGGTACTCGGCAATCGTCATGGGCGGGTGAGCGCGCGGCGCCAAGGGCGCCGTCGTTTCGCGGGAATCGGCGGAGCGCTCATTCTAGCGAGTTTGCGGGCGAGGCATCGGGCGCGGCGATGCTGCCGCGCAGCCGGCCTGGAGGCGCCGCGTCCGGCCCTGCCTCGTGCCCGTCCCGGTGGCGGCCACGCGCGTCACGCCGTCGTGCGCCGCCCCCGCACCACCTGTTCACCACCTGTTCACCACCTGTTCACCGCCTCTCGCGCCAGGCCAGCCCGCACGCCACGAACCCCACCGCCCCCACCAGCAGCGCGCCGACCGCGACCCACAGCGCCGGCGTGAACGAGCCCGCGTGCGCGGCCACCGGCGCGGCCACGAGCGGCCCGGCGATCTGCCCGAGCCCGTAGGACGCGGTCGCGTAACCCATCAGCCCGGCCGCCTGCTCGCCGCGCAACCGGCGCGCCTCGCGCATCGCGAACAACGTGATGGCCGTGAACGGCAGGCCGAGCAGCAGGCTGCCGAGCGCGAAGCCGGCCGCGCTCGGCCAGGCGATGCCGAGCGCGATCGCCCCGGCCTGCACGGCGCACGCGAGGCCGAGCAGCAGCCGGTTGTCCCAGTGCGCCGGCAGCCGCGAACCCAGCAGCGCGCCGACGATCAGCGCCGCGCCGAACATCGGCCAGAACAGGTCGGGCCACGGCGAGCCCGGCGTCAGCGCGGCGCGTGCGATCACGGGCAGGAACGTGGCCGTGATGATGTAGCCGAAGCCCGGCGCGCCGTACAGCACGACGAGCCAGCGCGCGTCGCGGCGCCCGGCCGCCGGCTCGCCACGCGCGGCCGGCTGGTGGGTCAGTGCCCGCGCCGGCGCCCGCCGCGCGGCGGGCGCGTCCGCAGCCGGCACGTCCGCGGCCGGCGCGATCACGCGCCAGACCAGCGCCGCGAGCAGCACCGACAGCAGCGCGAAGCCGAGCCAGCCCACCTCGGCGCGGTGCCCCGCCAGCGCGCCGCCGATCAGCCCCGTCACCACGATGCCCCAGCCCGGCCCGGTGAAGATCGCCCCGCTCCATCGCGACGCACCGAGTTCGGCCAGCCGCCGCATGCCCCACTGCGACGCGAACACGAAGGTCCACGCGCTGACCGCGCCCGCCACGAAGCGCACCGCGAGCCAGAACGCGAAGCCGTGCATCGCGCCCATCGCGGCCGTCAGCACGATCGTCGCAACGAGGCCGCCGCGCACCATCCGGGCCGGGTCGAGGCGGATCGCGGCGCAGCTCACGGCGCCGGCGAAATAGCCGGCGTAGTTGGCCGAGGCGAGCCAGCCGCCATGGCCGATGTCGAGCGCGCCGCCGGCCAGCATCAGCGGCAGCAGCGGCGTAAACGCGAAACGGCCGACGCCGAGCGCCACGGCCAGCGCCGCCGCGCAGGCGAACGCGACGAGGCGCGGATCGCCATGGCAGCCGGTTTCGGTCGATCTGCTCGCGGCGGCGGCCGGGCGCGGCGCCGATGATGCCGACGAAGCGGACGAAGCGGACGCAGCGGATGACACGGACGAAGCGGACGAAGAAGTCGAAGACGACGAACAGGCAGCGGAGCGATTCATGCGGGTCGGAAGCGATGAGACGGCCACGCGGGCGGCGCGGCACGGACCCATCCATCCTAGCTTGACCATTCGATCTCGAAAAATGAATAATCGAGAACCTTTCGTTCTCTTGGAGAGAATCATGGATCTGGCGGCGCTGGCGATCTTCCGCGCGGTGGTGCGTGAAAACGGCGTCACGCGCGCGGCGGCGAAGCTGAACCGCGTGCAGTCGAACGTGACCACGCGGATCCGGCAGCTGGAGGAACAGCTCGGCGCGGCGCTGTTCGTGCGCGACGGCCGGCGGCTGGTGCTGACGCCGGCGGGCCAGACGCTGCTGCCCTACGCCGAGCGGCTGCTCGCGCTGGCCGACGAGGCGCGCCACGCGGTGCGCGAGGATCGTCCGCACGGGCGGCTGCGGCTCGGCACCATGGAGAGCACGGCCGCGAGCCGGCTGCCCGACGTGCTCGCGCGCTATCACCAGCGCTGGCCCGAGGTCGGGCTCGAACTCGTGACGGGCGTCACGAACTGGCTGATCGAGCGGGTCCGCGATTTCGAACTCGACGCGGTGCTGGTCGCCACGCCGCCGCAGCCGGACACGCTCGACGCCGCGCTGTTCGAGACGGTGCCCGTCTATCGCGAGTCGCTGGTGCTGATCGCGCCGCGCCACCATCCGCCCGTGACGACGGCACGGGACCTGCGCGTGCCGACATTGGTGTCGTTCGAGCGCGGTTGCGCCTATCGCGGCTATATCGAGCGCTGGTACGCCGCGCATGCGCGCCAGCCCGCGCGCGTGCTCGAACTGGGTTCGTACCACGCGATCCTCGCCTGCGTCGCGGCCGGCGCCGGCGTCGCGCTGGCGCCGCGCAACGTGCTCGACATGTCGCCCGTCGCCGGTACGCTGTCGGTGCATCCGGTGCCCGATCTGCAACCGGTCGATACGCTGCTGGTCTGGCGGCGCGGGCACGCCTCGGCGGCGCTGGCCGCGCTGCGCGAGGCGCTCGCCGCGCATGGCGCGGAAGTCGCGCCGGCGCGGGACGTCGGGACGGAACCGGGGGTGGCGCGCGGCGAGGAATCCGTCGCGCGCATGCAGGAAACGGCGGGCACCGTCGCGCCGCGGCGGGCGAAAGCCAACGCTCGGGCCGCCTGAACGGCGCTTGCTCGACCGCCTCGATCGCTTGACTCGCAAGGCGCCCTGAAAACACGGGCGAACGCGAACCGGCGTCAGGCAGCCCGGCCAGCCACGAGCGCGTTACGCGACACGACGCGCCATCGCGCCGCCCGCGATCGCCAACCCGGTCGATCGGCCGTCGTCGCGCGACGTCGAAGGCACGGCGGCACACGCGCCGAGCCGCGACGCGTTCATCGCAGTCATGCCGCTCCCGGAACGCGCCGCTTCCCGGCCTCGTCGCTCACGCTTGCCCGAACCGCACCGTGCATACCGCCGGCGCCAGCCCCGCCACCGGCGAGCGAAACGCAAACAGCCCACCCGCCAGCGGCTGCGCCTGCCGTTCGGCCTCGCTCAAGCCCTTGGTCGCGGTAGTCGCGTAGACGGTACGCAAATCATCCCCGCCGAACGCGAGCTTGGTGACGTTCGCGCACGGAAACGCGACCTGCCCGAGCAACCGGCCATCGGGCGCATAACGCTCGATGCGCGCGCCGCCGAACAGCGCGATCCACACGCCACCCTCGGCATCGACGGCCATCCCGTCCGGATGACCACGCTCGCGGATCGAAACAAACACGCGCCGCTGCCGCGGCACGCCGTCGTCGCCGAGATCGAACGCGTACACCACGCGCCGCAGCGTGTCGGTGTGATAGAGCGTGCGCCCGTCCGGGCTCGCGGCGGGGCCATTGGTGATCACGTAGCCGGCGTCATGCGCGACCAGGCGGCCGTCCTGCCCGACGCGATAGAGCTGCCCGGTCGGCGCGGCCTCGGCGTTGTCCATCGAGCCGAACCAGAGGTGGCCGCCCGCGTCGACATAACCGTCGTTGAGCCGGTTGCCGGGCAGGTCGGTCTCCAGCGGCAGCACGGACGCAAACCGCCCGCTGTCCGGCTCGAAGCGGAACAGCCCGCCCTGCACGCCGCAGATCAGCGTGCCGTCGGCGCACGGCAGCGCGAAGCCGATCTGCCCCGGCGCCTCCCAGCTCTCGCGCCCGCCGCTCGACGGGTCGTAGCGATAGAGCCGCCGCCCCTTGATGTCGACGAACAGCACGCGGCGCGCGGCGGCGTCCCAGCAGGCCCCCTCGCCGAGCGTGGCCGCCACCGGCCACACGCAGTCGGGCACGATGGCCGGCGTCATCCGCCGAACCAGCCGGCATCGACGAAGTACTCGCGCGCGGTGCAGCGCGCGGCGTCGTCGGAGGCGAGGAACAGCGCCATGCGCGCGACGTGCTCGGGCTCCACGCGCTCGTGCAGGCACTGCGCGGCCACCAGCTTCGCCTCGCTCTCGGGCGACTGCCACAGCTTCATCTGGCGCGGCGTGCGCACGGCGCCCGGCACGATGCAGTTCACGCGGATGCCGAACTCGCCGAGGTCGCGCGCGAGCCCGCGCGTCAGCCCCTCGATGCCGGCCTTCGCGGTCATGTAGATGCTCAGCCCGGTCTCGGCGATGTGCCACGAGATCGAGCCGAGGTTCAGGATCACGCCGCGCCCGAGCGAGCGCATGCCCGGCAGCACCGCCTGCGCGCAAAAGAACTGGTGGCGCAGGTTCACCTCGATGCGGCTGTCCCAGTAGGCCGCGCTCAGTTCGCCGGGCTGATGGCGGTCGTCGTTGGCCGCGTTGTTGACGAGCACTTCCACCGGCCCCGCCGCGGCCGTGATCGCGGCGAACGTCGCGTTCAGCGCGTCGATGTCGCGCAGATCGCAGTAGTGGAACGCCGGCGGCAGCGGGACGTCGCCGAGCGAGGCGGCCAGCGCCGCCGATTCGTCGCGCGCGATGTCGATGAAGCTCACGCGCGCGCCCTGCGCGGCGAACGCCGCGACGATCGCCGCGCCGATCCCGGTGCCGCCGCCCGTTACCACGACGTGACGGCCGGCCAGGCTCGGATAGATGGCATAAGTCATGAAAGATCCCGAAAAACCGGTCAGCAGACCATTTAAGAAAGCATTCTCGTCCGGCCGCGCGGCTCGGCGCGGCGGCCGGCACTGCCCGCGGCGGTGCCTAGCGGCGCCCGGCGCGCGACATCACGTCGATCCAGACGGCCAGCACCAGGATCCCGCCCTTGACGATCATCTGCCAGTAGGCGTCCACGTCGAGCATCGACATGCCGTTGTCGAGGCTGGCCATTACCAGCGCGCCGATCAGCGCGCCGTGGACGGTGCCCGCCCCGCCGCGCATCGAGGTGCCGCCGATGAAGCAGGCCGCGATCGCGTCGAGCTCGCCCATGTTGCCCGCCGACGGCGAGCCGGCCGCGAGCCGCGCGGTGTTGACGATGCCGCCGAACGCGCACATCAGGCCCATCAGCCCGAAGATCGCGAGCTTCACGCGATCGGTGTTGATGCCCGACAGGCGCGTGGCCTCCAGGTTCGAACCGACCGAATAGATGCGCCGGCCGAACACGGTCTGGGTGGCCACCCACGAGAAGATGCCGAGCAGCGCGAGCACCAGCAGCACCGGCACCGGAATCCCGCCGTAGCTGTCGAGCGTGGCCACGAACGCGGCCACGATCAGCCCGGCCGCGACCAGCTTGGCGACGTCCTGCCAGGGCGGCACGACCTCGAGTTCGTAGCGGCGCCGCGCGCGCCGCTGGCGCACCGTCACCGCCACCAGCAGCACCACGATCAGCAGCGCGATGGCGTCGCCGATGCGCGGCGGCACGTAGCCCTGGCCGATCAGCACGAAGCCGTCCGAGACCGGCGCGACGGTCGCGCCGTGCGTGATGCCGAGCAGGATGCCGCGATAGGCGAGCATCCCGCCCAGGCCGACGATGAACGACGGCACGCCGCGATAGGTGGACCACCAGCCGTTGAAGAGGCCCACCGCCACGCCGAGCACCATCACCACCGGCACGGTGGCCACGATCGGCCAGCCAAGCACCTGGTCGAGGATCGCCGCCACGCCGCCGAGCAGGCCGAGCAGCGAGCCCACCGACAGGTCGATCTCGCCGGCGATGATCACGAACACCATCCCGCAGGCCAGCATGCCGGTGATCGACATCTGCCGCAGCAGGTTGGACAGATTGCGCGGCGTGATGAAGGCGCCGTCGGTCAGCACCGAAAACAGCAGCCAGATCGCGGCCACCGCGATCAGCAGCGCGAGGATCTTGTAGCGCGCGAACAGCCGGCGCAGCTGCTGCGCGGTGCCGGTGGCGCCCGCCGGGCGGGCCGCGCGGTCGGCGGCCTGGGTGGTCGTCTCGGGTGTCATGCGATGCCTGCCTCGGTTTGAGTCGTGTCGCGCCGCGCGGGCCGGATCGCCGCGCTCAGCACCTGTTCCTGGGTGAGTCCGTCGTTGGGGAAATCGCCGCGCAACTCGCCGTCGCCGATCACGATCACGCGATCGGCGATGCCGAGCACCTCGGGCAACTCCGAGGACACCATCACGATCGCCATCCCGCGCTTCGCGAGGTCGCCGATCAGCTTGTAGATTTCGTACTTCGCGCCCACGTCCACGCCGCGCGTGGGCTCGTCGAGGATCAGCACGCGCGGCTCGGTCAGCAGCATGCGCGTGAGCACCGCCTTTTGCTGGTTGCCGCCCGACAGGCTCGCGATCGACAGCATCGGATGCGCCGCGCGCACCGACAGCCGGCGCATCTCGACGCGGATCGTGTCGTGCTCGGCGGCCGCGTCGATCCGGCCGAAGCGCGCGAAGCGCTGCAGCACGGCGAGCGTGATGTTGTGGCCGACGCTCAACTGCGGGACGATGCCGTGGCGCTTGCGGTCCTCGGGCACCATCGCGATGCCGGCGCGGATCGCGTCGAGCGGCGCGCGGATCCTGAGCGGCGCGCCGTCGAGCAGCACCTGCGCCTCGCTCGCGCCCGGGTAGGAGCCGAAGATCGCCTGCATCAGCTCGGTGCGCCCCGCCCCCACCAGCCCGGCCACGCCGAGGATCTCGCCGCGCCGCACCGCGAACGAGACGTCGTCCACGCGCTTGCGGCGCGGGTTGTTGACGTCGAGGCAGGTCACGTTGCGCGCCTCGAGCACGATCTCGCCGATCGCGTGCGGCTCGCGCGGAAACAGGTTGGTGATCTCGCGCCCCACCATCTGCGCGATGATGCGCTCGGTCGACATGCCCTGCATCGGCTGGGTCGAGACATGCTTGCCGTCGCGGATCACGGTGACCGTATCGCAGACGGCCGCGACCTCGTCGAGCTTGTGCGAGATGTAGACGCAGGCGATGCCGCGCGCCTTCAGGTCGCGAATGATGTCGAGCAGGATGCGCGTCTCGGCGGCCGTCAGCGACGACGACGGCTCGTCGAGGATCAGCAGCTTCGCCTGCTTGTTGAGCGCCTTGGCGATCTCGATCAGCTGCTGGTGGCCGCCGCCGTAGTGCATCACCGGCAGCGCCACGTTGATGCCGGTGATGCCGAGCCCGGTCAGCAGCTCGTCGGCGCGGCGCACCATCGCCGCGTAATGCATGCGCCCGCCCGGCAGCGTCAGTTCGTTGCCGAGAAACAGGTTCTCGGCCACCGACAGCTCCGGCACCAGCATCAGCTCCTGGTGGATGATGACGATGCCGGCGCGTTCGCTGTCGCGAATCCCGGCGGCCTCCAGCGGGCGGCCTTCCCAGCGTATCTCGCCGTCCCAGGTGCCGCTCGGGTAGACGCCCGAGAGCACCTTCATCAGCGTGGACTTGCCGGCGCCGTTCTCGCCGCACAGGCCCACGCACTCGCCGGGCCGCACCACGAGATCGATGCCGTCGAGCGCCTTCACGCCGCCGAAGGTCTTCACGATGCCGCGCATCTCCAGCAGGGGTTCCGACATGCGGGTGTCCGACATGCGCCGTCCTTGTTCGTATCCGGGGGTTCGGGTGGCCCGGCCTCACGCTGCCGCGCGCGGCCGGGGCGCCGCCTCAGTGCGCGCCGATCTGCGCCTGCGTGTAGAAGCCGTCCTTCACCACCACGTCGACGTTGTCCTTGGTCAGCAGCGTCGGTTGCAGCAGTTGCGTGTCGACCTTCTTTTTGCCGTTGTCGTACTGCGCGTTGAAGGCCGGCTTGCCGCCCTTGGCGAGCGTCACGGCGAGCTTGGCCGCCTCGCCCGCGATCAGCTTGAGCGGCTTGTAGACGGTCATCGTCTGGGTGCCGGCCACCAGGCGCTTGACGGCGGCCAGATCGGCGTCCTGCCCCGATACCGGCACCTTGCCGGCCAGGTGCTGCGCGGCGAGCGCCTGGATCGCGCCACCCGCGGTGCCGTCGTTCGAGGCCACCACCGCGTCGATCCGGTTGCCGTTCGCGGTCAGCGCGTTCTCCATGATGCCGAGCGCGGTGGACGCGCTCCATTCCGGCACCCACTGCGAGCCGACCACCTTGATGTCGCCGCGATCGATCGCGGGCTGCAGCACCTTCATCTGGCCTTCGCGCAGGATCTTCGCGTTGTTGTCGGTGGGCGCGCCGCCGAGCAGGAAGTAGCGGCCCTTCGGACGCGCGTTGAGCACGCCTTGCGCCTGCAGCTCGCCGACCTTCTCGTTGTCGAACGAGATGTAGGCGTCCACGTCGGCGTCGAGGATCAGGCGGTCATACGAGACCACCTTGATGCCGGCCTTCCTGGCCTCGGCCACCACGTTGGTGAGCGCCTTCGAGTTGAACGGCACGATCACGATCACGTCCACGCCGCGCGAGATCAGGTTCTCGATCTGCGAGATCTGGCGCTCCTCGCTGGCGTCGGCCGACTGCACCGACACCTTCGCGCCGAGCTTCTCGGCGGCGGCCACGAAGTAGTCGCGATCGCGCGACCAGCGCTCGACGCGCAGGTCGTCGATGCAGAAGCCGATCTCGGGATGATCCTTGCTGGCGTGGGCGAGCGGTGCCGCGAGCGACAGGCCCGCGAGCGCCGCGGTGACGACGAACGATTTCAGGACGGAACGACGGCGATTCGATGGCATGTCTCTGTCTCCATTTCGTACTGGTTCTTGTGTGTGGGTCGCCGGTGTCCGGTGCCCGGCGCGCCGGCCGGCGGCACGCGATCCGGGCGGTGGCCGGGCGCGGCCGGCCCGACGACAAGCGGCATGGTGCATGCGCCGGCCGCCGGGCGGCAATTACGAAATTGCCCAACCGCCTTAACATTTCTTGCCGACCCGATGTGATCGCAGCACCGGCGCGGCCGCCAGCCACTAGAATGGTCGGACCGCGACACCCGGGCCGCCCTGGCGCCCGTGATTTCGATATGCGAGCCGCCGCCGTTGCCTCGCGAGGAGACCGATCCATGCAACGTCCGTCCGCCGATCCGCCGCCGCCCGCGCGCGCGCACCGGATCGCGCTGCTGTTCAATGCGAACAAGGTGTACGACCGCGAGGTGATCGTCGGCATCGGCGACTACATGCGCTCGACGCGCGTGACCTGGGACCTGTTCCTCGAGGATGACTTCCGCTGCCGGCTGGCCGGCATCGAGCGCTTCGACGGCGACGGCATCATCGCCGACTTCGACGATCCGGCCGTGGACGCGGCGCTGCGCGGCTGCCCGCTGCCGGTGGTGGCGGTCGGCTCGTCCTACGAGGACACGGCGCACTATCCGGCCGGCCTGCCCTACGTGGCGACCGACAACGGCAAGCTGATCACGCTCGCCTACACGCACCTGATCGAGGCCGGGCTCGAGCACTTCGCGTTCTACAGCCTGCCGCCCGCCGACGAGAACCGCTGGGCGCAGCAGCGCGAACTCGTCTACACGCGCCTGCGCCGCCACGATGCGCCGGCGCTGCCGATCGAGCGGGAGATCTACCGCGGCCTGTCCACCAGCGCACCCACCTGGCACCAGTCCACGCAGCAGCTGATCGACTGGCTGCGCGCGCTGCCCAAGCCGGTCGGCGTGATCGCCGTGACCGACGCGCGCGCGCGGCACCTGCTGCAGGCCTGCGTGTCGGCCGGGCTCGCGGTGCCCGAGGAGATCGCCATCATCGGCATCGACAACGATCCGCTCACGCGCACGCTGTCACGCATCCCGCTCTCGTCGGTGATCCAGGGCACCGAGGAAATGGGCCGCACCGCCGCCCACCTGCTGCACCAGATGCTCGGCGGCGCGCGCTTCGCGGGACGCCAGATCCTGGTGCCGCCGGTGGGCATCAACGTGCTGGCCTCCACGCGCCACCAGCCGCTCGCGAGCCCCTACGTGATGCGTGCGCGGCACTTCATACGCCAGTACGCGTGCCAGGGCATCCGCACCGAGCAGGTGGCCGACTACGTGGGCGTGTCGCGCTCGTCGCTGGAGGAACATTTCCGCCGCGAGCTGCGCTGCACCGTGCATCAGGAGATCCTGCGCCACAAGCTCGACGCGGCCAAGCAGCTGCTCGCGCAGCGCGAGCTGGCCACCGCCGAGGTGGCGGTGCGCTGCGGCTTCACCTCGACGCAATACATGTACGCGGTGTTCCGGCGCGAGCTCGACTGCACGCCGCGCGAATACCAGGAACGCACGCTGTCCGGAGATCACGCTTGAGCGCAATCCAATCGACACCCGCCTTCGGGCCGGCCGGCCACAGCGTCTCGTCGCGGCCGTGGGGCCGCCTGCCCGGCGGCGACCTGGTGCGCCTCTTCACGCTGCGCAACGCGCACGGCATGCGCGTGGCGATCAGCGACCTCGGCGCGACGCTGGTGTCGTGGCAGACGCCCGATCGCGGCGGCCGGCTCGGCGAGATCCTGCTCGGCTTCGACGCGCCGGCCGCCTACCTCGATTCGCAGGCCTATCTGGGCGCGCTGGTCGGGCGCTGCTCGAACCGCATCGCCGGCGCGCGCTTCACGCTCGACGGCATCGACTATCCGCTCGACCGCAACGACGGCGAGCAGTGCCTGCACGGCGGCCTGAGCGGCTTTCACCGCGCGCTGTGGGACACCGACATGCTCGACGACGCGCTGGTGATGCGGCTCGTCTCGCCCGAGGGCGACGGCGGCTTCCCCGGCAACGTCGAGGTGCAGGTGCGCTATGCGCTCGACGACGACGGCACGCTGTCGATCGGCTACGAGGCGCGCGCCGACGCGCCCACGCCGCTGCAGCTGACGAGCCATCCGTATTTCAACCTGAGCGGGCGCCCGCGCGCCGACATCGACGGGCACATCCTGACGATCGACGCGGACCGTTATCTGGAAGTGGACGCGCGGATGATCCCGACGCGGCTCGCGAGCGTGGCCGGCACCGCGTTCGATTTCCGCCAGAGCGCGCCGCTCGGCGCGCGGCTCGGCTGGCCGCATGCGCAGCTCGCGCTGGCGGGCGGCTTCGATCACTGTTTCGTGCTGCGCGAGGACGGAGGCGACGGCGGCGTGCGCGCCGTGGCGCGCGTCTACGATCCCGGCAGCGGCCGCGAGCTGACGGTGCTGACCGACCAGCCGGGCCTGCAGCTTTATACCGGCAACGCGCTGGCGGGCGCGCATGCGCCGCGCAGCGCGCTGTGCCTGGAAGCGGGCGCGTTTCCGAACCAGATCAATTCGGAGCGGGCCGAGGCGGTGGTGCTGCGCCCGGGCCAGGTGTATCGGCAGGACACGCGGTATCGGGTGGCGGTGGCCGGTTGACGGGCGGACGACGCCGGCCGGCCGCCGGCTCGTGGCGCGTCGGGAGCGGGCCGGGGCGGGGCGATGAACGCCGGTCCGCATCATGCCGCGCCACCTCGCAAGGGTGGCCGGAACGGCGCGGGCCGCTGATCGTGGCGCCTGGGCCTTCGTGAGCTCGCGAAGCGGGCGTTGCGCCGGTATCGCCGCGGATGCTACAGCGCAAAGGCGGCGACGGCATCCGCGAGGCGCGGAAACACGGGCCTGAAGCCGAGATCATCCCGGATGCGCCGGCCGTCGAGCGGCGTGTCGAAAGCGGCTCCGCGTTCGGCCTCCGAGCCGTCCGGCGGCGGCGCGCCGACCGCCGCGAACAGATCGGCGATCCGGGGCGCCTCGTCGTCGACCACGTTGTAGACGCGGTACGTCGGGGCGGCCGCATCGAGCAGCCTCGCCACGGCCTGAGCCACGTCCGCGTGATGCGCGATCGACATGCGCTGATCCGGGGAAAATCCGCGCATCAGCGCAACCGCTTCCTCGAGGTGCGGATCGCCGTCGCCATAGACGAAAGGCAAACGCAGCACCCGCACGTCGAGATCCGCCTGGCCGAGCAGGAACCGTTCGGCGGCAAGCTTGCTCGCCGGATAGGCGGCGACCGGGGCGCAATGATCGTCCTCGTTCGCCGGGCCCGGGTGGGCCGGCCCGTAGACGAGGCCCGTGCTCGGAAAGATGAACCGCGTGACGCCGGCGGCCCGCGCGGCGTCCGCCAGACGCTGCGTGCCGATATGGTTGACGTGGTGCGCCTGGTCCGAGGTGGCGCCACGGAAAAATGCCGCGCAGTGAACCACCGTGTCGATCCCCGCCACGGCGGCCGCGAGCGAGTCCGCGTCGAACAGGTCGCCCTCGACGAGTTCGGCGCCGTCCGCCTGGCAGTGCGTGGCACGCAGCGGATCGCGGATCAGCGCACGCACCCGATCGCCGCGCCGGACCAGGTGCTTGACGAGTCGACTTCCGATCTTTCCGGTGGCTCCGGTCACAAGTATTGTCATGAAGGGTTCGTGTCGGAGTGATGGGACCCGCCAACTGTATCCGCCGGCTGCCGGCCTGCATTGGAAAAAACGGACAGGTCGCGCGGCTCGTGCGCGACGACCGAACGCTGTTTACACTCTGCCCATGCCCATCGACACCCTTCACCGCAAGCCGGCCACGCACCGTCCCGTGGTCCCGCCGGTCATCGATGCCCTGTTCGGCGATGAATGCCTCGCCGACACGCCGAAAGTGGCGATCCCGCGCCCCGAGCTGCACCTCGTCGTCCGGTTCGGACCCTCGGCCAACCGGGGGCTGGACATTCACGTACTCGGGGCGCGTCAACGCGTGATACGCAAGGTGATTCGCAAAGGACAGCGGACCATCGTGGCCCGCCTCCAGCTGGGCATGGCGGCGGCGGTGCTCGGCGCACCGCCCTGCGCGTTCAACGATCGCGTGGTGCCGCTGGAAGCGGTGTGGCACGCCGCCGAGACGCAGCACCTGTACGACGAGCTGGCGGCGGCGACCGACGACGCCGAAGCCGCGACGAGTCTGGCGCGAGCCATTGCCGCTCGCCTGTCGCCGGGCGACCCGAGGCCCAGGCACGCATCGCTGGTCGGCGAAGCCGCGAGGAAACTGCTCGGGGCAAAGGTCGGCGACGTGGCCGCCGACCTACGGATCAGCGAACGGCAGCTGCGCCGTGTTTTTCTCGACGCGGTCGGGATGGGTCCGAAGCGGTATGCGCGACTCATGCGATTCGCGCGCGCGACGGAACTGGCGCGCGAGGGCACGCGCGCGGATTGGGCGGGCATCGCCGTCGCAGCCGGCTATTACGACCAGGCGCATCTCATCGAGGATTTTCAGGTCTTCGCCGGTACCACGCCCGAAGCATTCCGGCGCGAACTCGACGGCACCGGCATGCCCGTGAGACAGGCGGGAGCGGCGTAGCGGCAATCGATGCCCGCCCGCTGCCTCGCTCCCGTACCGCCAGCCACGCCCCAAAAAGCAAAAAGCCGCGAACCTCCCGGCTCGCGGCTTTTTTGCACGGCCTTGCGGCCGGCTCAGCGCGTCACAGCTTCGACGCGACCCAGGCCGCCACGCCGGCCAGCGCTTCCGGCAGCTTGCCCGGCTCGGTGCCGCCCGCCTGCGCCATGTCCGGACGGCCGCCGCCCTTGCCGCCCACCTGCTGCGCGACGAAGTTCACGAGTTCGCCCGCCTTCACCTGCCTGCTCGCCTCGGCCGTCACGCCGGCGATCAGGCTGACCTTGCCGCCCTCGACGGCGGCCAGCACCACGGCCGCATGCTTGAGCTTGTCCTTGAGCTTGTCCACCGTCTCGCGCAGCGACTTCGAATCGGCACCCTCGAGCACGGCGGCCAGCACCCTCACGCCGTTGACGTCCACGGCCTGTTGCGCGAGCTCGTCACCCTGGCTCGACGCGAGCTTCGACTTCAGCGCGGCCAGTTCCTTCTCCAGCGACCTGACCTGATCCTGCACCTGGCCGATGCGCTGCGTGAGTTCGGCCGGCTGCGCCTTCAGCATCGCGGCGGCCGTGGAAAGGCGCGCGTCGAGTTCCTGCACGTAGCGCACCGCGTTGTCGCCGGTGATCGCCTCGACGCGGCGGATGCCGGCCGCGACGCCGCCTTCGGCCACGATCTTGAAGAAGCCGATGTCGCCGGTGCGGCTCACGTGGGTGCCGCCGCACAGCTCGCGCGAGAAGCCGAGATCGAGCACGCGCACCTCGTCGCCGTACTTCTCGCCGAACAGCGCCATCGCGCCGCCCTTCACCGCATCGTCATAGGACATGTTGCGGATCACGCCGGGCGCGTTGGCGAGGATCTCCGCGTTGACGATCGCCTCGACCTTGCGGATCTCATCGTCGGTCAGCGGCGCATTGTGCGCGAAGTCGAAACGCGTCTTCTCGGCGTCCACCAGCGAACCCTTCTGCTGCACGTGGCCGCCCAGCACCTCGCGCAGCGCCTTGTGCATCAGGTGGGTGGCCGAGTGGTTGCGCTGGGTGCGGGCGCGGCGGCCGGCGTCCACCTCGGCGCGCAGCACGTCGCCCACCTTCAGCACGCCCTGCTCGACCGTGCCATGGTGGCCGATCACGTCGGCCTGCACCTTCAGCGTGTCCTCCACCGCGAAACGCGTGGCCGTGTTCGCGAGCGTGCCCTGGTCGCCGACCTGGCCGCCCGATTCTGCGTAGAACGGCGTGTGGTCGAGCACCACCACGGCCTGCTCGCCGGCCTTCGCCTCATTCACGGCGGTGCCGCCGACATAGAGCGCGACGATCTTCGCGTCGTCGAACGCGAGCTTCTCGTAGCCGTGGAAGGTGGTCTTCGCGCCGGAATAGTCGAGGCCCTGCGTCGCCTTGAACTTGCCGGCCGCGCGGGCCTGCTCGCGCTGGCGCGCCATCGCGTCGTCGAACGCGGGCTCGTCCACCGTCATCTCGCGCTCGCGGCAGACGTCGGCCGTCAGGTCGAGCGGGAAGCCATAGGTGTCGTGCAGCTTGAACGCGAGTTCGCCGTCGAGCACCTTGCTGCCCTTCGCGTCGAGCTCGGCCAGCGCCGCGTCGAGGATCGTCATGCCGTGCTCGATGGTTTCGAGGAAGCGCTCCTCTTCCTGACGCAGCACGTCGGTCACGCGGCCCTCGGCCTCCTTCAGCTCCGGATAGGCGGCGCCCATCTCGGCCACCAGGTCGGCCACCAGCTTGTGGAAGAACGCGCCCTTGCGGCCCAGCTTGTAGCCGTGGCGGATCGCGCGGCGCACGATGCGGCGCAGCACGTAGCCACGGCCTTCGTTGCCGGGAATCACGCCGTCGACGATCAGGAACGAACAGGCGCGGATGTGATCGGCGATCACCTTCAGCGAGTTGTTCGTCAGGTCCGCCACGCCGGTTTCGCGCGCGGCGGCCTTGATCAGGTTCTGGAACAGGTCGATCTCGTAGTTGCTGTGGACGTGCTGCAGCACCGCCGCGATCCGCTCCAGGCCCATGCCGGTGTCGATCGACGGCTTTGGCAGACGCGTCATGTTGCCTTGCGCGTCGCGGTTGAACTGCATGAACACGAGGTTCCAGATCTCGATGTAGCGGTCGCCGTCTTCCTCGGGCGACCCCGGCGGGCCGCCCCACACGTCCGGGCCGTGGTCGTAGAAGATTTCCGAGCACGGGCCGCACGGGCCGGTGTCGCCCATTTGCCAGAAGTTGTCCGACGCGTAGCGCGCGCCCTTGTTGTCGCCGATGCGGATGATGCGCTCGGCCGGCACGCCCACGTCCTTCGCCCAGATGTCGTAGGCCTCGTCATCGTCGTGATAGACGGTGACCCACAGCTTTTCCTTCGGCAGGCCGTACACGCTGGTCAGCAGTTCCCAGCTGTAGTGGATCGCGTCGTGCTTGAAGTAGTCGCCGAACGAGAAGTTGCCGAGCATCTCGAAGAACGTGTGGTGGCGCGCGGTGTAGCCGACGTTCTCGAGGTCGTTGTGCTTGCCGCCCGCGCGCACGCTGCGCTGCGAGGTGGTCGCGCGCGAGTACGGGCGCGATTCGGTGCCGAGGAACACGTCCTTGAACTGCACCATGCCCGAGTTCGTGAACAGCAGCGTCGGGTCGTTGCCCGGGACGAGGCTCGACGAACGGACGATCGTGTGGCCCTTCGATTCGAAGAACTTGAGGAATTTCTCGCGGATTTCGGCGGCTTTCATAGCGTGCGGGAACGGTCCTGCCAGACTGGCTCTATGGCTATCGGCGCCTCGCGCCGGGAATCGGGCGACAGGCGGCTGGTTTTCTGAAACGGTCGATTATACGGGATCACGCCTCGCGGGCGGCAGGCCCGCGCCAGCCAAGGCGCGCGCGGCACCGGCGCGGCCCTTGGAGCGGCTGCGCGGCGCCCTGAAAACAGCCCTGACACGACGCGGGCGCCGCCCGAACGGCGCGGCGGCAGCCTCGTTCGGCCCGCGCGCCCGCGCCCCTCGCCCGCCCCTGCCCCGCCCCCCCGGCCGGCACGCCCGCTCGGCGCCGGACTCGCGCCGCCTCCGGCCGATTCGCTTTAAGATGCACGACGACCGCCGCCCGGGGGACCGCCCGCGCGAGCCGCCCGACACCGAGGGAGACGACGACAGATGGGTGCTTTGAGTCATATCCGCGTCCTGGACCTGAGCCGCGTGCTGGCCGGCCCGTGGTGCGCGCAGACGCTCGCCGATTTCGGCGCCGACGTGATCAAGATCGAGCGCCCCGGCGCCGGCGACGACACCCGCCACTGGGGCCCGCCCTACCATCGCGCGGCCGACGGCAGCGACACGCGCGAGGCCGCCTATTACC
This sequence comes from Burkholderia plantarii, assembly GCF_001411805.1. Lineage (NCBI taxonomy): Bacteria > Pseudomonadati > Pseudomonadota > Betaproteobacteria > Burkholderiales > Burkholderiaceae > Burkholderia > Burkholderia plantarii. The sequence goes on along the minus strand of NZ_CP007212.1, from coordinate 1,754,859 downwards.
TGGCCGCGAACCGCAACAAGCGCTCGGTGACGGTCGACATCGCCACCCCGGACGGCCAGCGCCTGATCCGCGAGCTGGCCGCGCAAAGCGACGTGGTGATCGAGAACTACAAGGCCGGACAGCTGAAAAAATACGGCCTCGACTACGAATCGCTGCGCGCGATCAAGCCGGACCTCGTCTACTGCTCGGTGACGGGCTTCGGCCAGACCGGCCCCTATGCGTACCGCGCCGGCTACGACTTCATCATCCAGGGCCTGGGCGGCTTCATGAGCATCACCGGCGAGCGCGACACCGAGCCCGGCGGCGGCCCGCAGAAGGCCGGCGTCGCGATCGCCGACCTCGCCACCGGCCTCTATGCCTGCACCGCGATCCTGGCCGCGCTGGCGCACCGCGACCGCAGCGGCGAAGGCCAGTACATCGACATGGCGCTGCTCGACGTGCAGGTGGCGCTGCTCGCCAACATGACCACCAACTACCTCGCGAGCGGCCAGCCGCCGGCGCGCTGGGGCAACGCGCATCCGAACATCGTGCCGTACCAGACGTTCCAGGCCAGCGACGGCTGGATCATCGTGGCGGTCGGCAACGACGGCCAGTTCCGCAAGTTCGTCGAGGCCGGCGGCCGGCCCGAACTGGCCGACGACGCACGCTTCGCGACCAACCCGGAGCGCGTGCGCCACCGGCCCGTGCTGGTGCCGATGCTGGCCGAAATGACGCGCCAGTCCACCCGACAGGAATGGATCGCCGCGCTGGAGGCGGCCGGCGTGCCGTGCGGGCCGATCAACGACCTGGCCGAGGTGTTCGAGAACGAGCAGGTGATCGCGCGTGGCCTGCAGGTGGCGCTGCCGCATCCGAGCGGCGCGCCCGTGAAGCTGGTGCGCAATCCCGTGAAGATGAGCGCGACGCCGCCCGAGGCGCGCAGCGCGCCGCCGCTGCTCGGCGAACATACCGACTCGGTGCTCGCCGAGGTGCTCGGCTACGACGCGAACGCGATCGCCGCGCTGCGTGAGAAAGGAGTCGTGTAGGAAGGCGATGCAGGCGCCGGCCCGGCAGCCATGGCTTGTCGCCGTCATGCATGGAAAACGCCGGAGCGCGCGCTTGCCCGCTCCGGCGCCGTGCCGGCGGCCAGCGGCCGGGCCGGTGAAGGCCGGCCGCTCCCGCGGCGGTGCGTGGTGGCCGGCGGGCACCGCCCGGGCCTGCGTGGCCGCGGCGGTGCCCGCTGGCTCTCCCTGATGCCCGTGTTGTTGGCTTGGCTTGTGTTGGCTTGGCTTGGTCGACGTTGCCTTCGGCGCCGGCCAGCCGGGTTCGCGGCGGCCAGCGAGGCCGGGCACCGCGGCGCCTTGCGGCGTCCGGCCCGGGCCGCCTATCGGGCCGCTACCGGCCGGTGAGCCCGCTCGCGCCCGCTTCAGCGATGCACGTTCGCGCCGACGATGCCGCCGGCGGCGGCGCCGGCCACGGTGCCGATCGGCCCGCCCGTGACGAGGTAGCCGAGCGCGCCGCCCGCGGCCGCGCCGATGCCGGCGTTGCGCTGGGTGCGCGTCATCGTGCAGGCGCCGAGGCTCGCGACGACGACGGCGAGAACGGTGGCACGAACCAGAAAATGCGTGGTTTTCATTTGAGTGGACATATCGAGACTCCCTGCGCGGCACTTCCCTATCGAAGCGGTAGGCGAATCTTAAAAAATGCCCGGCACCCGCGCCAGCGCGTTTTACCTCCCGTTACGACTGATACAGCCGCGCCGGCCGCCTGACGCAGGCTCCTCACCGGGCGCCCGGCTCAGGTAGAATCGACGGTTTCAGGCGGCGCAACCGGCGCGCGCCCACTTCTTCCAGTTCCCGCATGAGCACCGAACGCAACGACGCCCCCGCGGCATCCAACTTCATTCGCAACATCATCGACGACGACAACGGCTCGGGCAAATGGGGCGGGCGCGTCGAGACGCGCTTCCCGCCGGAGCCGAACGGCTACCTGCACATCGGCCACGCCAAGAGCATCGTCCTGAACTTCGGCGTGGCGCGCGACTACGGCGGCGTCTGCCACCTGCGCTTCGACGACACGAACCCCGAGAAGGAAAGCGTCGAGTACGTGGACTCGATCATCGACGCCGTGAAGTGGCTTGGCTTCGACTGGCAGAAGGACGGCGCCGATCACCAGTATTTCGCGAGCGACTACTACGACAAGCTCTACCAGTTCGCCGAGCTGCTGATCGAGCGCGGCCGCGCCTACGTGGACAGCCAGAGCGCCGACGAGATGCGCGCCAACCGCGGCTCGCTGACCGAGCCGGGCAAGCCCTCGCCGTTCCGCGAGCGCTCCGTGGAGGAAAACCTCGACCTGTTCCGCCGCATGAAGGCCGGTGAATTCGCCGAGGGCGAGCACGTGCTGCGCGCGAAGATCGACATGGCCTCGCCGAACTTCAACATGCGCGACCCGGTGCTGTACCGGATCCGCTTCGCGCATCACTACCGCACGGGCGACGCGTGGTGCATCTACCCGATGTACGACTACACGCACTGCATCTCGGACGCGCTCGAGAACATCACGCACTCGCTCTGCACGCTCGAATTCGAGGATCACCGCCCGCTCTACGACTGGGTGCTCAACGAGCTGGCCGACGCCGGCGTGTTCACGCGGCCGCTGCCGCAACAGATCGAGTTCTCGCGCCTGAACCTGACCTACGCGATCACCAGCAAGCGCAAGCTGCTGCAGCTCGTGACCGAGAACCACGTGGACGGCTGGGACGATCCGCGGATGCCGACCATCGTCGGCATCCGCCGTCGCGGCTTCACGCCCGAGAGCCTGCAGCTGTTCTGCGAGCGCATCGGCGTGACCAAGGTGGACTCGTGGATCGACATGGGCGTGCTCGAAGGCGCGCTGCGCGACGACCTCGACGAGAAGGCGCCACGCACGGCCGCCGTGCTCGACCCGCTCAAGCTCGTGATCGACAACTACCCGGAAGGCCAGAGCGAGGCCTGCACGGCGCCCGTCCACCCGCACCATCCGGAACGCGGCCTGCGCACGTTCCCGATCTCGCGCGAGCTGTGGATCGAGCGCGACGACTTCCAGGAAGTGCCGGCGAAGGGCTACTTCCGCCTGTACCCCGGCAACAAGGTGCGGCTGCGCTACGGCTACGTGATCGAATGCACGGGCTTCGACAAGGACGAGCAAGGCAACGTCACCGCCGTGCACTGCAACTACTTCCCGGACAGCAAGTCCGGCACCGACGGCGCGAACACCTACAAGGTCAAGGGCAACATCCACTGGGTCAGCGCCGCGCACGCGGTGGCGGCCGAGGTGCGGATCTACGACCGCCTGTTCCGCGAGGCGCATCCCGACGCCGGCGGGCGCAACTATCTGGAAGCACTGAACCCCGACTCGAAGAAGATCGTCAACGCCTACCTCGAACCGGGCGCGGAACGGGCCGAGGCCGAGGCGCGCTACCAGTTCGAGCGCCACGGCTACTTCGTGGCCGACCGCCTGGACTCGCAGCCGGGCAAGCCGGTGTTCAACCGGATCGTGCCGCTGCGCGACAGCTGGGGCAGCAGCAAGTAACCGGCCCCGCGCCATGAAGAATCCCCGGTCAGGCCGGGGATTTTTTTATATCCGCCGATCCGGCGTCGATTTCTCTAGATGCCGGCGCGGCCAAGTCAGCCCGGCAGCTCGCGATGCAGGTCGGCCAGCGACAGCGCGCGCGAGAACAGCCGCGTGAGGCTGCGGCTCGCATAGCGCGCAACCTCCTCGATCGCGACCCAGCGGAACGCGTCCATCTCCGGGATCGAGGCGCCGGTGGCGCGGCTCGGGAACATCGAGGTGCAGAGGCAGGCGGACAGGTCGGTTTCGTCCTCGCGCAGGCGCGCGGCGAACAGGTAGAGATCCTTGTCGGGACGATAGGCGAAGCGGCCGAGATCGACGAGGCGCGCCGGCGCGAGCGCGATGCCGGTTTCCTCGAACAGCTCGCGCAGCGCGGCGTCGCGCTCCGATTCGCCGGGATCGAGATGCCCCTTCGGGATGTCCCAATGCGACGTTTCGGTTGCATGCGCAAGCAACAGCCGCCCGGCCGGATCGAGCAGCACGGTGCCGCACGACAGTGCGCGGGCGGCCCGCTCCGGCCGTCTTCCCACCATGGCCGTCAACGCTTCTGCAACTGCCACTTGCCCGCGGGCGTCTTGCAATAGCGCGGGCGCAGCGTCATCGACTGGCCTTTCGCGTTGATCTCGGTGGCGATCTCGCGGCAGGCATGGCCGTCCTGTTCGAGCGTCGAGGGCGTGAGCTTCGCCTCGATCCGGACGCCGCGATTGCCGTTGTTCCACTCGGTCGTCTCGCCGTCCTTGCCTTGGTCGCGGGCCTGATGCACGGCCTTGGTCAGCGAGGCGACGTCCGCCTTGCTGAAATACGTGATCGGCGTGTCGTTCAGGAAGTTCAGGTTGCTCTGCGCCTGCGCGCCGAGCGCGGCGGCCATCGGCGCGGCGCCGGCCAGGAGTTGCGATAGGTTCGACAGGGTTACCTGCATCGGCTTGTTCTCCTTGTTGGGTTGCCGGGACGCGCACGCTGCGCACCCCCGCCGGCGAGGATATCACGGCGTCGCGCCCCCGAAGCGCGGCCCCGGCGCCGCGCCGCGCCCTCAGTGCGCCGCCGCGTCCGGGGCGGCGCCGAGGTTGGCGCTGCTGGTGATGCGGGTGGGCTGGTAGCCGTCCGTCAGCGTGTGCAGGAACGCGATCACGTCCTGGATCTCGGCCTCGTCGAGCGCCGGCTTGTCACCCTTCTTGCGGTCGAACGGCGGGTCCGTGTTGATGTTTGCCCAGTAGCGTCCGGGCAGATCGTCGAACTTCTGCACCACGCCGTGACGCACCGGATAGAACTTCTCCGGATTCGTGTCGCGCTGCACGTAGAAGCGCAGCACGTCCTCGAGCGAGTGGTAGATGCCGTTGTGGAAGAACGACTGCTTCAGCGCGACGTTGCGCAGCGTCGGCGTGCGAAAGATCCCGCAGTATTCGTCGCGGCCCTTCAGGTCCTGGCGTTCCGGCCCGCAGGCGCCGAGATCGAAGAACTTCGGATCCTTGTTGACGGCGAGCTCGCGGTTACGCGGCACGCCGATCGCGATCAGGCCGAAGTCGCTGAACTGCGGCGCCGAGCCATCGAGCGCGCGCTGGCTGATGTGGCAGCTCGCGCAGTTGCCCTTGCGCTCGTCGTTGAACAGCAGCAGGCCGCGCATCTCGGCATCGCTGAGCGTGGCCTTGTGGTCGAGGAACGCGTCGTACTTGCTCGAGTACGGCGTGAAGATTTCCGGCGACTGCTCGAACGCGCCGAGCGCCTGCAGCACCGCCTTGAAGATCGCCGCGTCGCTGCCGAACACCTGCTCGCCGAAGGCCGCGCGGAACTCGGCCGAGTACGGCGCCGCGCGCACCGCGCTGGCCACCTTCGCCGGCGTGCTGTTCATCTCGAACGGCGTGACGAGCGGAATCCGCGCCTGCTCCTCGCCGTGATCGACGCGCCCGTCCCAGGTCAGGCCGCCCGTCGGGCCGGCGTCCACGCTCTCGTCGCCCTCCTCGTCCGAGTCGTGGAAATGCTCGGTGAACGGCGGCACCTTCTGCAGATACATCAGCGTCGGCACCGCGCGGAAACCCTGCTGATGCATGTCGTCGCCGCCCAGCTGCACCGACAGCGCGTTGGCCGGCGTGAAAGCATGTTGCGGGCTATGGCACGAGGCGCATGCAAGCTTGCCGCTACCCGACAGCGACGGATCGAAAAACATCTGCTTACCCAGCGCTGTCATTTTTCTGACGGCCTCGTAGACCTGCGCACGCGTTTGCGGCTGGTTCGCGACCACGATCGGCCCGCTCGCGCCCGCCCTCGCGCCTGGCCGTGCGGCGGCCGCCGGCTGTCCGGCCGACGCTGCCGAGGTGGCGGCGACCGACGCCGGCTGCGAGCCCGAAGCGCCCGGCGCACGCGAGTCGCAGCCCGTCAGGATGCCCGTCAGCGCGCCGGCGAACACGACCGCCATGAGCGCGGCCGCGCGCCCGGCGCGGGAATGGCGAACCGGCCGGGGCCGGGCGAAGTCTTCGTGCTGGCTGCGCATGTCGATCCGAAAGACAAGAAAGGAAGGCGCGAGCGTATGTCGGAAAAGTGTCAATTCCGTGAACATGAACAGACAGCAAAACGAAAGACTCACTACATTTAGCTGTCAAAAATTACTTACATAATCCGGTCGGCCTGCTGTCATTCCCCATGAGAACGATGGCCGGTTCCTACGGTACATGTGCGACAAGAGAGACAACGAATGAAGAAGACTTTTCACCGCGTGACGCCCATCGCGCTTGCGGCAGCGGCCTTCCTTGGCGCCTGCGGCGGCAACGATGACGCCCCGTCGACTCCGCCGGCCACCACCACCCCGGCGCAGCCGGCCGCACAGACCCTGTCGGCCGTCAAGAACATCGTCGTGATCTATGCGGAAAACCGCAGCTTCGACAATCTCTACGGAGCGTTTCCCGGCGCCAACGGCATCCAGAACGTGACCGCCGCCAGCGCGCAGCAGCTCGATCGTGACGGCACGCCGCTCGCGACGCTGCCGAAGATCTGGGGCGGCCTGACCGCCTCCGGCGTGACGCCGGCCGTGACCGAAGCCGCCACGGCGAACCTGCCGAACGCCCCGTTCGCGATCGACGATCCGGCCGGCTTCAACACCGGCATCGACGTGACGACGCGCGACCTGTATCACCGGTTCTATGAGAACCAGATGCAGATCAACGGCGGCAAGAACAACATGTTCGCGGCCTGGGCGGATTCGGGCGGCCTCGTGATGGGCCACTACAACACCAACCAGAACAGCCTGCCGCTCTGGAAGATCGCGCAGCAGTACACGCTGGCCGACAACTTCTTCATGGGCGCGTTCGGCGGCTCGTTCCTGAACCACCAGTACCTGGTCTGCGCCTGCGCGCCGTTCTACCCGAACGCCGGCACCAGCGTGGCGGCCGGCTCGATCTCGGCCGTGAACGCCGACGGCGTGTCGCTGCAGGTGTCGAGCACGTCGAAGGCCTCGGCGCTCGACGGCGCACCGGTGTTCGTGAACTCGGGCAACCTCACGCCCGACTTCTACGCGGTCAACACGATGCAGCCGCCGTATCAGCCGAGCGGCAACAAGGCGCCGGCCGGCGACGCGACGCTGGCCGACCCGACCCTCTCCAACACGCTGCCGCCGCAGACGGCGACCAACATCGGCGACCTGCTCAACAACGCCGGCGTATCGTGGGCATGGTACGGCGGCGCGTTCGGCGCGGCGCTGCAGAAGTCGCAAGGCACCACGCCGGCCGCGGCTGCCGACGGCACGACGCTGACCACGGCGAACTTCCAGTACCACCACCAGCCGTTCAACTACTTCAAGAACCTGGCTCCGGGCACCACGGCACGCGCGCAGCACGTGCTCGACGGCGGGATGAACGGCAGCGAGTTCATCAAGGCGATCGACGCGGGCACGCTGCCGGCGGTGTCGTTCTACAAGCCGCAGGGCAACCTGAACGAGCACGCGGGTTACGCCAACGTCGCGGCGGGCGACCGGCACATCGCGGACGTGATCACCCACCTGCAGAACAGCCCGCAGTGGAGCAACATGATCGTCGTCGTGACCTATGACGAAAACGGCGGCTTCTGGGATCACGTCGCGCCGCCGAAGGGCGACCGCTGGGGCCCGGGCACGCGGGTTCCGGCGCTGATCGTCTCGCCGTACGCGAAGAAGGGGTTCGTCGATCACACGCAATACGACACCGCGTCGATCCTGCGCCTCATCACGCGCCGCTATTCGCTGCCGAAGCTCGACGGCTTGAAGCAACGTGACGACGCACTGGTGAAGAACGGCGGCACCGCGATGGGCGACCTGACCAACGCGCTGACGCTGTCGCAGAACTAAGTCAGGCTGACAACAGCAGCAATCGACCCGTTGGTGGCGGGCTCGAGTGATTGGGCGGCTCCGGCCGCCCTTTTTTGCTTTGGGGCGTCGGAGATTAACGCATGGGTCGGTGCTGCGCGTAATGCTGGCCGAGCGCTTCCGGCGAAGGGCGATGCGCCGCTGACTGCGGCAGGCGCAGCGGCGCGTCGTGCCAAGCGCCGTAGTCGGACGACCGCAGCGCCTCGGCAATCACGACGCGCAGCGTGACCGGATCGATCGTCAGGGCGCCGAGATCGAACAACGTATGCAGATCGCCGCGCAGCAGACTCTTTGGCGACCTGCCACTTGTAGCTGCCTGAGACACCGTGACAACGCTAAAGGGACATAAAAATGTAGACGAAGGGAGGCCTAACGGTCAAAATGTCCGCTTGAATTCCCAGCGAGCATCACATATGACCCTAGTTCCATCACTTGAGCTGTTGAAACAGGCTCGCAGCCGCTTCACACAGCGCGAAATCGCCGAACACGTCGGCAAAGACACGAAAACGGTTCGGCGCTGGGAAAAGGGCGAAACGCCCTGTCCCGCCATGCTGGAACCAGCATTGCGAGACATGCTGGAGACCACACCGTCAAAAGGCACGCCCGGGGCCAAAGGCCGATTTCGCTTCATCGATCTGTTCGCCGGAATTGGTGGCATTCGCCTAGGTTTTGAAAGTCACGGAGGTGAATGCGTATTTACCAGCGAATGGAACGACTTTTCGAAAAAAACATATACCGACAACTTCGGAGAGCACCATCCATTCGTAGGCGACATTGTACCGTTTTCAGCAGAAAGTGTACCAACCCATGACGTTTTACTTGCCGGATTCCCTTGCCAGCCGTTCAGCATCGCGGGAGTAAGCAAGAAAAACTCGCTGGGACGCCCGCACGGCTTCGAATGCACCACGCAAGGCACCCTCTTTTTCGACGTCGCCCGCATCATTGCAGCCAAGCGTCCTGCGGCCTTCGTACTGGAAAACGTGAAAAATTTGTTGTCGCACGATAAAGGCAACACTTTTGCTGTTATCTTGCAAACGCTGCGGGATGAGCTTAAGTACGACGTGCATTACAAAGTCATCGACGGGCAGCACTTCACTCCGCAGCATCGCGAGCGAATCGTCATCGTTGGATTCAGGAAGAAAACGGGCTTCTCATGGAATGATCTGCGCTTGCCGGCAGAAGGGCCCCGGCTCTCATCGATTCTGCACAAAACAGATGGAAGCGAGCCGGTTCTTCCATGGGACGGAGAGAGATTCTTCGACCATGAAAGCTGCAAGGTGCAATCCAAGTACACCCTGACGCCGAACCTCTGGACTTATCTGCAAGCGTATGCTGAGAAGCATCGCGCAGCAGGTAACGGCTTTGGCTTCGGAATGGCCTATCCAAACAGCGTAACCCGCACGCTGTCAGCTCGGTACCACAAGGACGGCTCGGAAATTCTCGTTTATCAAGGGGAAGACAAGCGCCCGCGTCGCCTGACGCCCCGCGAATGCGCGAGGCTGATGGGTTTCCCCGATACGTACCGAATCCCGGTGAGCGATACACAAGCGTATCGGCAATTTGGCAACAGCGTCGTAATGCCGGTGATGCAAGAGGTTGCCAGAATTATGGCTCCTCACGTCCAGACTCTCGTTGCACAAGAGCGCGACGGCACTTCGTTAACACTTCCACTTTTCGATTAATGGTTGATGTGGTCGATAAAGCCACCCGTAGCCGGATGATGTCCGGAATACGGGGGCTCAACACAAAACCCGAAATCACCATTCGCAGCCTGTTACATCGCCAGGGATTTCGATTTCGCCTTCATGTTCGGGACTTGCCTGGAAAACCTGATATAGTACTACCACGTTATAGCGCGGTCATTTTTGTACATGGTTGCTTTTGGCACGGGCACGACTGCAAGTTTTTCAAGTTGCCCGGAACACGTACAGACTTCTGGCGCGAAAAAATCAACCGCAATCGTGCCAATGATCACAAAGCATTGACTACCTTGCTTGCCGGAGGTTGGCGAGTCGGTATTGTCTGGGAATGCGCTTTACGTGGTGCAGACAAGGACGTCGACGGCATTGCGAAAGACCTTGCTCACTGGCTTCACAGTGACATATCGGAAATGGAGCTGCGTGGATGAAATCAGGTTATTTATCGGAGTACTTTGAAGGGGTTGCTGCGAAGCGTTTGAGCGCAGTGGAAGCAGATGAAACCCGCTCAAACCAGCATGAGTATCAAGCTATCGTCAAGATGCTTGAATTCATGGGACGTCCTGATGAAAACACACGCCTGCCCGCAAGGTATGTTTACCTCGATGACGAAGATCCGGATCCTGTTGTCGAAGATGCATTTCTTACGTTGTACAACTGTCGAAAGGGGCAATTTCGGAAAGGGAAACCTCGGAGTCCGGAGTTCCGGTTTTACTTTCCGACCACAACTGTCTCGCTAAATGCAAGTGAGGGTGACTTACTGGTCATTGCCAAAAAGCGTGACGGCGGCTTGCTTGTCATGATTGCCGAAAATGGATCAAGTATCGGCCGCCAGATTGAATGGCTGTTTGGATTTACCGAACTGGCTCATCCGGGGTTTTCCGTAAAATCCGAGCTTGAGACTGAACAGGATCGCATCGAATTTGCCTCACGTTTCATTCTCGAAAACATCGGCGTTACTATCGAAATATCACAAGATAATTATCTTGAAGAAATGTTGAAGCGGTTCTTGGGCAGTTTCCCTACCACTCGGGAATTTTCGGCCTACGCTCGCTCGACGCTGAAAGATCTTGAACCAAAGGAATCACCAGATGCGGTGCTCATGGCATGGATGGAACGTGAGGAAATTCTGTTCCGGACACTTGAACGTTACCTGATAGCCGACCGTCTTTCACAAGGTTTCGCCGACAATGCAAATACGGAATCCCGTGTTGATGTCGACGGTTTTTTATCGTTCTCGCTCTCGGTTCAGAATCGCCGAAAGAGTCGCGTCGGCCTTGCCTTGGAAAATCATCTTGAATTTCTGTTTAAAGAATGTGACATCCGGCATACACGAACAGCCGTTACTGAAAACAAGGCAAAGCCCGACTTCATCTTTCCCGGAGATGGGGAGTATCACAATCTCGCTTTCGATCCATTAAACCTGACCATGCTGGGTGTGAAGTCGACCTGCAAAGACCGGTGGCGTCAGGTACTTGCCGAAGCAGATCGCATCGCCGACAAACACTTGTTGACACTCGAAACAGCAATTTCCACGCATCAGACCGATGAAATGAAGGCAAAGCGTTTGCAACTCGTCTTGCCGCGCAAGCTGCACGAAACTTACACTGTGGCGCAGCAGACTTGGTTGCTGGATATCGCCGGCTTTACGGAATTGGTTAAGGCCCGACAGATCCGATCGCCCGCGCGCTGAGGTCCTGATTTAGCTTGGAATTTATCGGATCCGTGGCACCAAACACTATCGCGCTGGTCCCTGTCTCTGATCGACGAAACAGTTCACCTTGGCCGCCCCGCCAGCCCGCGCGAACGCCAGCGTCACCGCGAACCCGCCCGCCTCGGGGAACGCGAATTTCACCTGGCCGCCATGCGCGTCCATCACCTCCTTGACGATCGCGAGGCCGAGCCCCGAGCCGTCGCGGCGCTGGGCGCCGTCGCCGTCGAGCCGCACGAACGGGCGCAACACCGCGTCCCAGTGTTCACGCGCGATGCCGCGGCCGTTGTCCGCCACCGTCAGCGTGACCTGTCCGGCGCTGCCGTCGAGGGTGACCGTGATCCGCGTCGCGACGCCGTGATGCAAGGCGTTGTGCAGCAGGTTCTGCAGCGCTTCCTGCAGGCTGATCGCGTCGCCGTCGATGATCGCGTCGGCACGCCGGATCTCGAGCGAGACCTGCACGTCGCGCTCGTGCGCGAGCGGAATCGCGCGGCCCAGCCCCTCCTTCGCGAGCGCGACCAGATCGATGGGCTGCAGCGGTACCACCTCGGTGCGATGGATCACCATCGCATGATTGAGCAACTGCCCCGTCAGCCGGCCCACGTCCGAGCAGGTCGCGCGCAGCGTGGCGAGCCGCGCGCGCTGGCGCGCCTCGTCCGGCTCATGGCTCAGCATCTCGATCTGCGCGTCCAGCCGCGCGAGCGGCGTGCGCATCTGGTGCGCCGCGTCGGCGATGAAGCGCTGCATGGTCGCCACCCGCTCCGCGAGCCGGTGCATCAGCCCGTTGATCGCGCCGATGATGGCCGCGATCTCGCTCGGCGTATCGATCGCCACGGGCCGCAGGTCCGAGGGCTCGCGCGCCGCGATGATCGCCTCGATCTGCGCGAGCGGCAGCAGCCCGCGCCGGATCGCCAGCGCGCTCGCGCCGATCGCGAGCGCCGCCATCAGCACGATCAGCGTCCAGACCTTGAGGCTCATGTCGTTGGTCAGCTGCTCGCGCGCGTGGGTGGTCTGCGCCACCGTGACGAGCGCCCAGCCCGGCACGCGCTCCTCCGGCATGTAGCGCGCGATCGTCGCGATGCGCACCGGCTGCTGCTGATAGGTGCCGGTGGCGAAGCGCGTGCCCCGCTGCGCCGCGCCGACCTGAGCCGCATCGGGCAGGTCGTGATAACCGGCCACCGCCACGCCGCGCGAATCGACCACCTTGTAGTAGACGAGGTCGTAGCGCGACAGCGACGACAGTGCCGCCACCGGCGGATTCAGCGCGAGCACGCCGCCCTGCACGTAGAGGTTCTCGGCCACCTGGATCACCGCGCCCGACAGCAGCTGGTCGTAGGCGCGTTCGGCCGCCACGCCCGCGTAGAAACGCGTGATCACCGCGAGCGCGAGCGCGCCCGACACGACCACGCACGCGATGAACAGCAGCGTGCGGCCGAACAGGGTCTTCGGGAACCAGTCAGCGCGTCGCAATCTGGTACCCCATGCCGCGCGCGGTGCGGATTTCCACGTCGCTGCCCTGCAGCTTCCGGCGCACGCGCGTGACGTACTGCTCGACCGCGTTCGCCGACGGCTCGCGGCCGAAGCTGAACAACTGGTTCAGCAGTTCGTCCTTCGAGAACACGCGCTGCGGGCGGCTCGCGAGGATTTCCAGCAGCGCGAACTCCTGGCGCGAGAGCGGCAGCGGCTGGCCGTCGAGCTCGGCAAGCCGGCTGCTGCGATCGATCGACAGGCCGCCGAAACGCAGCACGTCGCTCGCATGGCCGCTGTTGCGGCGCAGCAGCGCCTGCACGCGCGCGTCGAGCTCGCGATAGTCGAACGGCTTCACGAGGTAATCGTCGGCGCCGAGCCCCAGGCCGCTCACGCGGTCGTCGATGGCCGAGCGCGCCGTCACCAGCAGCACCGGCGTGGTACTGCCCGAGGCGCGCAGGCGGCGCAGCACCGAGAAGCCGTCCAGCGACGGCAGCATCACGTCGAGCACCACCAGATCGAACGACTCGACGCCGAGCAGGCTCGCCGCCGCCGCGCCGTCGCGCTCGAGGTCGACCGCGTGGCCCAGGCGCGTCAGGCGGCTGCCGATCGCCTCGCCGATTTCCGCGTCGTCCTCGACGACCAGAATGCGCATGTTGGAGTCCTGCCAGTCAAAGTGATTAGGGGTATTCCCGAGGGAGAGTTCTCAGCATTTTCTCAGACTCGCCCGGTAACCTCCATCCGTCATGACATGGGACAAACAGGCTTTCCAGGGAGACCGCGCGATGCCGTGCGTATTCGAATCGACCGGCTCGCAAGCGCCGCTGTTGGCGTGTGCGTTCGTTCCTGCGCCGGCACCGCGCTCGGGAGACGCCTGGCGATGAGTGCGTCGCCGCGGCGCCGTGCGCTGCTCGCCGCCGGGATCGGCGCCACCACGCTCGCCCCTCTCGCCACGCCGGCCGCGCGGGCGTTCGGGCTGCCGGCCTGGCTGTCGTCGCCGCGCACCGTCCGGATCTCGAAAGGCTACGGCGTGCTGTACTTGCCGCTGCTGGTGATGGAGCGCCAGCGGCTGTTCGAGGCCCATGCCGCACGACGCGGGCTGGGCAAGGTGAAACCTGAGTGGGTGTTGCTCGACGGCGGCAATTCCGTCAACGACGCGATGATGGCCGGCACGCTCGACTTCGCCGGCGCCGGCGCCCCCGGCTTCATCGAACTCTGGGCGCGTTCGCGCGGCATTCCGAACGTCGAGGTGATCGGCATCAGCGGGCTGTCGGCCACGGCACTGTCGCTGAACACGAACCAGCCGCGGATTCGCACGCTGGCCGACTTCACGCCCGAGGACCGGATCGCCGTGCCCGGCATCCACACCTCGCTCGCCGCCGTGGTGCTGCAGATGATCGCCGCGCAGCGCTTCGGGCTGCCCCGCTTCACGAAGCTCGATCCGATCACCGTGAACCTGCCGCATCCGCAGGCCATGGACGCGCTGATCCGGCGCGACGGCGGCGTCACCGCGCATTTCGCGTCGCCGCCGTTCTCGACGCTCGAGTTGCGCCAGCCCGGCATTCATCGCGTGGTCGACGCCGTGGAGGTGCTCGGGCCGCTGACGCTCGACGTCGTGTTCGCGCCGCGCCGCGTGGTGGACACCGAGCCCGGACTCGCCGCCGCGTTCATCGGCGCGCTCGACGAAGCGAACCGCTTCATCGCCGCGCAGCCGCGCGAGGCCGCCGCGATCTACGTGGCCACCTCGGGCGTGCGCGTGAGCCCCGACGACGTCGCCACCATGCTCGCCACGCCGGAAACGCGCTTCTCGGTGGTGCCCGACCGGCTGATGGCGTTCGTCGATTTCCTGCACGGCGTGGGCACGATCAAGACGCGACCGCGCCGATGGGAAGACATGTTCACCGCGCAGCTGGCCGCGTATCAGGCGCGTTGAACGGCGGCATCGTCCTATGACCATCGCCGTGTTTTTGCACTATCCGTCTGTATTCGTTCGTATCAACCAGGAGCACCGAGTGACCGTTACCTCCCCCACCCTTGCCGCTGTCGGCGACGAGCCGCGCGTGATGTCGAAGATCGCCTGGCGCCTGATGCCGATTCTCGTCGTAATGTTTCTGATCTCGTTCATCGACCGTCAGAACGTCGGCTTCGCCAAGCTGCAGATGGTGCATAGCCTGAACATGACGGAGGCCGCGTTCGGGCTCGCCTCGTCGCTGTTCTTCATCGGCTACCTGCTGTTCGAAGTGCCGAGCACGCTCGCGCTGCATCGCTTCGGCGCGCGCGTCTGGCTCGCGCGGATCATGCTGACGTGGGGCTTGATCACCGTCGCGATGGGCTTCACGACGTCGATGCCGGTGTTCTGCGGGCTGCGCTTCGTGCTCGGCATCGCCGAGGCCGGCTTCTATCCGGGCGTGATCTATTACCTGACGCTGTGGTTTCCGCAGAGCTACCGCGCACGCGTGCTCGGCATCTTCACGCTAGGCAGCGCGCTCGCGAACATGCTCGGCTCGCTCGTCGGCGGCTGGCTGCTGAGCCTGAGCGGGATCGGCGGGCTGGCAGGCTGGCAGTGGGTGTTCATCGCGACGGGACTGCCCGCCGTGGTCGTCGGGATCCTCGTGTTCCGGCTGCTGCCGACGTCGTTCCGCGAAGCGCGCTTCCTGTCAGATCACGAGAAGGCGATCGTCGGCGCCGCGCTCGAACGCGAAGCGCCGGTGCAGGCCGAGCATTCGCATCCGTGGAAGGCGCTGCTCGATCCGCGCGTGATCCTGTTCGCGGCCACCTACATGATGATGTCGACCTCGCTGTACGGCGTGACGTACTGGCTGCCGACCATCGTGAAGTCGTTCGGCGTATCGAGCAGCACCAACGGCCTGCTCAGCATGCTGCCGTGGGCGCTGGCCGTGGTGCTGCTGATCTGGCTGCCGCCGAAGCTGCGCCGCGCGAGGAGCCTGCTGCGCACGATCGGGATCGTGGCGGTGCTGGGGGCGACCGGGTTCGTGCTGAGCCTCGTGCTGCCCACCACGCCGCTGAGGTTCGTCGCGCTGGTGCTTGGTGGGGCGTGTATTCCGCTGATCTATCCGTGTTTCTGGTCGATGCCGCCGCGGTATTTCACCGGCGCGCGCGCGGCGGCGAGCGTGGCCGCGATCAATTCGATCGGGAATCTCGGCGGGTTCTTCAGCCAGAACCTGATGCCGTTGGCGGGCAAGCTCACGGGCAGCGCGTTCGGGCCGATGATCGTGCCGATCGTTTGCTTGAGCGTGCTGGGAGTGGGTGCGTTTGTCGGCTGGGCAAGGTCGGAGCGGTCGCTGGCGGCGGTGGGGGTTTGAGGGCGGGCAGTTGAGGTTGAAGCGGGCGCGCGCCTTGATAGGTGCGCGCCCGTTTTGCTATGTCTTAGGTCATTTTGTCGGCAGGCCTGGTCAGGCGGTTTGACGGCGTGCCGGGTCGGCGACGGAAAGCAGCGAGCGCAGGCCGTGCCAGCCCCAGTAGACGCGATGTGCAACGATCAGGCCAGCCTCGATGTCCATCACTTCAACGAGATCGGTTTGATCACCCGATGGCGTGGCTCGCGGATATTCCCATGTGAGTTGGCGGCCGTTCGAAAAGCAATCGCCGGTGCGGTACCAATCGGTGAAGGTGCCGGAAAGTTTGCTGAAACCGGCAGTAAAGAAATCGCGGATCGCCGCACGGCCTTCGAGGATGCCGGTGCCGAGTTCAGGCAGCACGACGAGGATCGACGGGGATTCGAAACGGGCGTGGGGCGCGTAGAGAGACATCAGGGTGCCGATGTCGCCAGTGGTGATCGCAGCGTGCCAGTGGGTGTAGATGTGGCGGGTTTGGGCTTCGGTGGTGTCGGCGGCTGTCATTTCGGACCTTGCTCCGTAGAGGCAGGATGGAAGTCCAAGCTTATGCTCGATACGACGCGGAAGTTTCAGGCTGCGATGAAGTCAGCGGCCGTCCATCCAGACATCCTTTGCTACACGCCCCTCGACAAGCCAGCCAAAATTACAAACACGACACTCGAATCAACAGATCCCGAAACCCCTTTCCTTAACATTAATATCTTCAATATCAACACTGAAATTTAATGCAGCAAATTCAAAAACTCGGAAAACGAGCCGGCAATCTTGACAATCTCTGATTCATCGTCCCCCTCCAGCACATCCCGATTCCAAAAATATATTCCCCCATTTCCACTTTCGGAAAGATCCATCAAAAAATAATTTCCAGCAGGATCACCCCCAATAGGAATGTAGTTTTTCTTGAGTTCCTTGGAAAATTTCTTCCACACGCCTCTCAAGGTGTAGTCCGAATATCCATGATTGAAACCATGCAAATAGGAAAGCGCCGTGCCTTTTAACGACGCGATCTCAGGCAAACTCACGCCATTGGGGCTCGGCTTGCCGCCATTATGATCAATCAAGAATTTCCTGTAATCATCGGGAAACGAGTAGCCAATGCTCGATTCGAATTTTGAAATTTGCCCGGCATCCGGCTTGGGATTGTCCGCGCCGCTCGTCAGACTCCGCTGAGTGCGCTTGTCCAGCTTCAACCCATTCTGCTTCATTAAGGCAAGTTGTTCGTCGCTTATGCCCAATGGCTTGAATGTCACGCTGGTCAATGATCACGCTCCGAAACTGTGAGTTCGACAACTCGGCTCGCCCAATAAATTATCTAACCGCGAACATAAAGTGCAGCATTCTAAGCTCATTTCTCACACACCACCCACCAATTCAAAAGTGTTTCATCGCTCGGATCTTCGAAATTTTTATATATGTTCGAATAATACCACTCAACTCCAGATCGCCGCTTAAATTCATTGAACAGTTCATTGATTTTTCCGATACCATTAACCGCCGGCACTGAACAGGCTAAACTCCCCTCATTCATGCTGTCCAGCGCACCATTCATCCTGCCTTTTAACTCCGCTTCCAGCCATGCAGCGTCATCTTTCGATATTTCATTAGAATAAATTTGAATACAAAAATTCCCACCCCGCATCACAACAGTTGCAGGAAGATCGACCCCATCCAGGCGGATTAGGTCTCCTTTCGCGAGATTGAGAGTCAGCCCTGGCGACGCCAACAACTTATAGACATTGGCGTCTATTTGTTTAGCAGGCAATCTTTCATATACTGGACCAGACTCATTATTTCCCGCATACACATCAATTAGGCACCAATTTTCAACAATCATACAGAGTCTCGCAGATTTTATTCAAACACTTCCACTTTTTTACCAACTCGGCACAAAATAAAATTTAACAGCATCCAATAAAAATTTAGGCAGCGAATTTAAGATAAAATACGTTGCAATACATACATTCCCTCTCCAACGAATTACTTCCACTGCCTCATTTCTGCCGAACACCCGAACAACATCTCCTTTTGCGACATTCGATGCCACACAAGGTGACGCAATAGTATCGGTTGTTGCAGCTATAGTGCAGCCCTATCTCGTAATTGATCTTTTGCCCTTGGGGCCGACGTGGACTCCAGACCGCCGCTGCTCGCTCGATCATTTTCTGCGTTTCATTCCAGGCCTTGTAGTTCGCCTCTCAGACGAACTCGCCAGCATCTTTCCGCCATCGTCATCAGCGACGTGCAGATCTAGTCATAGTGCTAGAACACTATCCGCGCCCCGCACACCTACATTCGAGCCACGCGCAGGCTTACACCACCATCAACATCTACACTCTCAGTCTACCGATAACGCGCTAAAACTCCACAAGCCACTCCAAGACATCGATGAGATGAGAGAATTTCTCAAATTCCAGTAGTTACGCCACCATGCATCACCGTTCAATCACGACAAGTCCAAGAAATCATCATACTCAGCATAGTGATTCAAGCACTCAACCACCTCATCGATCGAAGCAGTTGGTTTTTGCCTGTAAGCCAAATCAATCACATCCTGAAACTGATCTCGCCTATACCCAACCTCCAGCCCATTGTTACCCACAAAATCAGGAAATACCTCATTGTCGTCCTCATCAAAATCCGGCACATCGCCAACATAAACCTGCATCCCAACACTCAAATCGTCAGTACCATCCGGCACATAGACCATATAGATGGAATCTCGATCTTCTTTATTTTTAACAATCTCAATAAGATCATCGATCTTATAGTACGAGTTTACAGTCAATGAGTTCATAAAGGGCATCCTGTTGCAGGGTTTAATTTACCTTTCCGACCAAGCTTTCCACCACCCCATTTATCTCGACCGCCAGTTCCATCTGAATGATAAATTCCATGGTTATCGGCATGATCGCTTCTATCAACCAAATTCAAAACTCCAACGCCGTCATTGTGATGCCAAGTCATCCCGGGTGGACTATTTCCCAAATCCTTCGGATCTTTCGACCACTCAAGAAGACCTGGATTACGAGACAAGATATCTTTTCGGAATGCGGCATCTGTGTTCATCCTATCGATCAAGGCTTTATTTGCCAATCTAAATTGAACACCATCACTAGCAAACAATTTATTTTGAGGCAAATCAAAATCATGGAATGAATTAAATTTCCCCGGACAACCTACCCGTTTCCGCAATCCCAATGGGTCAATCCACGCCACCGGGTTGGAAGCGTAAAAATATGTGTTCGTCCCGCCAACCAACCCCGCTAGATCCCGTCCGACAAACCGCCCCACCGCCGGGTCATAATACCGATACCGGTTATAGTGCAGCCCCGTCTCATCATCAACCTGCTGCCCCTGGAACCGCAGCGGATTCCTGACCGCCGCCACCCCGGCCGCCGCCGACGCCCGCTCGATCACCTCGCGCGTCTCGCCCCACGCCTTGTAGCTCGCCTCCCAGACAACCTCGCCCGCCTCGTCCGTCATCATCAGCGGCGTACCGATCTGGTCGCAGTGATAGAACATCACCCGCGCTTCACCCTGCGCCTCCGGCACGCGCTGCAGCGGATCATCCTCTGGCGTATACCGATCGTCCGCCCGCGCCACCGGCGTCTCGATCCCCGCCACCGGCGCCGTCACATACTGCGCCATCGGCACGAAAGAACGCGCCTCGTACACGTAATGCCTGCTGCCCGCCTCGCTCGACTCATACGCGAGCGTATCGCCGTCCCACCCGAACACGGTCCGCGCGCCGTTCACGTCCTTCGCGATCCGCCGCCCCAGCGCGTCGTAGTAATACCGCGAGGCGCTATGCCGTGACGGCTCCTCGACGCTCGCCGCGCTCATCCGGTCGAACCCGTCCCACTCGAACCGCTGCGTCCCGCCCGGCGAGCGCTTCTGGATCAGATTCCCCTGCTCGTCGTAATCGAAGTGCGTGCCCGCATATTCCTTCAGCAAATTGCCGAGCACCTTCGGCACCGAAGCCGGCAGCGTGCTCTCGCTGCGCGCCGTCGGCGAAGACATGGACGAGGTCCGCGCATTCTCCGGCTTGCCCGGATCGACGATATTGCTCGCCGGATCGAACGCGAACCGCTCGCGCGTGCCCGGCCCGATCGCCTCGATCAGCCGCCCGACCGGGTCGTACCGGTAATCGGTCGCGCCCTTGCGGCTGTCCTCGATCTGCGTGAGCTGCCCGGCCGCATCGTATCGATAGCGCCGCGTACTCAACGCGGCCGGCGCCCTGTCGCGCTGCACGGTCTGCCGCTCGACGCGCCCGGCCGGATCGTAGACGGTGCTCTGCCCGATCCGGCTCGACAGCGTGCGCGCCACCTCGCGATGCAGGTCGTCGCGTTCGAGCTGCAAGCGATCCTCGCCGTCCACCAGCAGCCCATGCACGTGCCCGGACCCGTACATCAGCCAGTCGATCGTATGTCCGTCGGGCCGCACGGTGCGCACGCGATTGCCGAGTTCGTCGTAGCCGTGATGCCACACATAGCTGCGCTTCACGCCGAATACGTCATAGGCATGGTGTTCGCGCACGAGATTGCCGGCCGGATCGAAGAAGCGCTGCACGCGGCTGTAGCGATTGCTCGCGTCGATCAGCCGTCCGCTCGCGTCATAGGCGAACTGCTCGATGTCCTCGCCCACCTCGCGCCGCGCGAAGCGGCCGGCACCATCCTGCGCGACCCGCGTCACGCGCCCGGCTTCATCGATCGAAACGAGCCGCCCGCTCGCTTCGTCATAGGCATAACGCGTCGTCTTGCCGTCGAACTCGACTTCCTCGAGCAATCTGCCGACCGGGTCGTAACGGAACGTATAAGACGCATCGTTCGCATCAGTCAGCCGCACGAGGCGCCCAAGCCGGTCGTAGCCATAGCTGAGCCGCTGCCCGAGCGCGTCGACGCGCAGCGAGACACGTCCCGCGCCGTCATAGGAATAACGCGTCGTGCGCTGCATCGGGTCGACGGTCGAGATCAGCCGCCCCTCGGCGTCGTACTGGATCCTCTCGACGCCGGCGGGCGACACGATTTCCGCCAGCTGCCCGTTCGCGCCATAGGTGAACGCGGTAGTCGTCCCGGCCGCATCCTTGGTGCTGCTCAACCGCCCGGCAGCGTCATAGCTCCATTGCGTGGTCTTGCCAGAGCAATCGCGATACGACAGCAGCCGGCCGCCGGCGTCGTAGCTCAGCGATTTCGTGCCGCCCTTTGCATCGACCACCTTGATCGGCAGCCCCTGTCCGTTGTACTGGTACTGCGTCTCGTGCCCAAGCGGGTCCCTGGCAAGTACCACGTTGCCGGCGTCGTCATACTCCTGCACCCACGCATGCCCCTGCGGGTCGATGGTGCGCACGAGCTGATCCTTCCCGTCGTACTGCATCTCGATCACGCTGCCGTCCACGCGCAGATGCCGGATGAAGTTGCCGCGCGCGTCGTAGTCGAGGAATTCCACGCCGCCGTCGCGGTGGATGTATTCCACGAGCTTCTCGTGCGCGTTGCGGTACAGCCACTCCTCGCTGCCGTCCGGATGAATCACGCGGAACGTGTAGCCCTTGATGTCGTAGTAGTGCTGCGTGACGTTGCCGAGCGCATCGGTCACGCTGACCATCCGGAAGTCAGGATGCCAGGCGAGCGTGACCTCGTCGCTGCCGTCGTCGCGATACTCGCGGAAGCACCGCGCCTTCGCATGCGTGCCGTGCCATTCGAGGTTCATGCCGCGCCCGGTGCGATCGGTGTAGCGCGTGAGCAGATGGTGCCGGTAGCGATACTCGCGATGATTGCCGAAGCGGTCCCAGGCGCCGGCCAGATCACCCTCGGCATCGTATTCGTAGGCGGCCAGACGCCCGACGCGCATGCCATCGGCATCATGCTCGACGATCTCGACGATGCGCCCGTGTACGTCGTGCCTGAACGCCACCTGCACGTGCGGCGCGATCAGCCGGTACAGGCGTCCCTGCGCATCGTAATCGCAGGTCAGCTGGTTGCCGGCGCGGTCCTTGAGAAACGCGAGCCGGTAGCGGTCGCCGTCGCGCTCGTAGGCTTCGAGGAAATCGTGGCCGCGCGTCACGCTGAGCCAGCGATCGTCGAGGCGCAGCAGCGTCATGTTCTCGGCCCGGTCGTCGTGCGCGGCACCCACGTCGAGCAGCGGGTAATCGAGGCTGCGCCCCTCGGCATCGTGATAGACGAGCTTGCCGTCATGCACGTCGAAGCGCACGGTGTAGGGCGTGATCCAGCGCGGCCCGAGTTCGCCGCCAGTGTCGTTGGCGTCGAAGAACGAGCGGTAGGTGCGCACCCAGATGATCGGCAGCGGGCCGTCGATCGTGAAGTCGTCGTGATCGATGCGCTCGTCGCCGAGCGCGAAGCCGATCGAGCCGCCCGATCTCGCGGCCGGCGTGGGCACCGCCGAATTGAGGTTGCAGCACCCGCCGCCGGGATGCTGCGCGTCGGCCGTCTTCCGCAGCGTCTCGTGCGGCCCCTGCCCGCGCCGCGCCTCCGCCTTGGCCTTGCCGCTCGACGGAATGCCCACGGCTTGCCCCTTCGGATGCGACTTGCGCCACAGCAATACAGCGTCCTCGACGATCTGGAGCAGCCAGCCGATCTTGCCGACGTCGTTGCCGTCGAGTCCCCGCACGGCCTTCTGCACGGCCGGAATCTTCTGGCGCAGGGCGTTCGCGAACTTCGTGAGATGCGCACTGACATCGGCGTCGACGTATTTCACCGTCGCGGTCGTGGCATTCACGCCCGTCTTCACCAGGACCGAGCTGCCGTCGTGATACATCGATGCGACGCCACCGATCAGCGATCCAATGCTGGCGGTGGTCACGCTGCGGTAGATCTGCTTCGCGTCCGATACGAAGTTGTTGCGGTCCTTGCTGGTGTCGACGTGCTTGCCGCCGGCATGCTCGAACAGATCCGCGATCCCGTTCATCAGCTTGCCGATGTAATCCGCGGCCCCGTCGAGCATCTCGGCCAGCGTGCTGCGCAGGATGGCAATAAACTTTTCGATCTCGCCGGCGTAGCGCGCCTGAAGGTGCGACAGCATCGCGCTGATCACCCCGTCGCGGATCACGTTGAAGACGGCCTCGCCGGCCGCGCGACCGTTTTTGGCCACCTCCTCGCGCACCAGCTTCAGCAACGGCCGCGCGCCCATGCGCACCTGGGCGGTACTGGTAGGAATCGGAATCACGCCGATCAGATCGAGGCCGAGGTTCAGCCAGTCGAACAGATCGAGCGGCCGGTCGCCATGATTGATCATCGCGCGGATGTCACTGATCACGTCGGCCGCCGCGAAGATGTTCGCGAGTACCGGCGTATTTTCCGCGACGTTCTTGAGCAGCTCGACCGTGACGACGCCGTGGCTGATGCTTCTGAGCCACTGGTCCAGGTCGCGCAGGTTCGCCTGGATGTCGACTTTGTAAAAACCGTCGAGCGGTCCGATGTAGACGGCGGTCGGCTTCGGTTGAAGGGGGGCGGGCGAGTTCATGTCGATATCGTGCGGATCGATTTTTTATCGGAATTGGCTGAGCGGACGAACACCGCGCATCAAACGATTTTCAGGGCGGCGGCCGCGCCGCGCGCGCCTTGCGCGAGGCCACCGAGCTGCTGCGCGGCGGACTTCAGCGCATTGGCCTGGGACAACGCCCCCTGCGCGCCGGCCGGCAGCGCGCCGCCCAGCGCCTGCTGCGCCGCGCCGAGCCCCTTCGACGCGAGCGCGCCAGTCAATCCGGCGGGACCGCCCGAGGCCACCGAGCCGGCCATCCCGGCGACACTGCCGAGGCTGCCGAGGCCGCCCGCGCCGGCGGCCCCACCGAGGCCGCTCGCCTTGGCGAGCGAGCCGACCGAACCGAGCGCGCCGCCGAGCCCGCCCAGGCCCGCACCACCAGCCGCGCCCGCAACCGAGCCGGCCGCCTTGGCCACGGCCCCGGCCGACGACGCCAGCGCCCCCGCCGACGGCAGCAGCGAGCCGAGCTGCGATTGCGCGGCGGCGCCGGCCTCGGCACCGTCATTCGCGGTGTCCTCGGGCGACGGCCAGTCCGGCAGCTTGAACGCGCTGGCCTTGTCGGCCTGCGAGCGCGGATCCTTGCCGAACACCACCTGCACCACGCCGGGCGGCAGCCCGCTCACCACGGTCTTGCCGCTCGCGTCGAGCGCGCCCTGGCGCAGCACCCCGCCGTTCGCGTCGAGCACCGAGAACTGCCCGCCCTTCACGGCCTCGCCGTTCGCATACTGGTGCAGCAGCTCGAGCTGGCCCGGCTGGTCGGGCCGCGGCGACGGCAGCGGATAGCCCATGCTGGCCGGCCCCGCGAACACGTGCGAGGCGCCCTTCACGTCGACGGTGCCGGGCGTGTGGATCTCGATGTTGCCACCGCTCAGGCGGATGTAGCCGCCGCCGCTCGTCAGTAGAATGCCCTGGTCGGCGGCCAGCTGCACCTGGTCGGTGGCGGACAGCACCTTCACGGTCTTCTGCGCGCTCAACTCGACGTTGTCGTCCTGCGCCTGAATCTCGATCTTGCCCTTCGCCGCGAACAGCTTCATGCCGGCGTTCTGCACGAACAGGCTCAGTTTCTGGCCGATGCTCGCGACCAGCGACTTGCCGGCGGCCACGTGCGTGCTCTGCGCGCTGACGAGATTCAGGTGCCGGGTGGCGGCCAGATGGATCGACTGCTTCGACGACACGCCGATGCCGGCCGGGCTGCCGAACACCATCACCGGCTGCTGGAACGCGTTGGCGCTGCCGGTGCCGCCGCCCGCGGTGTTGCCGCCCGAGGCGCTCGCGCCACTGACGCTGCTCTGCGTCGCGTCGGTCAGCGCGCGCAGCGCGTCGTGCGCGTCCTGCAGGCTCTCGGCCTGATGCTGGACGCTCGCGTCGGACATCGCCTCGACGAGGCTCTCGGCGCTGACGAGCTGCTGCTGCGTCTCGCCGACGTCGAGCGGCTGGCTCGCGGCGGCCTTCGGATGCGTGGTCAGGTACAGGCCCTGGCTCGCGCGCAGCGCGCCGTAGTCGTCGGTGCGCAGGTCGAAGCCGCTGCCGAGGTAGGCGCCGCGCGCATTGCCGCTCTGGTCGATCAGGTAGCCCAGGTGCAGCAGGCTGTTGGCGCTGCTGCTCATCAACTGGACGCGGTTCTGGCCGGTGGCGTCGTCCATCACCATCTGGTTGTAGCCGCCGCCGCCGTATTCCTTCGAGCGATGGCCGGACAGGATGCCGTTGCTGTGCCATTGCGGCTTGACGGCGCCGTTGTAGACGCGCGCGATCGCGAGCGGCCGGTCGCAGTCGCCGCCCACGTGGTCGATCAGCACCTCCTCGCCGACGCGCGGCACATGCACGCCGCCATAGCCGCCGCCGGTGTCGGCCTGCACCACGCGCACCCAGGTCGAGGCGCCCTGGTCGCCGGGATTCACGCGATCCCAGACGAAGCGCACGCGAATCCGGTTCAACTCGTCGGTATAGACCTCCTCGCCGTCCGGCCCGACCACGATCGCCGTCTCCAGATGCATCTCGGGCTTGTGGTGTTCGAGCGGGCTGCGGTACGGCACGCTGGTGCGCTGCGCCTCCACCTCGACGCGGTAGAAGCCGACCGAGCCGTCGGCATGCGCGACGCCGGCCGCCGCGCCGGCGGCGGCACGCGCGTCGGCCAGCTCGGTTTCGAGGCTGTGCGGGAAATGCGGCGCGCCGGTCACGGGCAGGTTGTTCTCGATCCACCACGCCACCTCGATCGTGGCGAACTCGCGCTGCGCGGCCGGATCGGCGTCGTGGACGGGATGGTCGGCCAGCGTGAAGCGCCGGCCCGCATCGAGCGCGCGCGCGCCGCCCGCGCCATGGAAGCGCTTGGCGCGCGACTCCCATTCCTCCATGCGGATCTGCGCGAGCCGGTCACCGCGCGACTGGTCGCCGAACGTGTAGGCGCCGGTGTAGTCGTACACCTCCAGCTGGTCGGGCAACTCGCCCTGCCGGCCCATGGTCGGCGTCAGCGTGCCCTTCGGATTGGCAGGCACGGCGGGGTTCTTGTAGTCGAACGTGCGGGTGGTCAGCGTGACGCTCTGCAGCGTGCGCGTGCCGGACCACTGCGTGAGCGCGTCGGTCTCGGCGCCGGTGGCCATCCGCGCGAACGACACGCCGGCCGGCGCGAGTTCGGGCAGCGAGGTGATGGTGTCGGTCACCACCAGCGTGTGCGATTTGCCGTCGCTGCCCTGCTCCCAATAGCCGTAGAGCCCCTCGCTCTCGAGCAGGCGGTGGACGAAGTTCCAGTCGGTCTCGTGCTGGCGCGTGTAGGAACGACTGGCGAGCGGCTGCGAGAGCGAGAAACGGAACCGGCCGTTCGCCTGCGGATGCAGGTTGAACACGTCGGTGATGATCGCGTCGGCGCTCCTGTCGATCCAGATCTTCTGGTCGCGCCGGAAGTGCAGCAGGTGCAGCCACGCGTTGAAGGTCAGCTGGTAGGTGGTCAGCCCGCCGTCGGCGCCGAGCCGGCGCGCGGTGAATACGTGGCCCTGAATCGGCCGGTAGCTCTGGTCGGCTTGCTGGAACCACAGCGTGACGGGCTGCGCGATCAGCGATTTCAGCGGCACGTCGTCGTTGGAGGAGACCACGTCGAGCGTAAACGCATAATCGCGCCCCAGCCTCGAACGACCGACGGCGCGTTGCACGACCAATTGGTCCGATCCCAAGGGGGTGTCGAGTTTCACGAGCCGGTCCTGCTGAATCACACCGGCCTGGATCGCCCCCGCGATATCCTGCACGTTCATGGTGGTTCGCCCTTCTTCTTATTCAGCGCTCTCGGCAAGCGTCTGATTGAATCGACGGGCGATTGTAACCGGCCAGACAGCGATTCGCGAACCATGCGGGTATGACAATGGCTAATTAATCCGGCCACTCGCTCACACCCGAGAAAATCGGCCGGTTAATCAGAAATTAATACCTTGATTAATCGACGAATCCGTAACTTCTGCCGACTTTTCGTGATTGGCGCACCGGCCCCGATTCAGCTTTTCGCGTGATCGGGTGCCGGATCGTAGGCCAGTTCGAGCCGGTAAGCGAGCGCGATGAACAGGCTCTGCGCGAGCCCCATGGTGCTGGTCAGCGAACGGAAGCCGAAGGTGTCGGACTCCTGCAGCAGCAACGCCGCGTCGGCGCGGCTCGCCAGCGCGTTGAGCCGGCTGTCGGTGATCGCGATCAGCGTCGCGCCGCGCTGCAGGCCGTCCTCGACGATCTGCTGCGTCTCCCGCGCATACGGCGCAAACGACACGGCCAGCACCACGTCGCCGGCGCGCAGCGAACGCAGCTGCCCGGCCTGCATGCCGCCGGTGCCGGCCACCAGCTGGATGCGTTTGCCGGTGTGCTGCAGCGCGTAGTCGAGATAGGCGACCACCGGATACGAGCGGCGCATGCCGACCAGCCAGATCGCGTCGGTGGCGGCGAGCAGGTCCACGGCGCGCTCGAACGCGGGCGCGTCGAGCGACGCGCTGAGCTGCTGCATGCCGGCGATGCTGTCGCCGAGGAATTCGGTGGCGAGTTCGCTGGTGCGGCGCGGCTCGCCCTGCTCGATGATGCCGCGAATCCGCGACTGGTAGCTGAGCTCGGGCGCGACCTGGCGCACCATCGCGTCGCGAAACACGCGCTGCATGCCGGAGAAGCCGGAGAACCCGAAATGCTTCGCGAAGCGCACCACCGCCGAAGGCTGCACGCCGCAATCGTTGGCCACTTCCTGCACGCCTTGCAGGCCCACGCGCCCGGGGTGCGCCTCGACGTGACGCGCGATCAGCTTCAACTGCTTGCTGAGCGAGGCGAACTGCGCCGAGATGTCAGCCAGCAACGCCTCGGGCGTCTGGCGCCCGGAATCCGGCGGGCTGCCGGCGGCGTCGGGTCGGGAAGATGGCATACGGGGGGCCGGGCGGTTTGTCATGTGGCGCCATTCTAGCAACAGGGCCGGCGCGCCCCGGCCTTCACACGGCGGCCGCCTCGCGCAGCGCGATGCCGGTCCACGCGCCGCTCGCGCAAAGCTCGACCACCAGCTCGCGGATCACGTGGCGCACGGCGAGCGAGGCGGAACTGACCGGCAGCGCGTTCGGCCAGCAGAGGCTGCCGGGCCGCCGGATCACGGGATCGACGATGCGGCGCATCCGCGGCCGGTCGGCCGGCGCGCGCAGCGCCACCGACACGGACGGCAGGATCGTGCAGGCCGCGCCCGACTGCGCGATCGACAGCAGCGTGGGCAGCGAATCGACGTCGGCAATGATGTTGAGCGGCACCTGCTCGCGCGCGAAGCTGCGTTCGAGCAGCACGCGCAATCCGTTCGAGGCGCCGGGCGCGACCAGCGGCACGCCGCCGAGCGCCGCGAGCGAACAGCTGCGCGCGCGGGGCGAGAGGCCGCCCGGCTCGCCCATCAGGCACAGCGCCTCGTCGAACAGCGGCAGCGTGGAAATGCCGGGCGTGTTGGTGTCGCGGAACAGGATCGCGAGATCGAGCCGGCCGTTGGCGAGCAGCTCGTTCAGGTAGCCGCTCATGCTCTCGAAGAACTGCAGGCGGATGCCGGGATAGCGCTCGCGCACGCGCTCGAACACCGGCATCGCGAGGATCGCCGACATGGTGGTGGGAAAGCCGAGCGCCACCGTGCCCGATTCGGCGCCCACGCCCTCGCGCACCTCCTGGCGCAACTGCTCCATCTGGTGCAGCACGAGCCGCGCGTGGCGATACATCGCCTGCCCGGCGGCGGTCGGCTTCACGCCTTGCGGACTCCTGACGAGCAGCGGCACGCCGAGATCGCGCTCGAGCTTCGCGACCTGCTGGCTCAGCGACGGCTGCGCGACGTAGAGCATTTCGGCGGCCTTGCCGAGGCTGCCGTAGTCGACGATGTTGACGAAATAGCGGAGCTGGCGAATATCCATGACGGGGCGGCGAAAGAACGGAGCAAGAAGCCGGAGCGGTCATAGGATACCCCTATGACCGGTACATCCAATCGGTATTTCCGGCGTCCCGCGCATTCCCCTACAGTCGTCTCATACGAATCCGGGCGCGCGAATTCCCTCTCCCGCGCCCTTGCCGGAGACACCGCATGCCCCTCGATCCGTCCGGTTCACCCGCGTCCGGCGCCGATCCCCTCGATCCCGCCAATCCCGCCAATCCCGTCACCGCACCGGCCGTGCAGCACGTGAGCGACCTGATCGGCACCGCGCCGGCCGCCGCGCTGGCCGCCACGCTCGATCTCGACGCACCGCCCGCGATCGGCGACGCGCTGCCGCCGCTCTGGCACTGGCTCTACTTCTGGTCCATCACCGCGCAGGCCGCCCTCGGCGCGGACGGCCACGCGGCCACCGGCGGCTTCCTGCCCGACCTCGGCCTGCCGCGCCGGATGGCGGCGGGCGGCCGGCTCCGGTTCGCCGCGCCGCTGCCGGTGGGCGCGGCGGCCACGCGCGAATCGCGCGTGCTGTCGGTCGAGCGCAAGACGGGCCGCAGCGGCCCGCTCGCGTTCGTCACGGTGCTGCACGAGATCCGCGCCGGCGCCGTCACGGCGATCCGCGAGGAACAGGACATCGTCTATCGCGAGGCGGCCGTGCCCGGCCGGCCGCAAACGCCGCCGACGCCGGTCGCCGCGCCCGGCGGCGCCGAATGGGAGCGCCGCGTGACGCCCACCGAGGCGATGCTGTTCCGCTATTCGGCGCTGACCTTCAATGGCCACCGCATCCATTACGACCGCGACTACGCGCGCGACATCGAGGGCTACCCCGACCTCGTGGTACACGGCCCGCTCGTCGCCACGCTGCTGCTCGACGCGGCCGCGCGCTTCGCCCCCGGCACGCGCGTGGCCGGGTATGCCTACCAGGCCGTCCACCCGACCTTCGCCGGCCAACCGCTCACGCTCTGCGGGCGCCGCGCGGACGACGGCCGCGCGCTCGAGCTATGGGCACACGACCACGCGGGACGGCTGACGATGTCGGCCCGCGCGCACCTCGCCTGATTCCCCACCTTGCGGCCCCACCCTTGCCCACGATGAACGCCACCCCCGACGCCTTCCAGGACATCCGCGACGCGATTCGCGATCTGTGCAGCCAGTTTCCCGCCGAGTACTTCCGCCGGATCGACGAGGCGCGCGGCTATCCCGCCGAGTTCGTCGACGCGCTCACGCGGGCCGGCTGGCTCGCCGCGCTGATCCCGCAGGAGTACGGCGGCTCGGGCCTCGGGCTCACCGAGGCCTCGGTCATCATGGAGGAGATCAACCGCAACGGCGGCAACTCGGGCGCCTGCCACGGCCAGATGTACAACATGGGCACGCTGCTGCGCCACGGTTCCGGGGCGCAGAAGGCGCGCTACCTGCCGAAGATCGCCTCGGGCGAACTGCGCCTGCAGTCGATGGGCGTGACCGAGCCCACCACCGGCACCGACACCACCCGCATCAAGACCACCGCGGTGCGCCGCGGCGACCGCTACCTGGTGAACGGCCAGAAGGTGTGGATCTCGCGCGTGCAGCACTCGGACCTGATGATCCTGCTCGCGCGCACCACGCCGCTCGCGGAAGTGAAGAGGAAGAGCGAGGGCATGTCGATCTTCCTCGTCGACCTGCGCGACGCGATCGGCCACGGCATGACGGTGCAGCCGATCCCGAACATGGTCAACCACGAGACCAACGAGCTGTTCTTCGACAACCTCGAGATCCCGGCCGGGAACCTGATCGGCGAGGAAGGCCAGGGCTTCCGCTACCTCCTCGACGGGCTCAACGCCGAGCGCACGCTGATCGCGGCCGAGTGCATCGGCGACGGCCACTGGTTCGTCGACAAGGTCACGCAGTACGCGAAGGACCGCGTGGTGTTCGGTCGCCCGATCGGCCAGAACCAGGGCGTGCAGTTCCCGATCGCGCGCGCCCACGTCAACGTCGAGGCGGCCAGCCTGATGCGCTTCGAGGCCGCGCGCCGCTTCGATGCGCACGAGCCGTGCGGCGCGCAGGCGAACATGGCGAAGCTGCTGGCCGCCGACGCCTCGTGGGAGGCGGCCAACGCCTGCCTGCAGTTCCATGGCGGCTTCGGCTTCGCCTGCGAATACGACGTCGAGCGCAAGTTCCGCGAGACGCGGCTCTACCAGGTCGCGCCGATCTCGACCAACCTGATCCTGTCCTACGTGGCCGAGCACGTGCTCGGCCTGCCGCGCTCGTTCTGACGGAGGCATGCCATGCGCCCGCTTGAAGGCATCCGCGTCGTCACGTTCGAGCATGCGATCGCCGCGCCGTTCTGCACGCGCCAGCTCGCCGACCTCGGCGCGCGCGTGATCAAGATCGAACGGCCCGGCAGCGGCGACTTCGCGCGCGGCTACGACGAGCGCGTGCGGGGCCTGGCCTCGCACTTCGTCTGGACCAACCGCTCGAAGGAAAGCCTCACGCTCGACGTCAAGCAGCCCGCGGCGCTCGAGGTCGTGCAGGCGCTGCTGGCCGAGGCCGACGTGTTCGTGCAGAACCTCGCGCCCGGCGCCACGCGGCGGCTCGGGCTCGATCACGCGAGCCTGGCCGCGCGCCATCCGCGCCTGATCGTCTGCGATATCTCGGGCTATGGCCTCGACGGTCCCTATCGCGACCGCAAGGCCTACGACCTGCTGATCCAGGCCGAGGCGGGCTTCCTGTCGGTGACGGGCTCGCCCGACGCGCCGGCCAAGGCCGGCTGCTCGATGTCCGACATCGCGGCCGGCATGTACGCCTATTCGAACATCCTCGCCGCCCTGTTCGCGCGCGTGAAGACGGGGCGCGGCCGCCACATCGACGTGTCGATGCTCGAAAGCACGGTGGAGTGGATGAGCTACCCGCTCTACTACGCGTTCGACGGCCAGCCCCCGCCGCCGCGCGCGGGCGCCTCGCACGCGACCATCTATCCCTACGGGCCGTTTCGGGCCGGAGACGGCGACACGGTGATCCTCGGCCTGCAGAACGAGCGCGAGTGGAAGCGCTTCTGCGAGACGGTGCTGCGCCGCCCCGAGCTGGCCGACGACGCGCGCTTCGCCTCGAACAGCGGCCGCGTCGCGCATCGCGACGCGCTGGGCGCGCTGATCGACCAGGTGTTCGCGGGGCTCGACGCGCCCGAGGTGCTGGCACGCCTCGACGCGGCGCAGATCGCCAGCGCGCGCATGAACGACATGCGGGCCGTGCGCGAGCATGCGCAGCTCGCCGCGCGCGGGCGCTGGACCACGGTGGCCACGCCGGCCGGCGAGATCCCGGCACTGCTGCCGCCGGGCCTCGCCGCTGACGACGACGCGCGAATGGACCCGGTGCCGGCGCTCGGCGAACACACCGACGCGATCCTCGCCGAACTCGGCTACGGGCGCGACGCGATCGCCGCGCTGCATCGGTCCGGCGCGGTCTAGCGGCGCTGGCCGCGCGGTACCCGCAACCGGTCACAAGACGACGCCCCGCGCCCGCTCCGGACGCGCGGGGCGCGATAACGGAGACACCCCTGATGACCCGCACCGTCAATGCCGCGGGCCGGCTCGATCGCCTGCCCGTTTCGCGTTTCCACTGGAAGATCCTCGGCCTGATCGCGGGCGGCGCGTTTCTCGACGCGTTCGACCTCTATCTCGCCAACGGCGCGCTCGCCTCGATGGTCAAGGACGGTTTCACCGATCTGGCCCACGGCGCGATGTTCGTGTCGTCCACCTTCATCGGCATGATGATCGGCGCGTTCGCGGCCGGCCATGTCGGCGACCGGCTCGGCCGTCGCTACTCGTACCAGCTCAACCTCGCGATCTTCGGCGTGGCGTCGCTGGCGGCCTGTTTCGCGCCCGGCATCGACTGGCTGATCGCGCTGCGCCTCGTGATGGGCATCGGGCTCGGCGCCGAGCTGGTGGTGGCGGCCGGCACGCTCGCCGAATTCGTGCCGCCCGCCACGCGCGGCAAGTGGGTGTCGCTGCTCGCGGTGATCACCAACAGCGGGCTGTTCGCGGCGCTCGCGGCCGGCTACTGGATCATCCCGCATCTGGGCTGGCGCTACATGTTCGCGCTGGCCGGCATCGGCGCGCTGGTGGTCTGGTTCCTGCGCAAGCGCATGCCCGAATCGCCGCGCTGGCTCGAATCGGCGGGCCGGCTCGACGAGGCCGAGGCCACGCTCGCGGCGATCGAGGCCGAGGTCCGCGCGCGCCACGGCGCGCTGCCGCCCGTCACGCGCACCGTCAGCCTGCAGACGGGCCGCGTGCCGCTCGCGCGGCTGTTCGCACCGGCCATGCGCGGCCGCACGCTGGTGGCCGCGCTGACCGCGATCGGCGTGAACGTCGGGCTGTACGGCTTCGTCGCCTGGCTGCCGACGTTTTTCGTCGCCGAGGGGCTGTCGGTGGTCAGGTCGCTCGGCTTCGTGTTCCTGATGTCGATCGGCTCGCCGGTGGGCGGCCTGATCGGCTACGCGGTGGCCGACCGCTGGGGCCGCGCGCGCGGCATCGTGATCGCCTCGCTGGTGACGATCGCGCTGGGCTGGCTCTACGTGACGCTGCGCGACGCCACGGCGATCGTGATCGTCGGCTTCGGGCTCGTCAGCGCGCTCTACACGATCACCACGCTCGGGCTGTTCGGCTACATCCCCGAACTGTTCCCGACCGAGGTGCGGCTGCGCGGCACCGGCGTGGCGGGCACCTGCGGGCGCGCCTCGTCGATCGCCACGCCGTATCTGGCGCTGCTGCTGTACCAGCGCTTTGGCGTGTCGGGCGTGATCTCGATGGTGAGCGTCGTGCTGGCGGTGCTGTGCGTGGCGATCTTGGTGCTGCGCGTGGAGACGAGCCGGCACGCGCTGGAGGACATCGCGCCGGGCGACGGCGGCGGCCCGGTCGTGCGGCCGGGCGAGACCAATGCCGCCGGGACGGTGGCCGGGCATTGAGCCGGTTGTCCCATGACGGGCGGCCCGCGCGGGCCGTCATGCTTCGTACTTCATCCGCGAGATCGGCCGCCTCGGTGCCCGCATGGCGCCGACGATCGAACGACCCATGACATAAGCGACCGCGCCCGCGCTTGCCCGATCCTCTTTGCGCCGCGCTCCGGCCCGCGTATCATCGCCGGCATGACGCCCGAAACCTCCCGCCAGCGCATCGACCGCCTGCGCCGCGAAATCGAGGCCGGCATCCTGGCCCATCCGCGCCCCGATCCGCGCGGCCTGACCGAGGTGGACGGCCTCGCGATCGGCTGCCTCACCGAGCCGATCCCGCCGCGCGCCTACCTGTACGAACCGGGCATGTGCGTCTCGGTCTCGGGCGTCAAGCACCTGCTGGTGGACGGCAAGCCCTTCTCCTACGATCCCGACCACTTCCTGCTCACCTCGTTCGGCCTGCCGGCGATCGTCGAGGTGCCGGGAGCGAGCCGCCGGCGGCCGTACACCGGGCTGCAGATCCGGCTCGACCTCGACGCCGCGCGCGAGGTGCTGGCCGAGACCGGCGCCACGCTCGCCGGCGTCGCGCCGGCCGCGCCCGGCTTCGCGGTGGCGCCGCTGTCGGCCGAACTGCTCGACGCGCTCGCGCGCATGGTCGCGCTGCTGCGCCGCCCGCACGACGCCGCCGTGCTCGGCCGCCTGCTGCACCGCGAGATCCTCTACCTGCTGCTGACCGGGCCGGCCGGCCCGAGCCTACGCCAGATCATCCAGACCGACTCGCCGGCGCCGCGCGTCACGCGCGCGCTGGCGTGGCTGCGCACCCACTACCGCGAGCCGTGCAACGTCGCGCATCTGGCCGCGCTGTGCGGGATGGGCGTCTCGACGCTGCACCGCCACTTCCAGCGGCTCACCACCATGAGCCCGATCCAGTACCAGAAGCAGCTGCGGCTGCACGAGGCGCGCCGGCTCATGATCAACGACGGCGTGGACGCGGCCAGCGCCGCGTTCCAGGTCGGCTACGAGAGCGCGACGCAGTTCAGCCGCGAATACCGGCGGCTGTTCGGCGACGCGCCCAAGCGCGACGTCAGCACGATCCGCGAGCACGGCGTGGCGGCCGAACCGGTCGTCTGAACCGGGCCCGCTTCCGGCCCACACCCGAACCCGCTTGCCGAATCGTCTCGCTGTCGCACCGCCAGGCGGCGGATTCGCCTTCATGGCGCCGGCCGCCCCCTCGCCCTCGATTCCTGCCCGCCAGCAAACCCGGTTCCCACCACCCGCGCTCCGACCGATGATCGCAATCGATCGGAAAATCGTACCGTCGCGCGAGCCGCCCGGCGCCGTTTCTGTCGCGAAACTGGCGCGTTCGCCAGTCTTACCGCGACTGGCACAAAAAAATTGCAACGATCTATGACCGCGATTTCAACCGGAGCCGAAACGATGCAACACTAGACGGCGTTGCCCCGCGCAAACCCGTTCGACGCGCGGCTCGTGCCGCGCGAACCCGGTCCCCCCTGTCAAGGTACCCGACTCATGCGAATCCGAAGCGCATCGTCCGATCTGCTGTTCTTCCTGCGGTCCTGGTTCGAGAATCCGCTCAGCGTCGCCGCGATCGCCCCGTCGGGCGAGCCGCTCGGCCGCCTGATGACGCGCGACATCTCCCGCCTCGACGGCCCCGTGCTCGAACTCGGCGCCGGCACCGGCGTGTTCACCAAGGCGCTGCTGCGCCGCGGGCTCGCGCAGCGCGACCTGATCCTGGTGGACAGCAGCGAGCGCTTCGCCGCCCTGCTCGCGGGGCGCTTCCCCGACGCGAAGATCGTGGTGGGCGACGCAGCCAGCCTGCTGCCGCTCGGCGTGGCGCTGCCGCGCTCGATCGGCTCGGTGGTGAGCGGCCTGCCGCTGCTGTCGATGCCGAAGGACAAGGTGGCCGCGATCGTCGGCGGCGCATTCCATTACCTGAAGGACGACGGCGCGCTCTACCAGTTCACCTACGGCTTGCGCTGCCCGGTCCCGCGCGCGACGCTGCATGCGCTGGGGCTCAAGGCCGTCTGCGTGGGCCGCGTGTTCCGCAATCTGCCGCCCGCGGCGGTCTACCGGATCTCGCGCAGGTAGGCGCGGCGGCGCTTCGTCCGCAAAAAAACCGCCGGGCCGGATACGCGCGCCGCGGCGGTTGGATAACGGCGGCCGTGAGCCGCCGTGGACCGTGATCACGGTCCGGGCATTGATGCCTCATGACGGGCCACGGGCGTCATGCCCGCCGCCCGCCACGCAGGCGTTACCGCGCGCCGATGCCCGACGACACGCGCCAGAGATCGACGTTGCCGTCCTGCGCATGGCGGTCGATCTCCGCCAGTTCCTCGGCGCTGAACGCGAGCTGCCTGACCGCGTCGAGCGCATCGTCGAGCTGCGCCACGGTGCGCGCGCCGATCAGCGTAGACGACACGCGCGCGTCGCGCAGCGTCCAGGCGATCGCCATCTGCGCGAGCGTCTGGCCGCGCCGCCCGGCGATCGCGTTCAGCGCGCGGATCCGCTCGAGGTTGTCGGCGTTCAGCATCCCCGCGTTCATCGAACCGCTGCGGCTCACGCGTGCGTCGGCCGGCACGTCGTTCAGGTACTTCGAGGTCAGCAGGCCCTGCGCGAGCGGCGAGAAGCCGATGCAACCCACTCCGAGTTCGTCGAGCGTCTGCAGCAGCCCGTGCTCGATGCTGCGGTTCAGCATCGAGTAGTTCGGCTGATGGATGAAGAGCGGCACACCCTCGGCCTCGAGGATCGCGGCCGCCTGGCGCGTAAGTTCCGGCGAGTACGACGAGATGCCGACATACAGCGCCTTGCCCTGCCGGTGAAGCTGCGCGAGCGCGCCCATGGTCTCGTCGAGCGGCGTGTCCGGATCGACGCGATGCGAATAGAACACGTCGACGTAGTCGAGCCCCATGCGGCGCAGGCTCTGCTCGCAGCTCGCGATCAGGTGCTTGCGGGTACCGGTCGGGCCGCCGTAGGGGCCGGGCCACATCGCCCAGCCGGCCTTGGTCGAGATCACCAGTTCGTCGCGGTAGGGCTTGAAGTCGGCCGCGAGCCAGCGCGCGAAGTTTTCCTCGGCCGAGCCGGCGGGCGGCCCGTAGTTGTTGGCGAGATCAAAATGCGTGACGCCGCGGTCGAACGCGCGGCGCAGGATCGCGCGGCCGGTCTCGAACACGTCGACGCCGCCGAAGTTCTGCCAGAGGCCGAGCGAGATGGCCGGCAGCACCATGCCGCTGCGGCCGACGCGGCGATAAGGCATGGCGTCGTGATAACGATTCGGGTCCGCCTGATACTGCATCATGTTTTCTCCTCCTGGACCGATGCACGACGCCGGGCGAATCCGCGGCGTCGCATCGCGTGCGAGGCGACGAGTGTAGAGGCGCGGCATGGCGCTCCGGAAATTGATTCTGCAGATCGAATCCATCTATTTTCGGAATAGATGCGGCGTGCCGGACTTGCTAAGCTGCTGGCCGTCGCGCCGGCGCGGCGCGCTTTGCAGCGAAGCCCGTCAGGCGATGTCGGGCGGCCTGATCGTCGAACCCCGGCATGCCCGACGCCATCGGCATGGCCGTGGCGGCGGCACGGAACACCTCGCGCGCCCCGCACGGCGGCGCGCATCCTGCTTACCTCATCGCTCACCATTCCCCGGGAGAACACACATGGAAAAGGCTGCAATCGGATTCGTCGGCGTCGGGCTGATGGGCCACGGCATCGCGAAACAGCTGCTCGGCGCCGGCCATCCGCTCACCATCGTCGGCCGCCGCAATCGCGCGCCCGTCGACGACCTGGTCGGCCGCGGCGCGCGGGAAGCCGCCTCGCTCGCCGCGCTCGCCGCGGACTCGTCGATCGTGTTCCTGTGCCTGACCGACGCGCCTGCCGTCGAGTCCGTGATCGGCGAGATGAAGGACCACCTGCGCGAAGGCACGATCGTGGTCGACTGCTCGACCTCGGAACCGGCCGCCACCGAACGCGTGGCCGCGATGCTGGCCGAACGCGGCGTCGACTATTGCGACGCGCCGCTCGGCGGCACCCCGGAGCAGGCCGAGGCCGGCCAGCTGCAGGCCATCGTCGGCGCCACGCCGGCCGTGTTCGCGCGGCTCGAAGCGGTGTTCGCGCCGTGGACGGCCAAGGTCGTCCACGTGGGCGGCGTCGGCGACGGGCACCGGATGAAGCTGATCAACAACTTCGTCGCGCTCGGCTACGGCGCGCTCTATGCCGAAGCGCTCGCCATCGCGCGCAAGTCGGGACTCACGGCCGAGCAGGTGGACGGCGTGCTGCGCGGCAGCCGCATGGATTGCGGCTTCTACCAGACCTTCATGGGCTACACGCTCGAGGGCAGGCGCGACGCGCACAAGTTCACGCTGGCGAACGCGCACAAGGACCTACGCTACGTGGAGGCGATGGGCAACCAGGCCGGCTGCGCGACCTACGTGGCCAGCACCGTCAAGAACGCCTACGCCACCGCGCTCGCGGCCGGCGCCACCGGCGCCGAGGACTACGTGCCCCACCTGCCCGACTACATCGCGCGCGCCAACGGCCATTCGGTCTGAAGCGGGCCGCCCGTCATCCGGGGTACGCGTCGCCGAGCGCGCGCACCACGCCGGGCGGGTGCCCGATGGTGCGCTTGAACGCGCGGCTGAACGCGGCCAGAGAACCGTAGCCGAGCCGGTACGACACCGCCTCGATCGGCTCGCGGTCGCGCGCGATCCATTGCGCCGCGAGCCGCATGCGCAGCTCGGTCAGGTAGCGCACCGGCGTCATGCCGGTGGCCGCGAGGAAGCGCTCGGCGAACACCGAGCGCGAATTGCCGGCCTCGGCGGCCAGCTCGGCGACGGTCCAGTTGCGGCCCGGGTCGCGGTGCAGCGCCACGAGCGCGCGGCCCAGGCGCGGATCGCGCAGCGCCTGCACCCAGCCGGCGGCGTCGCCGCAGCCGCACTCCACCCAGCCGCGCACGATGAACGCGGCCACCACGTCGGCCAGCCGCGCGAGCACCGCCGCGAAGCCGGCCCGCTCCAGGCACGACTCGCGCTCCATCGCGTCGAGCATCGCGCGCAGCTCCGGGTAGCGCGCGAGCAGCGTGCCCACGTGCATCATCCCCGGCATCGAGGCGACCAGCGGCTGCATCCCGCCCAGGTCGAGCTCCATGCAGCCGCTGAAGATCAGCACGTCGTCGTCGGCCTCGCCGTGCGCGGGCCGCCCGCCCTGCATCGTGTCGATCGCGGCGATCGATTCGCAAAGCTTCGCGGTGTCGAAATCGGCCACCGACACGCAGCTCACGTCCGGCGCCGAGAGCAGCGCATGCATGCCGCCGCGCGGCATCAGCACGGCGTCGCCGGCGTGCAGCGCGACGCTGGTGCCGTCCGCGTCGCGCAGCAGCACCGAGCCCTTGCCGATGAAGTGGAACTGCGCGCAGACGGGCGGGTTGTGAAAGCGCACGCCGAACGGCGGCGCGAGATGGAGCCGGCGGTACTGCACGCCCTTCAGGCGCATCCCGAGCAGCAGTTCGCTGACGAGGTCGTGGGAATCGGGGAGGGATTGGGGCGAGTCGGGCATGGTGATCCGGACGATCGATCAAGTTTCGCGGATTGTATGTCATAGACCGTCAGCCCGCTGGCCCGTACTCTGTGCGCTCGTCGTAAACCCTAGTCTCGAGCGAAACACACCATGGATATCAGCCCCCAGACCTCCGCCACCGTGATCCCGGCCGAGCGGCCCGCGTGGAGCGCCGTCTACGCGATGGCGCTCGGCGTGTTCGGGCTCGTCACCGCGGAATTCCTGCCCGCGAGCCTGCTCACGCCGCTCGCCGCCAGCCTCGGCATCACCGAGGGCACGGCGGGCCAGGCCGTCACGATCACCGCCGCGGTCGCGCTCGTCACCAGCCTGCTGATCGCCGTGCTCACGCGCGGCATCGACCGGCGCCGCGTGCTGCTGGCGTTCTCGGTGCTGCTGGTGGCCTCCAACGTGCTGGTGGCGAGCGCCACCAGCTTCGGCGCGATCCTGCTCGGCCGCGTGCTGCTGGGCGTTGCGCTCGGCGGGTTCTGGACCATGTCGGCCGCCACGGCGATGCGGCTGGTGCCGCCCGCGATGGTGCCGCGCGCGCTGTCGATCATCTTCAGCGGCGTGGCGGTGGCCACCATCGCGGCCGCCCCGCTCGGCAGCTACTTCGGCCATCTGATCGGCTGGCGCAACGTGTTCTTCGCGGCCGCCGCGGTGGGCGCGCTGTCGTTCGCGGCGCAGCTGGCCACGCTGCCGTCGATGGCGCCCTCCGGCACCACGCGGCTGCGCACGCTGGTGGACGTGCTGCGCCGGCCCACCGTGGGGGTGGGCATGTTCGCCACGATCCTCGTGTTCACCGGCCACTTCGCGTTCTTCACCTACCTGCGCCCGTTCCTCGAACAGGTGGCCGGCGTCGGCGTGAACGCCCTGTCGGCGATCCTGCTCGGCTACGGCGTGGCGAACTTCCTCGGCACGCCGCTCGCGGGCCGCGTGCTCGAACACCGCCTGCGTCCGATGCTGATCGCGATGCCGGCGCTGATGGTGGCGCTCGGCATCGCGCTGTCGATCTTCGGCCGCCTGCCGGCGATCGACGCAGTGCTGGTCGCGCTGTGGGGCATGGCGTTCGGCGGCGTGCCGGTGGCCTGGTCCACCTGGGTCACGCGCACCGTGCCGGACGAGGCCGAGAGCGCGGGCGGCCTGATCGTGGCCGCGATCCAGCTCGCGATCTCGCTCGGCGCGGCGGCCGGCGGCGTGGTGTTCGATTCGCGCGGCGCGACCGGCGTGTTCGTCGCGGCGGCCGTGGTGCTGGCGGTGGGCGTCGCGATCATCGTGGCCGGCGTGCCGGTGCGCGCCGAGGCCAAGGCCGGTTGAGGCGGGCCGGGCGCATCGTCCGCCTGAAACGAAGCGGCGCTACGCCCGCCGCGGCGGCGCGTGATCAGGCGCGCAGGCGCTGGCCGCCCAGCGGCGGCTGTTCGAGCGCGCCGCCGTTGACGTTCACGGCGCGCCGCAGCGTCACGCGTTCGCCGTCGAACCGGCATTCGACGGTGTCGCGAAACGCCGTCTCGGGATAGAGCCAGACCATCCGCAGCGTCGCCGCGTCGAGCCAGCCGGCGCGCGCCACCACCGGGCTGTCGATGAAGCGGTAGCCGTGATGCAGCTCGGTGCCGGGCATGCTGGTGGTCGATTCGATCCAGCCGCCGAGCCCCGCCTTCACGACGTGTTCGCCATCCGCGTCGACGAGCCGGCATTCGCACTGCCCGGCCGCGAACACGAACCGCAATTCGGTCGCGCCGGCCTCGTTCGGATCGAGCCGGAAACGCCAGTCGTCGCGCGCCCGATCCTCCCCCGCCTCGCCCGGACGCACGGCATGCGTGCCGTCGAACGCGCGCTGCCACGGCAGGTCCGCGTTGGGCGACCGCCAGCGCGCGAGCGCCGCGTCGAGGCGTGCGTCGGCCTCGGCGCCGTCGAACGGCGCGGCGCGAAACGCCGACGGGAAATGCCATTCGATCAGCGGCATCAGCCGCTTGCTGCCCTTGATCGCGCCCGTCACGGCCAGCGTCGCGCCGGCCTCGGGGAACACGCGCGCGAGCTGCGTGAACACGCCGATCGCGCTGTAGCTGCCGCCGTCGTGGACCCACCAGTGATAACCGTAGCGGTTCGACGCCTCCTGCGCCCGCGTGGCCGCCTCGATCCACGCCCGCGGCAACACTTGCCGGCCCGCCCAGACACCACGCTGCGCATGCAGGATACCGAGCTTGAGCAGGTCGGCCGTGCGCGCCCACAGGCCGTTGCCGCCCGGGTTGATGCCGTCGGTGCCGAGGTCCCAGGTCTCGCCGTGGATGCCGAGCGGCGCGAACAGGCGCGGCTTCAGGTAAGCGTGCAGCGTCTGCCCGCTCACGCGGCTGATGATGGCCGACAGCATGTAGCTGGCCGCGCTCGTGTAGACAAAACTGGACCCCGGCGGCGTGGCGACCGGAATCGCGAAGAACGCGTCGATCCAGCTCGTCGTCAGCTGCCGCCACAGCGCGCCCGAGGTCTCGCCGGCGTGGCCGGTGCGCATCGTCAGCAGGTCGGCCACCGTCATCGCCGCGCCCGGATGCGGGGCGGCCGGCGCGTTGGGGAAGAAATCGGCCACGCGGTCGTCCAGCCGCAGCCGCCCTTCCTCGATCGCGAAGCCGATCGCGCAGGCCGTGAAGCTCTTCGCCACCGAATGCAGGTTGCGCCGGCGCCCGGCGTGGTACGGCCAGCGCCAGCCCTCGGCCACCACCTTGCCGTGCCGGTGCAGCATGAACGCGTGGACGTCCAGCCCGGCGCGCTCGACGTCGTCGAGCCAGGCGACGATCGCGCCGGCATCGACGCCCACCGCCGACGGCCGCGCGCGAGCGAGCCCGTCGTCGAATCGCGCGACCACGCCGTCGCTTGTTGCGGCGCTCATCTGCCGCCTCCGGCGAACAGCGCGGCCGCGTTCATCGCGGCCTGCGCGCGCGACGCGCTGGCGTCGAACAGCGCCGGCACCGACGGCGAGGCCACGTACTGGTAGAGATCCTTCGGGTCTCCCGGCATCGGGATCAGGTCGATGTCCTCGCCCACCTCGAGCCGCGTCGCGACGTCGTGCAGGTAGCGCAGCGCCGAGAAATCCTCGAGCGCGAAGCCGACCGAATCGAACACCGTCACCTGTGCCGCGCTCTCGCGGCCCGGCACGCGGCCGGCCAGCACTTCCCACAGATGCACCACCGGAAACCCGGCCGGCAGCTGCTGGATGTCGCCCTCGATGCGCGTCTGCGGCTCGAACTCCACCACCACGCGCGCGCCCGCGAGCACGTCCGCGTGCAGCTCGGTCTTGCCCGGGCAATCGCCGCCCACCGCGTTCAGGTGCATGCCCGGCTCGATCATGGCCGGCGTGACGATGGTGGCGTTGGTCTTGTCGGCCGTGATGGTGGTGACGATGTCGGCGCCGCGCACCGCCTCGGCCGCGCTCGCCGCGCGGACCAGCGTGAGCCCCGGCGTGCCGCCGAGGTTGCGGACCAGCTTGTCGGTGGCCGCCTCGTCCACGTCGAACAGGCGTACCTCGTGGATGCCGAGCATCGCGCGGAACGCGAGGATCTGGAATTCGCTCTGCGCGCCGTTGCCGATCAGCGCCATCGTGCGCGCATCGGCGCGCGCCATGGCACGCGCGGCGAGCGCCGAGGTGGCCGCGGTGCGCAGCGCCGTCATGATCGTGAACTCGCTGAACAGCAGCGGGTAGCCGGTATCGACGCGGGCCAGCACGCCGAACGCCATCACCGTCAGCAGGTTGATGCGCGTGTTCTTCGGGTGGCCGTTCACGTACTTGAAGCCGTACAGGTCGGCGTCGGAGGTCGGCATCAGCTCGATCACGCCGCCGGGCACGTGGTTGGCCACGCGCGCGGACTTGTCGAATTCGTTCCAGCGCAGGTAGTCGTCGCGGATGTAGCCGGCGAGCGTGGCGATGAAGCGCTCCGCGCCGGTCGCGGCGACCAGCTTGCGAATGTCGCCGACGTCGAGGTATCTCGTCATGATGATCAGGTTCCTTGGTGAAAGTTCGGCTCAGGCCCCGAGCAGGTAGCCGGTGCGCACGGAGCGCTCCCCCGTCACGCGCCCGAGCGGGTCGCCGGCGCGCACGTAGCGCACGTCGCGGCGCATGTAGAACATGCCGGCCGTGCGGCTGTGCAGCCTGGTGCGCGTCCCCTCGACCGGGTCGACGATCTCGAACATCTCGGTGCCGGCCTCGACGCGCGTGCCCTCCGGCACGCGGTGCAGCAGGATGCCCGACACCGGCGCGTAGAACTGCTCGCTGCCGGCCAGCGGCGTGGCCGGGAACGGCAGCGGCGGCGGCGGCTCGACGGGGGCGTCGATCATGCCGGCGAGCGAGAGGTAGGCGACGATCGCGTCGGCGTCGCGGCCGGCCAGCGCGTCGCTGACGTCGCGCTGGCCGCGATGCTCGACCGTCACCGAGATCGCGCCGCGCGGGATCGGGAAGCGCTCGCCGAAGCGCTGCTGCAGCTGCCACCAGGTCAGGCTGTGCGCCTCGTCGAACGACTGGCCGCCCGAGTCCACCGCGAGCAGCGAGGCCTGCGCGCCGAGATAGCGCGCGAGCGGCTCGACCTCGTCCCAGATCGCGGCGCCCGTGTAGACGTGCATGGCCGCCTCGCGCGAGCAGTGCAGGTCGAGCACGATGTCGGCATCGACCGACAGCTGCATCAGGCGGCGCTGCAGATCGTCGAAGGTCTGGCGCGGCGTCATCGCGTCGAGCAGCGCCTTCCATGCCTCGCGGATCACCGTGCGGTTATGGTCGATGTCG
The DNA here is from genome assembly GCF_001411805.1 of Burkholderia plantarii. Classification (NCBI taxonomy): domain Bacteria; kingdom Pseudomonadati; phylum Pseudomonadota; class Betaproteobacteria; order Burkholderiales; family Burkholderiaceae; genus Burkholderia; species Burkholderia plantarii. The sequence goes on along the minus strand of NZ_CP007212.1, from coordinate 1,710,576 downwards.
TCGGTCAGGCGCGCCTCGACCGCCTCGGCGATGCGCTCGCCCAGCACCGGGAAGCCGCGATTGAAGTTGCGCCCGCTCGCCAGATCGAAACGGCCGACCGGCGTGCCGAGCACGAACTGCGCGAGGCCGACCGGGTTCGCGGCCGTCAGCAGCACCACCTCGCAGCGCAGCCGGTCCGCCGCCTCGAGCGCCTGCAGGCGCTCCCTCAGGCACACGGCCACCAGCATCGCCGGCACTTCGTCCGCGTGCAGGCCCGCCTGCACGTAGACCTTGCGGCGCGCCACCGGCGCGCCGAAACGCTCGGCGCAAAGCTGGTGGGCGGTGCCGTCGGCGACGGGCAGCAGGGAGTGGATCTCGCGGACGGACATGACGTGGCGTTCCTCGGTTGCGTTGGACCGTCGATGGACGGGGTTCATGGACACCGATGCTAACCACACACGGCCGGCCGAGGAAGCCGGTTCCGGCCTATCGTGATCGCAATTTTCGATCACGGCGCGCGTGCGAGCGGCCCGCGCGGACTCGCGGGGACCTGGATCCGCCAGCTCAACCTGAACCCGAGATGGGAATGCCGTATCGTCGGCGGCAAATAGCGAAGAAGATCGTTTCGATCGGTGAAATTACAGAAACACTGCACGCGAATTCGAAACAGCCTTCCTGGACAAAAATTACATAGCAACTTGTTCAATCGACTCAGAATTGTAAATTTACCCCCATGAAATTCACCTTTACAACCGCTTCACACGAATCGCAAAATCGCGTAGCGTAGGAGCCGGCGGCCTTTCTCGTTCATAAAATCGCCGCCAGCCAATCAACCACGGAGACTATCATGGCCTCAGCTTATGCCGTTTTATACAACCAGGATGGCTGGTTTCTCATCGCCAAAAAACGCAAAAAAGGGTATTACTTTGGCGACGGCAAGACGGGAGACGTCTACTCCGCGGGTCAGGATATCAAGAATGGCCCGGGGCTATACGCACTACCGGGGGGCGGAACGGAAGGCCAAGCTGTTGACGTGGCCGCCGCGCGCGAGTTTTCTGAAGAGACAGGGCTCGCCTTACCCTCTTACTCGAAAAAAGAAATTAAAAATTTCAACATCCCAAAAGTCGGCGCCTGGGGAGCCGCATACTTTTGCGCAGCAAACGGTGAAGACGTCATCTCTACCAGCTCAAAAATACATTCCACCTCCATGCCGAACTCGGTGAAAATCATAAACGAGATCATAAAAAACAAATGGAAAATCAACGAATACAATAAAGTCATTGAATTTACGGAAAAGAATAAAATATCTCCGTGGCCACACGACAACGAACTTGAAAGCGTAGGCTGCTGGAACGTCAAAAAACCCGAGAACTGGAAAACCATCACGTCCTGGAAAACCGCAGGAAATGGCACCGACTGGTACTACTACACGCTCGAACATTTGCGCAATAATATTTTGCAAGTTCCTCAATAGCCGCAAATTAGCGTCCGCATCAATTTTCATCTTGATGCGGACAGGATTCGAACCGCTGACGCAAGCCATCAACGAATCGGGAGCCGATGACGGCGGTTCCTAGAGCGTGGCGCTGCCGCCGTCGTCATCCTCGCCCTCATCCTCGTCATCGCTCTCGCCGTGCGGGCTGCCGGCGCCCGTCACGCCGCGCCGCAGCCGCGCGTACGAGGCCAGCATGCTGGCCAGCGCCTGCGCGACCGCGGTGGGCGGTGAGGTGCTGCGCCGCACCAGGCAGATGTCGCGCGAGCTGAAGGTCTCGCGCACGGGAATCCGGATCAGCGCGCCCGAGAACAGCTTCAGGTCGGCCAGCACGCCGGGGTCCACCGTCAGGTAGTCGGTCTCGCTGACGAAGTAGAGCGATTCGAGCAGCGTGTCGGCCGTCAGCACGATCTTCGGCATGCCGAGGCCGCGCTCGCCGAACATCTTGACGAGCCGGTTCGCCGCGAAGCCGGCGATGCCCTCGCGGCGAAAGCCCACCCACTCGCAGTCCACCAGCTCGTCGATGCTGGTCGCGCCCGCCTTCGGGTGACCCGCGCGCGCGAGCACGGCGGCCGTCGAGCGGTACAGCCGGTCGATCTCGAGATCCGCGTCGGCGAGGTTCGGCGCGAGCGGGCACAGCGCGAAATCGAGCCGCCCGTCGCGGATCCGCTCGGTCAGCATCTTCGACGAGCCGCTCGACACATGCACGAGCACGTTCGGATAGTCGGCCATGAAGCGCTTGAGCACCGGCATCAGCAGCTCGGCGAGCGGCTCGGACGTGACGCCGAGCGCGATCCGTCCGCTCGGCTGGCCCTGCAGCTCGCGCATGTCCTGGTCGATCCGCTCGCAGTCGCGCAGGATCGCGCCGGCGCGGACCAGCAGCCGCTCGCCGAACGGCGTCAGGCTGATGCCGAGGTGCGAGCGCGTGAGCAGCGGCGCCGCGAGTTCCGCCTCCAGGCTCTGGATCGCGTGGGTCAGCGCGCTCTGCGCGATGTTCAGCGTGCGCGAGGCGGCGCGGAAGCTGCCCTGCTCCACCACCACGCAGAAGGCCCGCAACTGGCTCAGGGTCATCGCGTCCTCCCGGCTTGGCCCGGACCGAAAAACGCGGCGCCGTCGCGCCGCCCGCACGCGCGAAAACCGCGCTCCGCCCCGCGCTTTGCGGGTGATCGCCCAATCAGATCACGATGCATACGATCGGTCTTCCTGACAAAAAATTGCCTGCTTAGCATTCCTCTCGACCAATCAGGTCGGGGGCGGGGACACGTTCGGCAACACCCGCATCACACCACACCCATCGGCTCGGCCGAGGACCACGAAGATGAAAAAAAGCCTTCCCGCCATCGCGGCGCTGCTCGCCCTCTCGGGCGCCGCGCACGCGCAAAGCACCGTCACGCTGTACGGCTTGATCGATACCGGCTTCGCGTTCAACTCCAACGCGAAGGGCGGCCGCCAGTACTCGGCCTCCTCCGGCAACCTGCAGGGCGACCGCTGGGGCGTGCGCGGCGTCGAGGATCTCGGCGGCGGCTACGCGGCGATCTTCCGCCTCGAGGGCGGCTACAGCGTCAACACCGGCGCGCTCGGCCAGGGCGGCGACCTGTTCGGCCGCAAGGCCTACGTCGGCCTGCAAACGCCCTACGGCACCGTCACGCTCGGCCGCCAGTACGATTCGCTCGGCGATTACGTCGGCGATTTCGAATCGGCCAACTTCGAGAAGTTCGTCCCCGGCACCGAGTGGGGCAGCATCTACGGCGCGCATCCCGGCGACATCGACAACCTCGACAACAGCTACCGCATCAACAACACCATCAAGTACGCGAGCCGCAGCTACAACGGCCTGAAGTTCGGTGGCATGTACAGCCTGGGCGGCCAGGCCGGCGACGTCACGCGCAACCAGCTCTACAGCCTCGGCGCCGGCTACGACAACGGCCCCGTGGCGCTCGGCGTCGCGTTCGAACGCGCCAAGAACCCGAACTACTCGGTGTTCGGCACCAACCCGAACGCCAACTCGGCCACCGCCGCGAACGCCGCCAACGTCACCAACCCGGTGTTCAGCGGCTTCGCCTCGGCCGGCGCGTGGCAGGTGATCTCGGCCGGCGCCGCGTACCACCTCGGCCGCGCCACCATCGGCGGCGTCTACAGCAACGTCGAATTCCAGCACCTCGGCGCCACCAGCGGCGCGGGCCTGAACCCGCTGCACCTCGCCGGCACCGCGAAGTTCAACATCGGCGAACTGAGCGCGTCGTACCTCGTCACGCCGGCGCTGCAACTGGGCGCCGCGTACACCTACACGGCCGGCAGCTCGGTGGGCTCGGTCTCGGGCGCCACCTACAACCAGGTCAACCTCGGCGCCGACTACTTCCTGTCGCGCCGCACCGACCTCTACCTGGTCGGCCTCTACCAGCACGCGAGCGGCGTCGATTCGACGGGCAAGAAGGCCGTGGCCGCGATCGCGAACCTGTCCAGCTCGTCGAGCGACCGGCAGGCCGCCGTGGTGTTCGGCATCCGCCACAAGTTCTGATCGCGCGACGATGCATGAAACGGGCGCTCGCCGATGGCGGGCGCCCGTTTTTCATCGTCCGTCGGCGGCGGAGGGGTTCGCGGGATGCCCGCTTGCCCTCCTCCCTTCAACTCGCGGCGGCGCCTCCCGTCAATAACGCGCAACCCAATGCCCGTCGCGACCCTCCACGCGATGCAGCGTCGGCAGCCGGCCCGCCGCGCCGTCCGGGTCGAAATAGTCGGCCGCCTCGCCGCGCGCCGGCGGCACCTCGCGCACCATCACGCGAAAGCCGTTGGCGCCGTCGCCATGCAATTCGGGCACCGCGCGCAGCAGCCGGCGCGTGTACGGATGGCACGGATCGTCGAACACGGCCGCGCGCGTGCCGAGTTCGACCAGATGGCCGCGCAGCATCACCAGCACGCGCGAGGCGATCTGCTCCACCACGCCCAGGTCGTGCGAGATCAGCAGGCAGGCGAAACCGTAGCGCGCCTGCAGCGACGTGAACAAATCGAGCACCTGCTTCTGCACCGTCACGTCGAGCGCCGACACCGGCTCGTCGGCGATGATCACGGCCGGCCGGCTCACCAGCGCACGCGCGATCGCCACGCGCTGGCGCTGGCCGCCCGACAACTCGTGAACGAAGCGCCGCGCGTGCTCGCCGAGGCCGACGTCGGCCAGCACCGTGGCCACGCGCGCGGCACGCCCGGCCGCGTCGAGATCGCGGTTCAGCCGCAGCCCCTCGGCCACCAGCTCGCCCACCCGCATGCGCGGATCGAGCGCCGAGTACGGATCCTGGAACACGATCTGCACCGCGCGGCGCGCGGCCTGCAGGCGCTTCGCGCCGCCGTCCAGATAGGTCGCGCCGTCGAGCAGCACCTGCCCCTCGGCCGCCGCGACGAGGCCCAGCGCGACCTTGGCGAGCGTGGTCTTGCCGCTGCCCGATTCGCCGACGATCGCGAGCGTCTCGCCCGCATGCAGCCGGAACGAGGTCGGAAACACGGTGCGCACCATGCCGCGCCGGGCGCTGGCCGTGCTTGCGCCTCCGCTTGAACCCGACGCCCTGCGCTTGAACCAATCGGCGAGCCGCCCGCCGCGCGGCTGCGCGTAGTCCACCGCCACCTCGCGCATCTCCAGCACCGCGCGGCGCTCGTCGATCGCGGCCGGTGGCGTGTCGGGCCGCTTCGGCAGCGCCTCCAGCAGCGCGCGCGTATACGGATGCGCGGGCCGCGACAGCACGCGCTCGGCCGTGCCCGCCTCCACCGCCGTGCCCGCGCGCATCACCAGCACGCGCTCGGTATAGGCGGCCACCAGCGCGAGGTTGTGGCTGATGAAAATCAGCGCCGTGCCTTCGTCGCGCGTGAGCTCCATCATCACGTCGAGCACCTCCTTCTGCACCACGCAGTCGAGCGCGGTGGTGGGCTCGTCGGCGATCAGCAGCTTCGGGCGCAGCAGCATCGCCGAGGCCAGCACGATGCGCTGGCGCATGCCGCCCGAGAACTCGTGCGGATACCGCTTCATGCAGTCGCGCGGATTGCGCACGTAGACGCGTTCGAGCATCGCCAGCGCACGCTGCGTGGCTTCCTCGCGCGCGAGGCCACGGCGGCGCATCAGCGCCTCGGTCAGCTGCACGCCGATCCGGAACGCCGGGTTCAGCGACACCATCGGCTCCTGGAACACCATGCCGATGCCGGTGCCGCGCGTGGCGCGCCATTGCGCGGCGCCTTGCGCGAGCAGCGGCGCGCCGCCGAAGCTCACGCCGCCGCCGAGCACGCGCGCCGAATCGGGCAGCAGGCCCAGCAGCGTCTTGCCGATCAGCGTCTTGCCGCTGCCCGACTCGCCCACCACCGCCAGCGACTGGCCGGCCGCCAGCTCGAAGCTCACGCCGTCCACCACGCGCTTGACGTCGCCGCCCGGCACGTTGAAGCCGAGCGCGAGCGAATCGACGCGCAGCAGCGGCGCGTCCGGCGTCGCTGCGTTTGCCGCCGCCGACGCGGTGCCTTTCATCTGCGAGGTCATCGCATCACTCCTTTCATGCGCGGATCGAGCAGGTCGCGCAGCGCGTCGCCGAGCAGGTTGATGCCGAGCAGCGCCAGCGAAATCGAAACACCGGGGAACACCGCCAGCCAGATCGCGCGATCGATCGCGTCGCGGCTGTCGGCCAGCATCCCGCCCCAGGTGGGCGCTGGCGGCGGCACGCCGAGGCCGAGGAAACTCAGCGCGCTTTCGGCCAGCAGCGCCGAGCCGAACAGCGAGGTGGCGAACACCAGGAGCGGCGTGACGATGTTCGGCAGCACATGGCGCCACAAGGTCCAGGCGCCGCCGTTGCCCATCGCCTGCGAGGCCACCACGAAGTCGCGCGCGCGCAGCGTGAGCGTGCCGCCGTGCGCGAGCCGCGTGACCGACGGCGTGTAGGCCAGCCCCAGCGCCAGCACCACCGCGCCCCTCGAGCCGCCCACCACGGTCATGATGCCGAGCGCGAGCAGCAGGCCCGGGAACGCCATCAACGAATCGGTGATCACCAGCACCACGCGGTCGATCACGCCGCCCGCGTAGGCCGACACCGTGCCCAGCGCGGTGCCCGCCAGCAGCGCGAACAGCACCGAGCCGAGGCTGACCGTGAGGCTGACCGAGGCGCCCGCCATGATGCGCGAGAGCACGTCGCGGCCGAACTCGTCGGTGCCGAGCCAGTGCTGCGCGCCCGGCGCCGCGAAGCGCGCCACCAGGTCCACCGCGCTCGGATCGTAGGGCGTCCAGACCAGGCCGACCGCGGCCGTCAGCACCAGCCACGCCACCAGCAGCGAGCCGGCCGCGAGATTGAAGCGTTTGAACAGGGAGCGTTTCATTCAGATTTTCATGCGTGGATCGAAGACCGGCCGCAGCAGGTCCACGACGAGATTGACGAGCACGTAGAGCAGCGCGATCACGAGCAGGCAGCCCTGCACCACCGGATAGTCGCGCGCGTAGATGCTGTCCACCAGCAGGCGCCCCATGCCGGGCAGCGTGAACACCGTCTCGATCACCGCGCCGCCCGCCAGCAGGTGGCCCAGCACGAGGCCCACCACCGTCAGCGTCGGGCCGAACGCGTTGGGCAGCGCGTGCAGCATCACGCGCGGCTCCGACAGCCCCTTGGCGCGCGCATGCGCGATGTATTCGAGGCGCAGCACCTCGATGCTGCTCGCGCGCATCACGCGCATCAGCACCGCGATCTCGCCGAGCGCGACCGCCACCACCGGCAGCAGCAGGTAGCGCAGCGAGCCCCAGCCGGCCTCGGCGAAGCTCTGGTAGCCGAAGGTGGGCAGCCATTGCAGCTTCACGCCGAACACCCACATCAACAGGATGCCGATCCAGAAGCTCGGCAGCGAGACGAACAGGATGCCCGTGAAGACGATCGCCGAATCGGTCCGGCGGTTCTGCAGCCAGGCCGCCACCAGCCCTGCCGGGATCGCCACCAGCGCCGCGATGCAGGTGGCGGCCAGCACGATCTGCGCCGTGACCGGAAACGTGGTGCGGATCAGCTCGCCCACCGGCTGGTGGCGCACGATCGACATGCCGAGGTCGCCGTGCAGCAGGTGCGCGAGCCAGAGCAGGAACTGCTCGGGCAGCGGGCGGTCGAGGCCGAAGCCGTGGCGCATCTGTGCCAGCAGCGCCGGGTCGTTAATGTCGCCGAGCATCAGCAGCGCCGGGTCGCCGGGGATCGCGCGGATCATCGCGAACACCAGCACCGTGACGATCGCCACCGACGGCACCGCCATCACGATCCGTTTCAATACGTAGTTCAACATGCGGAAGTCTCGCTGCGGGTCAGTGCTTGGTCACGTTGAACACGCGCGTGCGCCGCATCGGCCACGACGCGACGCCGTCCAGCCGGCTGCTCGCGATCTGCAGGTCCGGCACGTAGTACATCATCAGCATCGGCACGTCGGCGAGCATCAGGTCGTGCAACTGGTCGAACACGCGGCGCCGTTCGGCCTCGTCGGTCACGCCCTGCAGGCCGCGCAGCAGTGCCCGCGCCCGCGGGTTCTCCCACTGCGCCATCGGCCGCCTGTCCTTGTCGCCGAGCACGTCGCCGTACATCAGTTCCGGATCGATGCGCGCCGAGTAGGCGAACGACATCAACTGGAAGCGGCCCGAGCGGAAATCGGCCAGCTGCTTGCCCCACTCCACGATGTCCAGCCGCGTGGCGATGCCCGCCTGCGCCAGCAGCGACTGCAGGTAGATCGCCATCGTATACATGTGCGGGAAGCGCCGGCTCGTCTCCAGGCTCAGCGTCTGGCCGTGGTAGCCGGCTTCGGTGAGCAGGCGGCGCATTTCGGGCAGGTTGCGGGTGTAGCCCTTGGCGTCGTCCGGGGTGAACTGGCGCGTGGCGTTCGGAACCAGCGACGGATCGTAGGGGGCGCGGCCGTCCGTGACCGCGTTGACGATGCCCGGCAGGTCCACCGCGAGCGAGATCGCGCGGCGCAGGCGCAGGTCCGACAGCAGCGGATCGCGCGTCTGCATCAGCAGCATCGCCGAGTCGGTGCTGGGGCCGGAAATGACGTGCCAGCGCGGGTCGGGCGGAAGTACGCCGTTCTCGCCCACCGACATCAGGTCGATCTGGCCGGCGACCAACGCGGATTTCTGCGCGGCTTCGTCGGGGATCACGACGAAGCGCACGTCGCCGTAGGCGTGCTTCGCGCCGGCCAGGCCGCTCGGCGGTTCGGGGCGCGGGCGGTAGCCGGGAAACGGGCGCAGCAGCACGTACTGGCCGCGCTTCCATTCGGCGAACTCGAACGGGCCGGTGGCGACCGGCTTCAGCCATTGGCCGGCCGCGTCCACGCTGGACGGGCTCAGCACCGCGAGCGGGCAACGCGGGTCGACCATGCGCGTGAGGAACAGCGCGTTCGGGCGATCGAGATCGAAGATCACCGTCATCGGGTCGGGCGTGCGCACGTCCAGCACGCGCGCGCCGCGACTGCCGTCGTAGACGTTGCGGCACTCGAAGCCCGAACTGCGCTTCATCAGGTAGGCGTAGCTCCAGCGCACCTCGCGCGAGGTCATCGGGGTGCCGTCGTGGAAACGCACGCCGGGGCGCAGGTGGAAGGTGTAGGTCTTGCCGTCCGGGGAGATGTCCCAGCTGTCGGCCAGCATCGGGCCGACGCTCAGGTCGGCGCGCAGGGCGACCAATGATTCGACGACGTTGCCGAGGATGTTGTCGGTGGCCGTGTTGCGCGCGATGTTGCCGGGCATCGAGGTGGGCGTGTCGGCGCCTTCGGCGACGCGGATTTCGGGTTGCCGTGGTGGTGGAGGCGCGGGTTGTGCCGCGGTGGCCGAAGGCGGCATGGGTGCCGCTTCTGCCGCCACCAGGCGTGGCAGCAGCATCGCGCTGGCGGCGAGCAGCAGCGCGGACAGACCGGCGCGAAGCGCGGCACGCCCGGCCGCGTTGCCGGGTTGCGCCGCGCGGCGCGCCGTCGTGGCGGTTGGCTTGCGCCCCGGGGGCTCGGCGCAGGCAATGAGGGGATGCATCCAGTCTCCAGATCGGTATCAGCCAGTGTGCTTCGACCGGATGCTCGCTCCGGCCGCGCGGCGCTCGATGCGTGCCACCGTAGCGTGACGACGATGCTAGGCATCGCCCGATGCGGGAGGAAGCCTCGCCAAATTATCATGATCTGAATTTTAGATCAGGGGGATGGGATGGCGCGTCGGGGGGCTGACCTCCACCGCCTGCAACCTCCCGCCCCAACTCCGCGAGACACCAGTTTTGACTTCAACTCAAGGTGCGGCACGGTGAGACCATGAACGGCCGTGGCGCAACGTTCCGGAAATCACGATTTCGACAGATTTATTTTTCAATATTCGAAACCGGCCTTGCCCCACTCGCAATGAGCGGCGGGTCATGACTTCATCGCCGAGAAAAAAATAAATCGCGGCTTCGTACTCAGGCTTTCGTATGCGTGCGGGAAATGAGTGCGGGCGCGGGGATCGGGCTGTGGCTCTCTCAGCGTCTGGATATGAAACCCGGCCACCGCCAATGAGTCGACCATGGCATGGAGTGGCCGATGCCAGAACCGCATCGCGATGTCCTTTCCGCCACGCTGCCATGTGTCCGTAAAGCTATATGTTTCGAAGTAATTTTCGCGACCTGCCAGTTCATGATCCATGAACGGATGGTGGGTGGAAAAGATCAGTCGACCTCCTCTTGATAACACTCGATTGAACTCCGAAAGCGGCAGCGACCAGTCCGGTAGATAATGCATGACGAGCGACGCCAGAATCAGATCGAAAGCCTCCCCGGCAAACGGTAGCGGCTCGTTCAGGTTCGCCAGGATCAGCGACGCGCGCCCTTTCAGGCGGCTCCGAGCGATGTTCAACAACCCCGCGCTCGAGTCGATGCCGGTGAGGTTCGCGCCTTTTTCAACGAGTGCCGCTGCATGCGCTCCACCGCCGCACCCCGCATCGAGCACGCGAAGATTGGCGACTTCTCCGGCCATCGAAAGGATCGCGGGTCGTTCGTAGAAAGCGTTCCAGGCATTCGCTTCGTTGTCAGCGCCATACGCCGCAGCAAACGAATCATAATCATTTTCAGGCAATGCAACTCCTTATCCGTTGTAATTGAAAATTGCAAACCACGGCCAACCGTCGGCGCAATCGTCACTGTCGATATTTATGTATTAGATGGAAGGCAAACGCGATAACCCAGTAGGTGGGCGCGTATATCGTGATGAACGTTGCGAATTGTCTATCCGGCGTATGAAAAAAGAGGTGAACGGCCACCGCAGCGAGAATCGAAGCTTGAAATCCCAATAAAATGCCGAACAATCGGCGTTGCGTCAGATGGGTATTTTCTGATTTCACAAGGGCTCCCTTCTCAATTCTTCAAAAAACCAGCCAATGCGGGCTTGATCTCGTGCAATTATCGCCTGAATGATCTGAAATTTTTTTCCAAAGAAATTCTGTTTTTGAAAATTATTCCCATTCGGCATCGAAGCGATTTAGACGAAATCTCAATGACGCAAGCGATACTTCTGAAGATGCCCCAGCCGAACCCGCCTGGGCTTACCGGAGAATCGCATTCTTGAGAACATTGAGAGCAGTCTCCCAAAAGGACGCCGGGCACCGTAGGCCGGTTGTGTGTCACTGCGGCGGCCCCGACGTGACGGGGCTACTCGACGCCGACGTGACGGTTTTGCTTCCACCCGGTGCGCGATAAAAACCTCATCTCGCCTTGGTCCGCATCGAATCTGCCATTTAACGTCGGGGCCGGGCCGGTCGGGTTTTCAGCCACCTGATCAGCGCGAATGTAGTGGTCTAACAGATCGTTGAAATACGTCGGTCCGTCCTGCACGATGTAGGCTCCCGGGATCAAGGAAGAGCAGGCGGATGCGAGGCGCGGACGGTTACAACGAATCGTTGTTCAGCACGGTGAGGCTGGAGGAATTTGTTCCGCAGGCGCATCCGCTGCGCCAGATCCGGACTCGGCTGAACAAAGCACGGTCGAAGATGGATGCGAAGTTCTCGGCGATGTGCGAAGTCGACGTGAAGGGGGGCCGACCGAGCATCGCGCCTGAGAAACTGATGCGGGCGATGCGGTTGCAGGTGCTGTACAACAGCGAGCGGCCACTGGTCGAGCAGATCTCGTACAACCTGCTGTTTCGGTGGTTCGTAGGCCTGTCGATCGAGGATGCGGTTTGAAACCACTCGGTGTTCAGCAAGAACCGGGATCGGCTACTGAAATTCGACGCGGTGACGGAGCTGTTCAACGCGACGGTGGAAACGGCGCGGAAACGGGGCCTGCTGTCGGGCGAACATTTCAGCGTCGATGGCACACTGATTCAGGTCGGGGCCAGCCACAAGAGCATCCGTCGCAAAGAGGGTAGCGACGACGACCGGCCACCAGGCAGTTCGGGACCTCACCGCCGCCCCTTCCATTCGATAATCATCGTCAAATTCAAAAACAATGCGACATAGCTTCGTCTGCTTTGAGCCATTGAACAAACGACGGACCCAATATTCGCGACGTCGATTCGCGCGGCTGAAGTCGCGCTGCGCGTCGACGTTCCATGGCTTCCCGTGGCGTGCAGCCAAACGTCGCCCGGAAAATCCGACTGAAGTATTTTTCATCCATGAAACCGTGACAACGGGCTACCTGAGCAATGCGCTGTTTCGGTACATCCGGGTCCGTCAGGGCATCATAGGCACGAGCCAAACGTCTCCTTTGAACCTGGCGCATGACGCCCCCACAACCCTGAAAAAGTCGGTATAGCTTGGCACGCGAGATGCCGATAGCATCGCTGATCTTTTCAGGCGTCAAATCTGCCCGTTGCAGATTTACTTCCATGAATTGTCGGGCACGGCGAATCAGCGCGAGATCGGCCCCGGAAAGGTCGTCCGGCAGCGCCTCGCTGGAACGCATCAACGCCGCATGCAGAAGGGCGTTGGTGGCCCGCGCGATGTACGGGACATCGCCGACACTGAGTTTGTACATGTTGTCCCGGAGGATGAATAGATACTCGGCAAGGATGACGCCCATCGTCGGATCGATAATGTCGTCGCCTTGATGCAGATCCAGCGCCTGGAGTACATCGCGGCGAATCAGCAAACCGATGACATCCCCGGCGGTCACGACGTAGTCGAACGGCAGACTCATATCCAACACGCACAGTGGACCTACTTGGGCCCGAACTTGCCGAGAGCCACACTCCCCCACCACGCTGCCCGTCACTTGAAACATCAGGTGAAAATAGTCCAGTCCGTCGGCCAGGATTTTTCGTGTGCTTCGACTCGCTCGATAAGACACAGGAGGCTCTGGCCGAACCCAACGTTGCGACGTCAGCACGAATGGCCCAAAGCGCATTGCGTAGAATTCGGCATCGAACGGCACCGTGGCGTCGGTCGGCAGATCGTAATCGCACAGCGAGAGCGCCGCGGCCCATGCGTCGAGACGTTCACTTTCTGGCACGCTCAACGTAGTGAATCGATAGGAATACAAGGGAGTGTGCAAGACCATCGCGCTTCACCGCTACTCGATACCGGTCTCGACGCCACGATCATAAAAGCCTGCACAACAAGCACGCCGGATGCGTGCTGTCGATACCTGCCTTGCCGATACTCTCAGCCTGATCATGTCCTGACCGCCTCCCGAAGTTTCATGTCGCCGTACACGCCACAATACTCAACACGTCGCGGCGACCTGTTCGTCCCGAAGGTTCGTTTTACTGTACGTCGCCGAACCAGCTCCTGACCGTGTGGTTGCTGTTGTTGAATTCGAACTGCATCGTCTTGGTTTTTGTCGGCCCCGACGTGGCATCCACCATCTGTCCGGCGTTGGTCGCCTGGGCAAGCATCCCGGCGCCGGGAATCAAGCCAGCGGCCATGCCCGCCATCGACAAAAACCGGCTCCGCTGACCCGACGTATGGAGGTTGGAGTACACCCACATGTCTTTACCCAGTTGCGGGAAGCTCTGCTTCTGGAAGGGTTCGCCGAACATTTGGGCGATGTCGCTTTCAGTGGTCTTGCCTGGAATGACGTGGGACTTGAGATAGGCGCTGTCGAAGGGGGAAGGATGATTGGCATCGTTATCACCCATACCGGCACAGGCGGCCATCCCAACACAGAGGCTGATACATACGGCTTTGCGAAACATGATGTTTTCCTTGAATCGACATACCTTGCGACGCGGCATTCGCGCGCTCGGACGAACACGCGCTAGTCCAGCAGCAACGTACAAACACACCCGCCGCCGTCGCTCCCGCGGACAGCAGCAGGTTCGCGTGGTCGGTTAGTGTCCCGGGGTGTAAAAACTGGTTTGCAGTTGGGGACCGACGTTCAGATTGTCGTTTTGCCAGACGAGCGCCATCGAGCCGGCGGCGTTGACGGCAAGCGCAGGCCACGATGACGACTGTGGGTCCTGACCGAACGTCGTCGCAGTCCACGCCCCATTGCGATAGCTACTCGCGATGACGTCCGATGAATTCGACGTCCCCATGTCCTGCCAGGCGGCGGTAACGTTACCCGCGCCATCGATCACGATCGGCGGAAGCTGTCCCGCCGACGAATTCAGATGCTCCGTGAGCGTCTGCAGCGGGCCCCAATTTCCATCGGTGTCCGCCACGCTCGCTTTCAGAACGGCTCCCCCCTCCGCCCACATGACGCCGGCCGCGCCGTTCTCGCTGACAGCCAACATCGGTTTGGCGATGAAGCCCGACGCTTCCGTGATCTCCGGCGCAACTTGCTTCGCGGTCTGCCATCCCGTGCCCGCCATGTAACGCTGGGACATGGTGGTGGTCATGATCTTCCCGTTGGCGACGTCTATCTGCCCCCACACGAGCGTGAGGTTGCCCTTCGCATCCATGCCGGCTGTTGGTGCATCGATGTCCGTGAACAGGCTCGTGTTCGTCACGGCCGGGTTGACGTTCGTCCAACCGTTGGTTGCGTCATAGGTCGCCGTCCAGATGGCCGATTGTGTGCCGTTGGTTTGTCCCCACGCGAGTACGGCGCGACCAGAGGAGAGGACCGAGATCATGGGCCGCAAGTTGGTGGTATCCCCCGTCACGGCTCCCGGTCCGGTTTGCACTGGCATCTGAATCTGCGTGGTAGGCGACCACGTTCCATCCGGCGTATATCGCACCCACGCGATACGGGAATCGAGAAGGCTGATCGACTGCGGGAACGCGACAAGGGCATTGCCCTGTCCGTCGATACCGGCCGTGTAGGTCGAACTCGTGACGTCCGGCGCCACTTCGTACGGCGTTCCCCATCCGCTACCTGGGCTGAACGGGCGTGCCCACAGCGCGTACATGTTCGGACCGGGCATCCATTCGGTCCAGAACGCGACCGCTTGGCCTGCGGCATTGCCGACCAATTGCGGTTGAATGGTGCCCGGTCCGGTCATCGGGTGCGTTCCATCACCGGTATCGAGCCGCGTTGCGGTGCTCCAGCCTGCGCCGGGTACATACCGCGCGCCCCACATCTCGTTGCCACCCGCGCCCGAGGGACCGTTGGTCATCCACGTCACAAGGGTATCGCCGCTCCCATCGATCGTCGTGCTAGGCTCGAAAGCGAGCGTCTTGCCGTCGAGTGCGACGGCTTGGCTCCAACCCGCCTGTGTCTGAGACGTACTGCCGCCCGTATTTCCACCACCCGTATTCCCACCCGTATTGCCGCCTCCGGCATTTCCACCACCTCCAGGAGATGAGGGGCCGGACGACGAGGCACTGCCTATCGTCGAAGCATCATCGCCGCCACACGCGGTAAGCGAGAGGCAGGCGGCCATCAGCATCCATGTAATTGGTTTCATAAGTATTCCTATTTATTCAATCGTCAATCTGCATTTCCTTGCTCTCTAACACTGGAAACACAATATCCAGCGTCCGGCACCCTTCCCCCTTCACGTCTTTCCGACGGTGTGCCTCACCTCACAAGACACATCAGGTACGCCACGTGTGTGAACGCCGGGTCATTCGATAAGGAATCCTTTTCATATGACTTGAAAATCGGACCGACGTATCGCTTACCAGTGAGTTCATGGACGTTGGAAGCCTTGCACCTGTCGACGGGACACGACGGAAAAGGCTCTTCGTACCGGGCAAAAGATTACCGACGATAAAGACACCTGTCGCCTCTCATTTGGGAGAGACTTTCTCCTCCGGCGACCGGAGCAACGCCACGCTTCGCGCGACGAGCACCGCCACCTCGGCCTGCCGGTTTGTGCCTGTCTTGGCAAGGATTCGCTTCAGATGGGACCGCACCGTGCCCATACCGATACCCTTGCGCTGCGCGATCCCATCGAGCGAAAGCCCCATCCCGAGGTCGGCGGCGATGGCCGATTCGGTCGGAGTTAAGCCGAACAACGCTTGCAGACAGCGTACGTTCGCTGTCGGATATTCCGGATCGCGCAGCATCACGAGGGCAAGCGGTGTAACCGTCTGGATCAGGCCACTCGGTTTTAATGGACTGACGCTCAATGTCAACGGCAACCGACCGGCACATGGAACCTTCAACGTGCGCCCTAGCGGAACAGCCCAGCCCGACGCGGTTGATATCGACGACTGGATCAACTGCACCAGCCGCTCATGCAATGCGTCGTCATCAAGGCAGATGCGTCCTGCGCGAACACGAATCGCTTGCCTCGAACGAAACAGATGCTCCGCCATCGCATTCGCGTACAGCACTTGGCACGATTGATTCGCGACCAGGATGCCCATATCGACGCGATTCAGTGCCTCCTGCGCGACATCGTGCTGGATCGAAGACAGGCGCTGACTTAACTGAAAGGCGCGCCGAAGATGTGGAAGAAGGAATGCGGCGCGCGCGCGGTCTCCGGTACTGAAATGCCGCGCCGCTTTGGGCCGGTGAACACCAAGCACGCCGAGCGCGCCGCCACCGACAGGAAACAGCGTGCCAACGACATGATGGATGTCGAGTTCGCGCAGCCACTCCCGATAGAAACCGCTTTCACGCTGCTCGCGAGGCGTGACGAGATCGCGGTCCGTGAAAATCGTCTCAACGCTGCGGGCCGCCGCGCGATGGACCCAAAGGTCATTCTGGTGCCAGTGGGTTGCCCAGTCCAGGCGCGCCTGTGGTAGATGAAGGTTGTCGGTCATCTCCAGCAGTTGCACGTTCGTGCCGTCATGGAGCTTCAGGACGGCACTATTCCCGTTGAACGCCTTGGCGATCGTGGAGGCCATCCCAGCCCACTGACTGCTATCGAGAGCGGCGTCGTATAGCCGGCCGACCAGATTGGACAGGCCGTTATCGAGGTACGTCATGTCCCTTGCTCATCCCATTGGCTTGCGATCCGTTGCGTCGGGCACTGCGCAGTCCTCGACGAAAGCGAGTGCTGCCATGCCCGCTACGTCCCGGACGGTTCCTTGTCAAATAACCCGTGACGGACTCGTGCGTGTCACGCTTGCCAACCCCTCTAGTAGGGACTACCTTCAATAATTCGTTATATCGGATCCCTCTGTTTTCCATACTTAAAGGCCAACCGGCGGAATTCCGCTCTTCCATAGCCTTTTGCCATGCCATGACGCACGGCACGGCCGCGCTCTCCACCCATGGGCACCGGAGACGGCATGCCGAGATCAACGACAGGGCGGAGATGACAGCCAAGCATCTTAAGCCATACCGCTTTAATGGAGGGCGGAATAGCGTCCATACTAGGTGGACCTGCGTTTTAAGAAAGACAAATTACACGTCATGCGGCACACATTTTGTGTGCCAGCCAACGATTAAAGCCGAGGCGGGAACGAGTTTTACAACGCCGAAAGGTAAACCCTTTCCACGAGGAGTGGCGCCGTTTCTCCTGCCGCACGGCCCAGCGGCACCTGAAAGGCGGTGGCAACACCATTTTCGCGGATATGCGTATTGAAGAATCGTCTCGCTTGACGACGCGGCGCTTCACGACTGGGGGCGCGGCGACGACGCCCCGCAGGTCGAATAGGCCCTGACGCGGTTCAGATACGCCCTCGCCGCGACCGTCGTCTCAGGTGCATTCGATGGGTTCGCCAGGCGACAATATGCGCAACGGCGTCCCGCGGACCGGCAACTTCCATCGTCGGTCCTCCACAGATCCTCCCTTTATTCGGCTTCGTCGGCCCGCACGAACGTCACGTCTTCGTCAGTCACGACGACACTGCGCTCGCCGTGCAGAACGGCGTTCATCTTCGAGCAGTCGAGTTCCCCTTCCCACGCCGATACGACGACAACTGCCACGGCGTTGCCAATGAAGTTGACCAGCGAGCGGCACTCGGCCATGAAGCGGTCGATGCCGAGGATCAGCACCATCGCCGCGACCGGCACCGTCGGGACCACGGCGAGGCTCGCCGCCAGCGCGACGAAGCCCGCGCCGACGACGGCGCTCGAACCCTTGGACGTGAGCATCCTCACGGCGAGCAAGGTCGCCTCCTGCCCTGTCGTCAGATGGATATTCGTCGCCTGCGCAAGGAACAGCACCGCCAGCGTCATGTAAATATTGGCGCCGTCGAGGTTGAACGAGTAGCCCGTCGGGACCACCAGTCCGACCACCGCTTTCGAGCAGCCAAGCCGCTCCAGCTTCTCCATCAGTTGCGGCAGCGCCGCCTCCGACGTGCTCGTACCGAGCACGATGAACAGCTCCTCCTTCAAATACGCGAGGAGGCGAAACACGCTGAAGCCGGACAATCTCGCGACGGCCGCCAGCACGATCGCAACGAACGCAAGCGCGGTCACGTAAAACGTCAGGATCAGCTTGAACAACGGTATCAGCGACGCAATGCCGTATTTCCCGACGGTAAACGAGATCGCCCCGAACGCGCCAGCCGGCGCGGCTTGGGTGATGATCTTGACCAGCGAAAAGAACACCGCGGAAAACTTCTCGATCGTCGCGGTCACCCCTTTGGCGTGATCGCCGGCCGCGGAAACCGCGATGCCGAACATCAACGATACGAACAGGATCGGCAGCGTGTCGCCCTTGGCGAACGCATCGAAAGACGACGTCGGGATGATGCCGAGCACGAACCCGCCGAGTCCATCGAGATGTTCCGACTGGTTGACGAAGCCCGCGACCGCCCGCGAATCGAGCGACGATATCGCGACGTTGAATCCGTCTCCCGGATGAAGCAGCTGGCCGAACAGCAGCCCGATCGCCAGCGCCACGGACGAGACGACCTCGAAATAGATCAGTGCCTTCCCGCCGACCCGCCCGACCTTCTTGAGGTCGCCCATGCTGCTGATGCCGGTCACCACGGTGCAGAAAATGACCGGCCCGATGATCATGCGTATCAGCTTGATGAAGGCATCGCCCAGCGGCTTCATCGCCAACGCGTGATGCGGATACAGATGACCGAGCAGGATGCCCGCGGCAATCGCCGCCAGCACCTGCACATAAGAATCTTGTAGAAGGGTTGTTTCATCGTGTTGTGCTCCTCCACCTCGCGGTCGCAAGCGGGTCGCAAGCAGGTCGCGAAAGGCCGCGACAGGCGCCGCGAGGCAGACGTCACGTCAATGCCGCTCCAGCGCTGCCTTGAGCGCCGCAGCCCGGATCGGCAGGTGGCGCATCCGCACGCCGACCGCCGCGAAAATCGCATTGCCGATCGCGGGCGCCACCACGGTCGTCGGCGGCTCGCCCAGTCCGACGGGCGCTTGCGCGCTGTCGACGAACGCGATGTCGATCTCCGGCACGTCGATCATGCGCAGCGGTGTGTAGGTGTCCAGATTCAGGTCTTTCACATTCCCTTTCTCGAATTCGGTGCCTTCGTAAAGGGCCATGCTCAATCCCCACAGCGTGCCGCCCTGAGCCTGGGCCAGTGCGCCGTCAGGGTCGACGATCGAGCCCGCGTCGATTTCCATCCATAGCTTCTGAACCGTCACGCGGCCCGTGCGCCGGTCCACCTTGACCTCCGCGACGCATGCGCACCATGTCGGCATCGCGCGCTCCTGGCCGAATGAACTGGCAATGCCGAGGCCCGTGTCGGCCGGCATCGCGCGTCCCCAGCCGGCGCGCGCCGCCACCCGCCGGATCACGTTGGCCTGCCGCAGCGCGCCGCCCACCGAACTCGGCGCGACGCCCGCGTTGCGGCCGGCGCCCGTGAGATGCGCGACGCGCAGCGCGACAGGATCGACCCTCCGGGCGTGCGCCACCTCGTCCATGAACGATTCGAGCGCCCAGTTCGTCCAGCCAGGCGCGACCGCGCGCAACCACCCCGGCCGAAAGCTCTTTTGCGCGAGATCGTTGTTCACGGCGCGCACCCGCAGCGCGTCGACGTCGTACCAGTGGTCCGCGCCCGAGATCGAGAACGGGTCATAGGACGCGCCGTTGGTGCCCTTCCGCATGTTTCCCGGAAACACCGTCAGGCTCGGCCAGCCCGCGACGGCCACGTGTTCCATCGCGACGAGCTTGCCGGCATCGTTCCATCCGAGCCGCAACCGCTGCAAGGTCGGCGAGCGCAGCGAATCGAGCCGCGTGTCGTCTTCCCGCGTCAACACCATCTTGAACGGACGGCCGAGCAGCTTTGTCGTCAACGCGGCCGGCACGGCGTAGTCGCCGTTCAGCCGGCGGCCGAAACCACCGCCGATCAGATAGGTCCGCATGACGATGCGCTCGACCGGCACCTGAAGCGCCTTCGCGAGGACCGGCAGAATGAAGCCCTGCGCCTGATTGCCGGTGTGAATTTCGAACACGCCGTTCTTCTCGAACGCAACGGCATTGACTGGTTCAAGCTGAAAATGCAGCACGCCGGCCGTGGTGTAGGTGCCTTCGAGCGTCTTGTGCGCGCTCGCGAGGCCGCCGTCCACGTCGCCGCCGCCGGTGTCGAGCAGCGCACCCTGGTTGCGATCGGCAACGAGCGCGGCCGCGTGATCGAGCAGGTCCTGCTCCGACACCGTCGACGTGTCGCCGCTCTGCCACTGCACCTTGACGAGGTCGGTTGCGCGCAGCGCCGCGTAGTAGCTTTCCGCGACCACCATTACCCAGCCGGGCACCGTGTCCGATGGATCGTTCAGCGCAATGCTGCGCAGATAGCCCTTGACGGCGCGCGCCGCGTTGTCGTCGATGGCGACCACCTTCGAGCCGTAACGCGTGGGCGGCAACTTCGGACGCCCATAGACCATCCCCGGCAAATCGACGTCGATCCCATAGACCGCAGCGCCCGTGGTCTTGTGCGGAACGTCGAGGGCTTTGACCGGTTTGCCGATCAAGGTCCGACTGGCCGCCGGTTTGATCGCCAGCGCGTTCAGTTCGTCGGCCGAGAAGCGGCGAGCGGGATTACCGCGGCGCACGATCTCGCCGTAGCCGATCGACCGGCCGGCGGCGTGAACCGCTCCGCCGCGGGCCACGCAGGCTGCCGCCGGGACGCCCATCAGCTTCGCCCCCGCGTCGATCAACGCGATACGGCCAGCGGCCCCGGCGCGGCTGAACACCGGGAACGTCGCCCATACCGACGTACTGCCGCCCGTCACCATGAAGCCCCACTTCGGGTCCGTATCGACGCCCACGATCCTGACCATGGTCCAGTCGGCTTCGAGCTCGTCGGCCAGGATGCGCGCGATCGCCGTGCCGATGTGCTGGCCCATCTCCGCCTTCGGAACGTTCACGGACACGATCCCCTGATGATCGATGCCGAACCACACGGCAGGCTCGAACAGTGGTCCAGCCGATGCGGCCGGGTCCGCATGCGCGGGGGTGGACGCGTCCAGCGCGAACGCCGTGCGTGCAAAGCCGAACATCGCTCCTGTCGCGGCCGTCGCGACGAGAAAGGAACGCCGGGAAAGATTGACGGTCATGCCGCCTCGTTCGGCCCGGCTCATGCGTCGTTCCCCGCCATGTCCCGCGCCGCCTGTTTGATCGCCTCGCGAATGCGCGTGTACGTCATGCAACGGCAAAGGTTGCCGGACATCACCGCATCGATGTCCGCATCGGTCGGCGCGGGGAAGTCCTTGAGCAGCGCGGCTGCCTGCATGATCTGACCGGACTGGCAGTACCCGCACTGCGGCACCTGGAGGTCTCGCCAGACACGCTGGACCGGATGCTGCCCCTGCGGATCCAGTCCTTCGATCGTGGTGATCTCGGCCCCGTCGACCGCGCCGAGTTGCGTCACGCACGAGCGCGTCGGGCGGCCGCCCACATGGACCGTGCATGCGCCGCACATGCCGATGCCGCAGCCGAACTTGGTCCCCTTGAGCCCGACCTCGTCGCGGATCACCCACAACAGCGGCGTTTGCTCGTCCGTCTCGACGGTCATCGGACGGCCGTTGATATGAAAACGTGTCATCGGGTCTCTCCTGGTCCTGCATGACGGATCGCGGCGACCTGCTTCGCCAGATTCGGCCACGGCGCCTTGTCGGTGCGCGTGCTGCGCAAATAGGCGGCGATCTGCGCCACGTCCTGGTCCGACATGCCGCGCGCGAAGCCCGGCATCACGATGCCGCCGGCCCCGTCCTTCGCATTGATGCCGTACAGAATCACGCGAATCAGATTCGAAGGGTCGTCCAGGTACACCGCACTGTTGAGGCCGAGTTCCGGCCGGTTGGCCTGGACGTCGGGGGCGCGGTTGTAGTGGCATGACGCGCACGCCGAGACGAACAGACGGCCGCCCGCGTCGCCGATCCGCTCGCGGTCGTGGGCATCGGCATCCAGTGCCGCGCCCACCGCCGAAGCAACGTGGCCGGCCATCGCGCCGCCGTTGCCCAGCGACTCGACGTAGGTCACCAGCGCCTGCCGGTCGTCCGGATCGAGCGCGGCCAGTTCCTGCGTCACCGATGCCATCGGCCCAGCCGCCGTGCCGTGATAAAGGCTCGCGCCAGTCGTCAGGTAGTCGAGCAACTCCGCGGACGTCCACGGCACCGGCGCAGGATTCGCCGCAGTCAAGGCCGGCGCGAACCATCCGTCGACCGCCGCGCCCTGATACAAGCGGTTCGTCAATTCCTCGCCGAGCGGCCCTCGCGGCGTATGACACGCCGAACAATGGCTCAGGCTCTCCGCCAGGTAAGCGCCGCGATTCCAGCGCGCGGATTGATCGGCTTGCGGCTCGAACCGCCCCGGATGGAAGAACAACAATTTCCAGCCGGCCTGGAGGGAGCGGATCCCGAACGGAAAAGGCATCTCGTTCGGATGGTTCTCCGCATGCACCGGCTCGCGCGTCATCACGAACGCATAGAGTGCATGCACGTCGGCATCCGACAGTTTGGTGAAGTGGTCATACGGGAAAGCCGGAAACAGATGGGAGCCGTCGCGCGCCACGCCTTCACGCATGGCGCGGCGAAACGCTTCTTCGGACCAGCTGCCGATGCCGGTTTCGCGGTCTGGCGAGATGTTGGTCGAGTAGATGGTGCCGAAACCGGTATTCATCGCGTAGCCTCCGGCAAACGGCTTTGCGCGCGCCACGGAGTGACAGCTCGCACAGAACCCGGCGGCGGCCAGTTTGGCGCCCTGCTGGATCAGCACGGGCGAAAAGCTCGACGGGTCAGGCGTGACCACTTCGCGAATGGCCGGTCGCCATGCGAACGCGGCGAATCCGACGACGCCGACGACGAGGAGCGCAATGCACCCCGCGACGACGCGTCTGAAGCGACCCGCCATGCGGCGCGACGACACCGGCCCCGCTTGCGGCAGCGTATTTTTGTCTCTGGACATGGGCTCTCTTTCCAGCCGTGAATAGGTCCGCCGAGGGACGCGCCGGCAGACGAACAAAACAGGACTGACCACCGCTTCGCGCGGCGTCGGATACTTGTCCGCGCCTACGTTAAAGGCCGGCCATTGCCCGGTCCATGTCGAATAGGCATGGTTTTCCGGTCATCGGCAGTGAAATCGGCGCGGCCGGACGCCACGCGCCAGGCCGCGCCCATCGCAGACGAACTCAGTTCGTGCGGGCCTTCAGTTTCGCCACGAGGACGTCGCCGAATTCCGGTGCCGACATCGGCTGCTGCCCCGTGATCAGTTCGCGATCGACGACGACATTGCTGTGCCAGTTCGCCACCGTGTCGACGTGAGCGCCGGCCTCGGCCAGCGCGTTCACCGGATAGAACTGCACGTTGCCGCCGAGCCCGTTCGGACCTTCGAGCTGCTGCTCTTCGCCCGTCGAGAAGACGGTCAGCCGGTAACCGGCATAGGGCCAGCCCGCCGCGAACGAATTCGCCTTGCCGTCGTTGGCGACCATCGATGCGACGAAGGCATCCGGATCGTGCAGCGCGGACAGCAACACGATCGGCCCGTGACAGATGATCCCGGTCGGACGGCCGCTGTCGTGGAAGCTGACCAGGATCTTGCCGAGATTCCGGTCCTTGAGCAGGTCGACCATCGGCGCATGGCCGCCGGGGATAAAGAGACCGACATAACCGCCGGTTCCCTCGGAGACGACCGACGCCAGCGTCTTCGGATGCTTCAGTTGCGCGATGCCCTGCGCGTATTTCAGTGCGTCCGCGCGCGCGGCATCGTCGCCGCCGAAAAACAGCTTGTTGTTCGAGTTCGCGTCCATCACCGGCATGTCGCCGGCCGGATTGGCGATCACCGGCTCGTAGCCCGCCTCGACCAGCTTGCGGTACGGCACCACGAATTCGTTCAGGTAATAACCCGTCGAGTACTTCTTGCCGTCGCGCAGATCGAGCTCGTGCGCGCTCGACATGACAACCAGCACCTTGCCGCGCGACTGCGCCGACGCGCCCGCCGGCACTGCAAACGCGGTGGCCGTCGCGAGTATGGCCGCACCGATCTTGAGGATGTTCATCATCAATACCTTCCGAAAAAATGAGTGAGCCGATTCATGCGCCGGTCTTGGCATCCGCCATGTAGCGGGGAGCCGCCTTGGCGTTGGCGAAATGAGGCGTGAGCGCGCGGCGAGCCGCTTCCCATTGGGTCCAACCCTCGCCGTCGTGCAGCGTCGGGATCGTCACGAGCTCGCCCTGGTCGAGGCCCACGAGCGCGGCATCCACGAGGTCGGCGGCCGTCATCGTGCTGGCGGCTTCCTTCTGCTTCGCATAGCCGGCCACGTCCCAGAACTCGGTTGCCGTCGCCGCGGGCAGCACGGTCTGCACGCGCACGCCCTTGTCCGCGAGGTCGCGCTGAAGCGTGTGGCCGAAGCTCAACACATACGACTTCGATGCGCTGTACACACCGTTGAGCAGCTCGACCGCGATCCCGACGACCGAGCTGATGTTGATGATCGTGCCCGCACCCTTGCTGGCGAACACCGGTGCGACGGCATACGTCAGGCGCGTGAGCGCGGTGATGTTCAGGTTGATCATCGACTCCATCGTGTCGACGTCGCCGTTCAGAATCGACGCGACCGAGCCGATCCCCGCGTTGTTCACCAGCATCGTGATGCTGCCGTTATCGCGCAGGATGCCTTCGATCTTCGCGAGCGCGGCCTTGTCGTTCAGATCGGCGGCAACGGTCTCGACCGAGCGGCCGGTTTCGGCCGCGAGGCGGCGTGCCAGCGCGGTCAGACGGTCCTGGTTACGCGCCACCAGGATGAGGTCGTAGCCGCGTTTTGCGAGGCGGTCTGCGTAGATGGCGCCGATGCCAGCCGAGGCGCCGGTGATCAGCGCGGTGCCTTTCGTAGAGGTAGTCATGTCTTGTCCTTTCCGTGGGATTTGAGCCGACCGGGTGTCGGTTCGTGGGACGAATTCTGGCTTCCGCCGCGCTCATCCTCAATGTCATATATGCAAGGATTTCTGCCATTCGCACATTGACCGGAAACCTTGCAGATTCGTCCTTTGGAAGCGGCCCCCGAATACCCAAAATCGGCCCTGTAGTTGGTTCCGCACGGCGCCTTGCCTCCCGAAGGCGACCGGCGGAAAGAACCCGGACAAGACAGAGCGAAGCCGATGAATATAGGAATCCCTACTGAAACAAGGCCGCGCGAAACGCGTGTCGCCGCGACGCCCGAAACGATCAAGCGGTACGTTGCGCAAGGCCATCGAGTCACCGTGCAGTACGGTGCGGGCCTCGCGGCGAGTTATACGGACGATGCGTACGTGGCGGCCGGCGCCGAACTCGGCGACGCGGCGGCCGCGCTCGGCGCCGAACTCGTTCTCAAGGTGCGGACGCCGACCGACGTCGAGCTGCCGCTGCTCAAGCGCGGCGCGGTGCTGGTCGGCATGCTGGAACCCTTCGATCGCGACGCCGCGTCGAGGCTGGCCGCCGCCGGCGTCACCGCGTTCGCGCTCGAAGCCGCGCCGTGCACCACGCGCGCGCAAAGCCTCGACGTGCCGAGCTCGCCGGCGAACCTCGCCGGCTACAAGGCGGTGCTGCTCGCGGCGCATCTTTATCCGCGCTTCATGCCGATGCTGATGACCGCCGCCGGCACCGTGAAGGCAGCGCGTCTGCTGGTGCTCGGCGCGGGCGTGGCGGGCCTGCAGGCCATCGCGACGGCCAAACGCCTCGGCGCGGTGATCGAGGCGTCGGATGTGCGTGCGGCCGTGCGCGAGCAGATCGAATCGCTCGGCGCGAAATGCCTCGATGTGCCGTACGAAACCGACGAGGAGCGCGAGGCCGCCGAAGGGGTGGGCGGTTACGCGCGGCCGATGCCGCCGTCGTGGCTCGCGCGCCAGGCCACGCTCGTGGATGAGCGCGCGCGCCAGGCGGACATCGTGATCACGACCGCGCTGATTCCGGGTCGCGACGCGCCGACGCTACTGCCCGCCGACACCGTGCGGGCGATGAAGCCCGGCTCGGTCGTCATCGACCTGGCCGCAGGACGCAGACCGGTCGTGGACGAGGCCAGCGGCCGGCGCGGCGGCAACTGCCCGTTGGGCGAAGCCGACCAGGTGGTCACCCGCCATGGCGTACTGATCGGCGGCCACACGAACCTGGCGGCGATGGTGCCCGCGGACACATGTTCAATCCCGGTGGGCAATGCGCACTTCGTCGTGTCGGGCTTGATCGCACGGGAGCTCGCGCTGGCCGGCACGGGGCTCGCCCTCCTTCCCGAACTGGCGGTTTTCGCCGATCTGGCGCGGGGCAGCCTGGTGCGGGTCGGATCGGCCGATGCGTTGAACCTCGGGGAAATTTCCCTCGGCGTCCAGTACCAGCGATTCGCTTCGCTCCCCCGCCGCGTGCGCACCTTCGTCGACGCCGGCCTGTCGTACTGTCGGGCAGTCGGCGCGGCGCGCGACATGGATGCGCGCGGCGGCGAAAGCGCGGCGGCGTCGAATCCGGCCGCGCATAACGCCATGGATAACCCTCGCCCCCAGTCCGTGATGATGTCCGTTTTATGCTAGATTCAAACAATCAGGACATTCACCTGGCGGACGTCATGCACACCGTGGGACTCGTCGTTTATCCAAATTTCCAGTCGCTCGCGCTCGCGGTGGCGAGCGTGTTCGAGTACGCGAATCTGCTCCGCGGCGAGGAGGTGTACCACTTCCAGATCGTGTCCGAGCACGGTGGCGCGATCATGTCGTCGCAGGGCTTTTCGGTCAACACCGAACCGCTTGCCAAGGAGGGCTACGACACGCTGATCGTCTCCGGCGACAACGAATGCCGGCTTCCGTCGGCGACGCTGGTGGACTTTCTGCGCCGCGCGCCGTTCCACTCGCGGCGCATTGCGTCGATCTGCACGGGCGCGTTCGTCCTCGCGGCCGCCGGACTCCTCGACGGGAAACGGGCCACGACGCACTGGTATCACGCGCGGGATTTCAAGAAGCAGTATCCGAGCGTGCAGCTCGACGAGGACCGCATCTTCGTCGTGGATGGCCAGATCTGGACCTCGGCCGGAATGAGCGCGGGGGTGGATCTTTCCCTCGCGATCGTCGAAAGCGATTTCGGTATGGAAACGGCGCGCATGGTCGCGCGCAAGTTCGTGCTCTACCAACGTCGCGGCGGCGGGCAATCGCAATTCTCGACCCTGCTGGAACTGGACGCGCGCTCGGACCGCGTGCAAATGGCGCTGACCTACGCGAGCGAAAACCTGGCGAGCGATCTGTCGGTGGAACGTCTGGCGGAGGCGGCACGGTTGAGCCCGCGCCAGTTTAGCCGCGTGTTCCGCGAGGAGACGGGGCAATCCCCCGCCAAGGCGGTCGAGCGGCTGCGTGTCGAAGCCGCCCGCCTGATGATGGAAACGACCCGCCACCCGATCGAAATCATTGCGAGAGAGACCGGATTCGGCGATCGCGAGCGCATGCGCCAGGCGTTTCTACGCGCCTTCGGGCAACCCCCGCAGACCATACAGCGAGCCTCGGGAGTCGCGCCGCTCGTGAACTAGGACTTGTTGAACCAGTAGGCGGGCAGGTACGCGCAGTCCTGTTTGCCCAAACCGTGAGCGCTCGCTTCGTCCATCGCGACGAGCGCCTGCTCGGCCGTTGGCAACGCGATGCCGCGCGCCTGCCCTTCGTCGAGCATCGAGCGCAAGTCCTTGCGCATCGAATCGATGTCGAAGGTCGCCGCGACCGTCTCGTCGCCGCCAAGAATCGCCGCGACTGGTCCCGAGCGTGCCTTGAGCACGTTCGCCGCGCCGGCCGTGTCGGCAAAGAACTGCACCAGCCACGCCGGATCCTTCCCCAGATGACGGACGAGCGCCAGCGCTTCGCCAAAGCTCTGCCAGAACACGACCAGCGGCAGATTGATCGCAAGCTTCGCCGCGGCCCCGGCGCCCACCGGACCCATGTGCTCGATCCGGCGACACAGCTTTTCCAGCACGGGACGCGCGGCTTCGCAATCGGCCGCGTCGCCGCCCACCAGCCCGAGCAGCTGGCCGGCGCGCGCCGGTCCGGTCGTGCCGCCGACCGGGCACTCGACGAACGTCCCGCCCGCCTGCCTGACGTCCTTTGCCAGCGCCTCCTGCTCGTGCGGACGCACCGTACTCATGTCGATGAAGAGCTTGCCGCCGGCCGCGGCCAGCAGGCCGTCCGGGCCCTGGTACGCGGCCTGTACCGCGGTCGCATCGAACAGGATCGACACGACCGCGTCGCTTCGTTCGGCCAGCTCGCGAGGCGTATCCACCACCGGCAAGCCGGTCGCCTCCGCCTTTGCGCGTGAGCGATTCCAGACGACGACCTCCGCGCCCGTGTCCTTCAGACGCGCCGCGATCGCGGCGCCCATTTTGCCGGTTCCGGCAATACCTATACGCATGATGAGGGGACTCCGTCAATGAAGTGTCTGGTCGGGCAAGCCGCTGCTCGCCCGGCGATCTACTGCTCGCCGGGCGTCCACTCCGGGCTGTAGCCGCCAAGCGCCGGGTGATACATTTCATCGCCGGAATGTTGTGTGAATTCGACGTTGAGCCGGTCCTCGCGCAAGCCGAGAATCACCACGCAATGCGCGCAAAGCGCCTGCGCCACTTCCATGCGCTGCTCGGGCGGGCGGCCCTTTCGAATATCCAGCATCATCACGGCAACCGGGACAGGCAGTTCGCCCGCCTCGGCAATGCGCCAGACCCCGCCTTGCCCCAGCTCCCGGATCGCGACGCTGATACGCCGAATATCGACCGACATCATCCGCGCATAGGTCTCGCTCATTTTGCTGGCGAGCAGCAGCTTTGTTTCCACCGAATAGTGGTCGTTCACGTCCAGTTGCAGATAGGGCATGGTATTCAGAATTCCGGGGGGTTGATCGAACTCGGTGCGGCATCGGCCTGTTCAGAGGCCGCCGGCCGATTCTGGCACCCGGCTCGCCGCCCTCACAATGTCGGATAAGCAATGATTCCAGACACTGCGCGTCGATCTGCGGCCTGCCGTCTACGAACCCTTCCGGTTTGCGGCGTGGGTGCCGTGATACGCCGCAAGGAAATCGTCGGATGCGATGTGGTCGGCGAGCGCCCGCAAAGCCGCGGCCGAGTCCGGTCCCAAGACCTGTTCGACACGCTGGTTCACGGCCACCCAGCGCACGTAAGCGTCCTCCAGACAGGCATGGCCGGCGGGCGTCAGCGCGACCCGCTTCGTGCGTCCGTCCTGCTCGTCCTGCCGCAACTCGACCAGACCGTCGCGAACCGGCGGCCTGAGCGCGTGCGTGACGGCGGAAATCTGGATCGCGAGCTTCGCGGCCAGATCCTGCAACGTCGGCGGCACGCCATCGTTGCCGCTCGTCAGCCGATGGATCTCGGCCAATAGCCCCACCTGCGTCGCCTTCAGCCCGAGGGGGCCGAACGCGTCGTCGTACAGCGTCCCCAGCCGGCGGGCCGCGCGGCGCAGCGCCGTGTTCGTGCATGCCACGACGTCGGCAAGATCCTTCTTGTCCGCTTTCGCCTTGCCTCGCTTGCGCACTGTAGTCATTTCATCAAGTTCCGATCCCAAAACGAAAGAATGGTTGAGTACAGCACTATTGACAAGTGCCGGCGACGCCGCCTTATACTTGAGCACTCAAGTATAAAGTTGAGCACTCAAGTCAAAAACGGATAGCCCGCTATCCACTATCTGAAAGGTCCACGCATGAAACTCAATGGCAAAGTCGCGATCGTGACCGGCGGCAGTTCGGGAATCGGCCTGGCAACCGCGCGAGCGTTGATCGCAGAAGGCGCACACGTGTATGTCACCGGCCGCCGCGAGGACGAACTGAAAGCGGCTGCCGCTCGACTCGGCGAACGCGCGACGCCCGTTCAGGGCGACGTGGCGAATCCGGCGCAGGTCGACGCGCTCTACGAGCGGGTCCGCGCGCAACACGGACGGGTCGACATCGTATTCGCGAATGCAGGGTTTGCCGCGCCGGCCCCCGTCGACAGCCTGAGCGACGAGCATGTCGACGCGCTGCTGAACACCAACGTCAAAGGCGTGATCTGGACGGTACAGAAGGCGCTGCCGCTGATGCAGGCCGGCGGCTCGATCATCCTCAGCGGATCGATCGTCGCGAGCAAAGGCTTCGGCAACTGGAGCGTGTACAGCGCGACCAAGGCCGCCGTCCGCTCGTTTGCCCGCACGTGGTCGTCGGACCTCAAGGGCCGCGATATCCGCGTCAACGTCGTGAGCCCCGGCGTCATCGAAACACCCGCGTACGACAGCATGTACGCGACGAAAGACGAAGTCGGCAGCTTCTTCGACTTCGCCGCCAGCCTCACCCCGCTCGCGCGCACCGGTCGCGACGACGAGGTCGCGAAGGTCGTCGCGTTCCTCGCGTCCGACGACAGCAGCTTCATGACGGGAAGCGAGGTCTTCGTCGACGGCGGCATAGCCCAAGTCTGAAACACCCTCGACCTTAACGCGAAATCCCGGACAGGGGACTTCGCCCAGCCACAGGAGCGCGCTCATGTCGACCGCCCGGGAATTGATCGCCGAATTCTTCGATTGCCTGAGAAACCTCGACACGTCGGTCGATCGCTGCGCCGATCTGTTCGCCGACGACGGAGTATTCGAACTCCCCTATTTTCCAAGCATCGGGATCAATCCCCGGTTCGAGGGAAAGGACGCGATTCGCGGCGCGTTCGAGTTGATCCGCTCGCATTTCTCGTCGTTCGTGTTGTCGAACATCGAGATCCACGAGCTCAAGAACGGCGATGGCCTGTTCGCGGAGTACCATTCGGACGGCTTCATCGATGGCACGCAGCGGGTGTACGCGCAGGACTATGCCAGCCGGCTCGTCGTGGAAAACGGCAAGATCAAGCTGCTGCGCGAATATCTGAACATCATCGCCACCGCACGCATGCTGCTGCCCAACGGGCTCGCGGATGTCCCCGAAGCCGCGACGTAAGCGGGCAGCGCCGGGTTACGCGAGATCGGCACCGGCATCCGCGCGGGTCG
This sequence comes from Burkholderia plantarii, assembly GCF_001411805.1. Classification (NCBI taxonomy): domain Bacteria; kingdom Pseudomonadati; phylum Pseudomonadota; class Betaproteobacteria; order Burkholderiales; family Burkholderiaceae; genus Burkholderia; species Burkholderia plantarii. The sequence continues at coordinate 1,679,493 of NZ_CP007212.1, read as the reverse complement.
GCTGCTGGAAGGAAGCCGCAACCGACTCCGCAAGCACGTCGACCGCGCGCCGAAAGTTGCCCGGATAGCGCGGAAACACGAGCCACACGTCCAGCGCCAGCGAGAAGTCGCTGACTTCGACGATGCTTAGCTGCGAGCGCCACGGGCTCGCGTGCAACACGTCCGTCGGCACGAGGCCGAGCCCGAGGCCGCTGGCCACCAGACGGAGCTGCATGTCCGTCCCATAGGTATCGATGCTCAACCGAAAGCGCTGCCCCCGATTGGCCATCGCGCGCTCGAGCGCGGCCCGATAACCGCAGCCGTCCGGGTTCAGTATCCACCCGTGCGCGGACAGCGCTTCCACCGTCGCATGGGCATCGACCACGGGCCTGCCCGCGCTCTGCACCACCTTCACGTCGAAGCTGGTCACCAGACTGCTGCCGAACTCCCCCGACAGCGAGGCTCCCGCCGGCAGCATCAGCAACGCGGCGTCGAGCGATCCGTTTTCGACCATGCGCTGCAAACCGACGCTCCAGTCGGTAAGCAACCTCACGTCGAGCGCAGGAAAGCGCGCCTTCATGGTCGTGACGGCATCGAACAGCACGATGTCCGCGACGGCCTGCGGCAAGCCGAAGCGCAGCGTCCCCGACGGCGGCGAATCTTCGCGGGCAATGTCCTGAAGCTGGTTCAGCGCGCGCAGCACCGGCACCGCCTGTTCGTAGACCCGGCTCGCCAGCGCCGTCGGTCGCGGCGGCTTCGCGTTCCGATCGAACAGCGTGGCGCCGAGCACCTCTTCGAGCCGCTGTATGCGCTTCGATATCGTCGATTGCGACACGCACAGCAGATCGGCCGCGCGCGTCAGCGAAGTCTCGTCGACTACCGCGATGAACGATTTCAGTTCGTCAATCATCATGCCAACTCGTCATCATTTCAATGAAAATCATTCGCTTGTAGAAACTTACTCGCCAGCCTACTCTTGATCGCAGTCGCACACCAGTTCACGGAGAAAAAATGCCCCTCGTACGAATCAATCTGTCGAAAGATGCCTCGCCCGAAGTCGTCAAGGCTGTCAGCGATACGGTCTACGAAGCGATGACCACGGTCGCCAACGTACCGGCGAACGACAAGTTCCAGATCATTTCGCGCCATGCGCCGGACGAACTCGTCTATCCGCCCGACGGCTATCTGGGCGTGACTTACACGCCGGGCATCGTGTTTATCCAGGTCACCTGGAACGCCGGGCGCACGATCGACGTGAAAAAAGCCTTCTACCGCGCGATTGCTGACGGCATCCACGCGAAGGTCGGCGTGCGCAAGGAAGACGTGTGGATCAGCCTCGTGGACGTGGCGCGCGAAGACTGGTCCTTCGGCAACGGCGAAATGCAATACGCGCCGAAAGCGTAATCCGGCCTCCCCTTGCGTCGCTTGTTCCATCAGACGGGATTTTCACCATGCGCTTTGCCAACATCACGCTGAACGGCCAGCCGACTGTGTCGCTGGTATCAGCCGACGAGACTGCCTTCTGGCCGGTGCAAGACCTGGTGCCCGGCTTTGCCGGAGACATGGTCGAGCTGGTTCGGCAATACGACGCCATCAAGGGCGAGTTGGTCCCGTCCTCGACGGGCCAGCCGCTACGGCAGGCACACCTGCTCGCGCCGCTGGACCGGCCGCGACGCAATATCTTCTGCGTGGGAAAGAACTATCACGAACACGCGGCGGAGTTTCAGCGTTCGGGCTTCGATCACAGCGCAAAGGATGGGGAACACGCGCCCGAGGCGCCGGTGATTTTCACCAAGCCGTCGTCGACCATCATCGGTCCGGGCGCGATCATTCCGCGGCACGCCAACGTCACCTCGCAGCTCGACTACGAGGCCGAACTGGGCGTGATTATCGGCCGGGCCGGCGCGGGCATTGCGAAGGCCGACGCGATGAAGCATGTGTTCGGCTACACGGTCATCAACGACTTCACCGCGCGCGATCTTCAGAAGCGGCACCGGCAGTGGTTTATCGGCAAATCGCTCGACGGTTTTTGTCCGATGGGGCCGTACCTCGTCACCGCCGACGAGGTGGACGGCCAGAACGTGGACGTGAAGTGCTGGGTGAACGGCGAGTTGCGCCAGAACGCCAACACGCAGCAGCTGATTTTCGATATTCCAACGTTGATCGAGACGCTCTCGGCGGGCATCGAACTCCAGCCTGGAGATATCATCGCGACCGGTACGCCGGCCGGAGTCGGTATTGGATTCAATCCACCGAAATTCCTGCAATCTGGCGACATTATCCGCATTGAAATCAAGAACGTTGGAATACTCGAGAACCAAGTCGGTGACTACTGAACTGTGTTGATGTCCACGCAGAACTGACCCACTAGGGGCCGTAATTTTCATCGAATTTTGACCCGCGTGATTGAATGCCCTGCTCAATCCTTGAGCAGGGGATACAAAGGTGATCACGGTGGGCATATTGGCCAGGATCAGGCGGATGTATTTCCGCGAGAAGGTCCCGCTGCGCGAGATTGCGAGGCGTACGGGCCTGTCCCGAAACACGGTGCGCAACTGGCTACGGCAGACCGATGCCGTCGAGCCGAAGTATCCGAAGCGCGTCAGCCCGAGCGTCGTCGACGACCGGGCCGCACAATTGACCGGATGGTTACGGGCGGACCGTCATCGGCCAAAGCGTGACCGGCGCACCGCGCGGTTCATGTTCGAGGCGATCCGCGGCGAGGGTTATGCCGGCGGCTACGGCCGCGTCAGCGCGTTTGTTCGGCGCTGGCACGAGGAGCAGGCCGCCGCGCCGCGCGGAAAGGCCTACGTGCCACTCGCCTTCGAATCCGGCGAAGCCTTCCAGTTTGACCGGAGCTGCGAATACGCTGTTATTGGCGGCCTGCGGCGACGCCTGGAGGTCGCTCACGTCAAACTCAATTCCAGCCGCGCGTTCTGGCTCGTTGCCTATCCCACGCAGAGTCACGAGATGCTGTTCGATGCGCATGCCCGTGCATTCGCCGCGTTCGGCGGTGTGCCCCGGCGCGCCATCTACGACAATATGAAGAAACGCCTCGTCGTCGGTCGCGGGCGTCGCGACGAATTGGTAGGCGTGCGCCCGGCACCGCGGGCGGTGTCGATCAACTTTCATGGGTCCCGCCCTGACGATCGGCGTCGGCGCTGGTACGGGCCAACTCGTCGGCTGCAACCCGGGCCGAGGCGCTGGCCTCGAGCGCGTACAGTCTCCAGTAGTCGTCCATGAACGACGCTCGCCGGTAGGGATCAAAATGCGCTGCCACCCGCGCGTGCCACATGGAGTACACGGCGCTTGCTGCGGCCAGTTCCGCGCGCTCGCCGCTGGCTTCGCCGGCTGCCCGACACGTGGCCGCGTGGGCCAGATGTCGGGTCATATTCTGCCCGACGTGGCGAGTCAGTTGCACGTCGCTCAGGCTTTTGCTCATCGGCCTCACGCTCCGGTTGCGCCGCCGCGGAGGAAATCGCGGCGTCCCGGGCACCGCGATTCAGGCTGAGGCGGTCATCGTGGCGCGTTCGGAGCCGGGGCGACATCGCCCATCTCGACGTCACCGGGCGGCTGCTCGTCGATGCGCGCGGCGCCCGGTACCGTGGCGCGCGCCTGATGGAGGAATGCCTGGTACAGCGTATTGCCGATGCCGGACAGGACCTCCTTCATCTGCGTGGAGTCGAGTTGGGACAGCCGGTGCATCCCCGCCTCCAGCCCGCGCGCCGACGCGTCGCCGACGAGTCCCGGCAGCGTCGCGTTCATCGCCATCAACGTCAGCGAGCCGATCAACAGGCCGCTTACCCCTTTTTCCATGAAACCGTCGGCGAACTTGTTGGCGGTCAGCATGGCCAGCATGACAACGCTGAGCCCCGCGAAGGTCTTGAATTCGTCGAGCGAGTCCTTGCGGCTCATGTTCGGATCGCCGACGAAGCTGCTCATCAGCGCGGTCGTGAAAACGGCGTCCGAGCCAAGATCGACGACGCCGATCATGTCCGGAATCATCAGCGCCGCTGTGGTGCCCGTGACGAGGCCGGTGAACACCGCCAGCGCGGCTTTCGCCTTGCGGTCGGGATTACTGCCGCCACCGTCGCTCTCGCCGAGCGCATGCATCGCATCCTCGGCGAGAGCGCCGTAAGCGCCGAGCGCGAGTTGCACCTGCTTCGATACCAGCGGGCTCAGGGCCTTGACGTCGCCGGCAGTGAACGCATCGCGCGTGTCGCGCAGCGCGTCGGTCTCCGCGAGAACGAGCTTGCGCACCTCGGCAAGCGCGTCGTGCATAGTGGAGCTCATCTTCTCGCCGGCGGCCTTCAATTCCGGCTCCGGCGATTTCCTGAACCATTGGGAAAGCTTCTGGCGCGACTCCTTGGGCAAGAAACCGAGGAACAGCATGGCGGTCGAGACGAGCGCGGCGGCGCCATCGACGCCGAGATTCGAACTCAAATGCTTCGACGGCTTCAGGAACGTCGGTAGCACGAACTCGCAGGCCTGCATCACGTTCGCGTAGTTGCGCGCCATGGCCCGATCGATCATCAAGCCCTTGCCGGCCGTCGGCGTACGGAGCATCCCGATGCTTTCCAGCACGGTCTTCGTCGACAGCGCGAACAGCTCGGCCGCGAACTGCTGCTGCCGCGGCGAACCGATCAGCGGCACGATGAACGGCACGACGCCGAGCGCCAGGTTTCCGGCCACGAACGCGGCGCGCGTGCCGAGGCTCCTGGTGCTGTTCAGCTCCTGGAGCGCGGCTCTGGCGCCCACGAGCTTCGAGCGCATGCCGGCGACGATCTCGGCCGGCAGGCCGTCGCGACCGGGGACGCTCTCGAGTCGCGCGAGCCGCGCCTCGATCGCATCGAGGTTGCGAAGCAGGCGCGGCAAGTTCGCGCCCTCGCTGGACGGGTCGCGCAGTTGCGCGATGAACTGCTGATCGTCCTGCGTCTTTCGCAGCGCGAGCAACGAGGTGGCGTCGATCATGCGCAGTGCCTTCACGCCGCGGCTTGGCGGCGATGCACCGTCGCCCGGGCGAATTGGTTCGCCGTGAGCTTCGAGCGCGGGCAGCGCGATTTCAAGGTCGGCGCCGTGCGCCATGACGGGCGGCGCGCTCTGGGCGCGGCGCGGCGATCGGGTCGGCAGCGCGTCAAGCGCGGCGGGCCGTTCCGAGGTCGTGCGGCCGCGTGAAGCGAGGTTCTCGGGAGCCGGCGTCGGCGACGCAACGTCGTCGGTAACGGCGGCGGCGAGGGAGGCGGTGGAATGACGATTGACTTGACTGGGCATGGTTGTTGGGACAACGGGACGCGATCGATTGCAATGCGCCGTGCCCGTCGCGTCCGTCCGGGCGGTAGCTTGATAGAGGGGACGCTATTGTCCGTAGATGGCCGGCGCGCGGTAGATCCGAGATACGAAGCACGCGGCGGCGCCGCGAACCGACGATATCTGCGGGCGGCTGAAAAATCGGGCCTATCCGCGATTTCGTGGGCGAGGCATGATTCGAACCGCCGCAGCGAGTGAAAATCGAAGTGACCGCAGGCCGCCTGATCCTGACACCGATCCCCGAGGAAGAACGCGACCATCTTGGCCGGGACGGATTCCCGATCACCGATTCCCTGCCGGGATCGAGGCGTCGCCACCGATATCAAGGCCGGCGCAAGGCAAGCGAATCCACCGATTGATCCAGCAATCGACCTCGAAATGCACCCCTGAAAACACAAAGCGCGCGATGGCCAGCCGGGCCACGCGCGCCATCGGCGCACTCCAGGAAAATCGCCCAACCTCAAGCCAAATTCACCGCGTCGCCCCCACCGTCAACAACGCCCGATACGCCTCCTGGTTCCCCTGCTGCTGCGCGAGCCGCAACGCCGTGGTCCCCCGCGCATCCGCATGATCGGGATCCGCCCCACGCTTGACGAGTTCAGGCAGCAAATCCAGCCGCCCGAACAACGCGGCAAACGACAGCGCCGTCTCCCCTGCGTTATTCACCTGATCGATGGGACAGGAAGCCGTCATCAACCGCCGCGCGATATCGAGTTCGCCTTTGAAAATCGCCCCCATCAGCGCGGTATTCCCGTTCTTGTCGCCGGCACACGCATTCGCCCCATGCGCAAGCAAGAACGCCATCGCCTCCGGCTGCGCGTCATACGCCGTGAGAATCAACGCCGTATACCCACGCGAGGTCACCGCATCGACCGGATACCCCGCCTGCAGCAGCGCGTCGAGAATATCCGTGCGCCCGAGTCGCGCCGCCGCGAACCAGTCGTCGTCGTAATGGTGGATATCCTGCACGGTCGCGCCCGCCTCGGGCTTGTGCAATTCGGGCGCGGCGCAAGCACCGAGCGAAACCAGCAGTGCGGGCAGCACGGCCTTGACGAGCGCGGATGAGAACCTGCGGAACGGCATGACATAACGCTCCATCGAGAAACGAAAGAATCGATCCAGGGCAGCAAAGCGCGAGCACTCCAACCGCAACACGCCCGCTGCCCGCAACGAGCCGTCAAGCAGGCCGCCGCCAGGCACCCTTCGCACCGAGCACCCCAGCGGCCCGCATCAAGCTCACGCTCACATATCGCCGAGCGTCGCGGCCTTCGCCTGCACCCGCGAAAGATCCGCATGCGTGGCCGCCGCCAGCCGCTTGCCGTAATCCGCATCGGCCTTGTAGAAGTACGACAGCATCGTGATCTTGTTGTCGTCGTTCGTCACATGGTTCAGGTCCGCCGACAGCGCCGTCACGAGATCCGCCTTGTCCTGCTTCGACAGCGTCCGGTAGTACTCCCCGGCCTGGCGGAAATTCAGCGTCTTGTGGATCGCCTCCTGCTGCGTCGTGCCATGCAGCGGCGTGCGCACGTACTTGTACTTCGGGTCCTGCGGGATCTCGCCGAGCGTGGACGGCTCGTAGTTCACCTCGCCCTTGCGGTCGCCGGCGTTCATCAGGCCGTCCTGGTTGTTGTTGACCACCGGCACGCGCGGCCGGTTGATCGGCAGCGAGTTGAAGTTCGGCCCGAGGCGGTACATCTGCGTGTCGGCATACGAGAACATCCGGCCCTGCAGCATGCGGTCCTCCGACGGCTCGATGCCGGGCACCATCCGCGACGGCGCGAACGCCGATTCCTCGGTGCTCTCGAAGTAGTTGTCAGGAATCCGGTTCAGCGTCATGGTGCCGATCTTGCGCTCGGGCACGTCGCTCCACACCTTGGTATCGTCGAGCGCGTCGTAGTCGAACCTGTCGAGATCCTCGGGCTTCAGCACCTGGATGTAGAGATCCCACTTCGGATCGTCGCCGGCCTTCAGCGCGCCATACAGGTCGTTCGACATCAGGTTCCAGTCGCGGCCGATCGAGGCGGGGATGTCCTGCGGGCGAATGCCGTGCATGCCCTGCTCGCTCTTCCAGTGGAACTTCACGTAATGCACCTCGCCCTGCGCGTTCACCAGCTTGAACGCGTGAACGCCGAAGCCGTCCATGTTGCGGTACGAGTTCGGCATGCCGGCGTCGGAATACAGGCGCGTGAGCATGTGGGTGGCTTCGGGCGCGTGCGCGAAGAAGTCGAACGCGAGGTTGGCGTCCTGCACGCCGGTCACGGCGCTCGGCTTGTTGGCGTGAACGAAGTCGGGGAACTTGATCGCGTCGCGGATGAAGAACACCGGCAGGTTGATGCCCACCAGGTCCCAGTTGCCCTCGCTCGTATAGAACTTGGTGGCGAAGCCGCGCGGGTCGCGTGCCTGCTCGGGCGAGCCGCGGTAGCCCATCACGGTCGAGAAGCGCACGAACACCGGCGTGTGCGTGCCCGGCGTGAACACCTTCGCGACCGACAGGTCGGAGATGTCCGCGTCGGCCACGAACTCGCCGAAGGCGCCCGTGCCGCGCGCGTGGACCACGCGCTCGGGAATCCGCTCGCGGTCGAAGCGCTGCAGCTTCTCCACCAGGTGCGAATCCTGCAATAGCGTCGGGCCGCTCGGGCCGGCCGTCTGCGAGTTCTGGTTGTCGCCAACCGGCGAGCCGTTGTCGCGCGTCATGTTGCCGGCCGCGAACGCCATCGACGACATCATCAGGCTGATCGCGGCCGGAATGGCCCAGCGCGACAGGTTTCTTTGCGTATTCATACCGTCTCCGTGAGGAAGTGACACCACTGTGATTGTTGGTTATCGGGACGGATGAATCGTATTGACGCGAGACGTCGAAAGCCAATTGGCATTCACGATGAATCGAATAGCCATTCTCAATCATATGCCGGATTCGCATGCCGATACGGCGCTTCGCATCGCCATGAAAGCCAATACCTGCAAGGCTTTTCACCACATCCAGCAGTGTCCGGATCGATCAGCAATCCGACATTTACACCACTTTCCTGGTGGCACTTTCAGAAATGTGCTATGGCCTTTTTGAAATCAAGATGTATTGCGATGCGTCAATTTTCAACGCCGGAATATATGCCGATTATTCGGCAAACGAAATGAGAAGGCCGTAGTATCGCGCGCGAACCGAGGCCGCCACCTCATGGCCCGGGGTGGTTCACGGCGTTCGAGGCCCGCAAGAAAACGGGCCGCCGGATCGGCGGCCCGTCGGTAGGCTGCGCTACCGCGCGGGGCTCACGCCCAGGCCGACGCCGGCACCGTTTGCAGATCCTCCGGCACGAGCGTGGCGACCGAGACGTGCGGCCAGCTCAGGCCCGCGAAGTCGAGCAGCACCGTCTGCGCATACTGGATCTGGGTGGACGTCACGGCCAGGGTGACGGACTCGGTCAGCTCGCGCGGCGGCGTGACTTGGAACACGGGCACCGGCAGGCCGGGCAGCGTCGGCGCGGGCGACAGCTTCAGCGCCGGTTGGCCCGGCTGGTACGGCGGCACCACGATCTGGTGCTGCACGGTCTCGATCCAGAACGTCGAGGCCATCAGCACGCTGTTGGCGTTCGGCTGCGCGCGACTCGCGTCACCTTCCAGGAACGCGATGTTGTCGATGCCGCCGCCGAATTCCGGCGGTTGCGGCGCGGTGGTCACGGTGAACGTCACGGTATCGAGCACGGTCTGGCTGGCGAGCACTGCGCGCAACACCTGGGTGGGATCATCGAGGACGGCCTGCGTGATGGTGCCGGCCTCGATGAAGCGCGTCAGGTCCTGCGGGATGCGCGGCGTCTGCGCGTCGCTCGCGGTCTGGCTCGCGAAGTGGATCCGTTCGCCCGGGTTGCCGATGACGAACGGCGTGATGCCCACCGGCGAGATGTCGGGCGGCCCGCTCGTGGCGGCCGCGGGTTCGAGTCCCTGCGCGTTGATGGTGGTGCCGTGCGGGATCGAGGCCATCCGCGCCAGCGACGCGCCGAGCACCGGTTGCGTCTCGGTGGCGGGCACGCGCATCCACAGCCCGGGCTCGAAGTGGATGCCCACCGGCGCGCCGTCGCCGCGCCCGGTATCGGTATTGGTCACGTCGTTGACGGCCTGCGCGTAAGGCACGCCGTTCAGGAAAATATCGGCCTGCGCGCGCAGCCCGCGATTGGGCACGCTGCCCAGCGCCTTGGTGAACGACAGCGTCTCCTGCGTCAGGTTCAGTTCGAGCACGTTGTCGTCGGGAATACCCGGCGGGATCGGGTTGGGAAACGCGGTGCCGCTGTCGGGCACCGAACTCCGCGGGCGGAAGATCGTGTTGAAGCCGGGGCCGCTGAAGGTGCCGGTGAAGCGTGACAGCGCGAGGCCGAGCGGCGGCTCGGGTTCCGCGCCGAGCAGCGCCGCGCCTTCCGGCAGCACCTGGCCGAACTGGAAATCCTGCGGCAGCGATATCAGGGTATCGTCTGCTTTGGGTTGGGTCGGTTGATCGGTCATGATAATAGGCCCCTTAGCGATATAGGCATGTCAGCGTGGGAAAAACATGGCGATCGCGATCCGGCCGGATCTCCGGTTCAAGGAATGCGGGATGGCGTGAAATCGAAAGACTGGCCCCGGCAACGCCTTGAAAAGAGTCGGTCTGGTCGCGTCTCTGGCTTTTTGTTTCTTTTCAGCGAAACCATGCCGATGCGCGCGACCGGAAACCTTGCCGCACTGCCTCCATCACGCCCGGCACGCGTGAATGTAAGGTTCTAAATTCAGGCGGGCAATGAATGGTAAACCCCAGTCATAGCGATTTTCGTGTCGCCCGGTTATTTTGATTGGCGGCTTTTATTTTTACTGCTGTCGGGATTTCCGGTTTGCAGCCACGCAAGAGAGATGGCCAACCGATATCGTGGAGTTCCGGATTCCGGCCGGCTGGCGTATCCGCCCCGCTGATCAACTGCTTTGACGGGCCGGTGGTAGTTGGTCGATCACCGGGCGGCGGGGCGCCGGGCTTGGAAAAACCATGCTGGATAATTGACCCTGGTTACGTTCGCAGTCCGCCACCGCTCATCGCAATGGATCAGGTTTTTGTCACCACCGTGAAGGTCAGCACATCACTGTAGTTACCAGGCTTCAGCTGAGGCATCACGAACGTCTTGAAGGTCGGTGAAAAACACGTGGGGTTCGTTGCATTCAACCGGATTCCCGCTTTTGCCGAATTCGGCAACAACACCGTACTTGAGCCACTGTTCAACGCCAGACTATACGGTACGACTTGCGTCGGGTCATCCAGATTTCTCAACTGATACTGCCCGCCGACCACGCCATTCTGACTATCGGCGTCGATGACGAGGTCGAAGCCCACAAGCTTCGGATCGGTATACCCGAAGCACAGCTGGTCGCTCATCGCCGCAAATCTTTTCTCTCCATGTTGCGGTGGCAGTTCACCCAAATTCCAGTCCGGAACGTTCGCGACCAACGTAAGCGAAGGCCCCGGAGGTTTTGGCGGATGATCCGGCGGGACCACCGGACATCCCCCGCCTTGCACGCCTGGATATAAATACGCCGCCCCCATCTGCTCATACATTCCCCAATACCCTTTCATGACGCCGCCAATAAACATGTCGGCGGCGAGAACACTGACCGCTTGCCTGGCGCTTCCGGAGAACGTCGCAGTCATGTGCAAAGTGGACGCTGCTGCATTTTTCCATGGCCCGTCTACCCCCCAGATCATCACATGGTCCATGGTGGGAATGCCGTATTGATTTCTCCGCTTCACCACGGCCTCTACTCCATCCGCCTGCACACTCACTGGAAACGAAGGGGAGCCGAGCGGATGTGGCATCCCGTCACTATCATATGCCCACAGCATAATCGCGCGGTCCATGAATTCGGGCAAACCTTTTTTATAAAAAATATCGACAGAAACAGTAATGGAATTATCTCCATTCTCTTGCCAAGTGCAACTTCCATAGTCGTAAATCAACGGATATGCAGTGAAATCTCCTTGACTCATGGCCGATTCACAAAAAAACAGGAAAATCAAAATAAAAATCCGGCCCACCACAACCACACCGGATTTCTCGGCACGACAAAAGAGAGTTCTCCACAAATCACGCATCGAGAATCGGAATTTCAGCCGAAATAACAAGCTGGCAACTGGATGTATCAATATCGCGCTCCGCTTGAGGAACCTGGCTTTGATCGCGCGTTGATTTTCGATATGCGGGAGCCGCTGGTTTGGTGGGGCAATACGCATGACAGGCAGCATCACCGTGAGCCGCGGTGGAAGGTGGCCGGCGTGTAGACAGCTCGGTCGACCAGGGGGACGATGCAGGTAACGAACGAGGAATGCGCAGCGACTGGAGCGGGGCAGACGGGACAATTCGCCTGCCTTGCCGGACGAAACGACTGACGCAACAGAATCGAGAGAAACGTAAGGCCTCCGCGCTTTTCGTGCTGATGCCGGCGTCTCGTGCCGGCGTCTCGTGCCGGCGTCTCGTGCCGGCGTCTCGTGCCGGCGTCTCGTGCCGGCGTCTCGTGCCGGCGTCTCGTGCCGGCGTCTCGTGCCGGCGTCTCGTGCCGGCGTCTCGTGCCGGCGTCTCGTGCCGGCGTCTCGTGCCGGCGTCTCGTGCCGGCGTCTCGTGCCGGCGTTAGCTTTCAGTTAGAAACTTTGCCACCCGGACGACCACATGTATTGATTACCCTCATGGTTTCGAGTATCTCTGCCATCTCTTTTAAAATTTCCGTCCGCGACTCTTCCATCTGAAACAAGTCGGCGTTTCAGCGCCGAGGTGAGCCCTCGAAGCTCCGACACAAGGGGATTCGCCGGGCGATATGGCTGTCGTGGCCGATAACCCGCACGCGGGTCTGGCGTCGCCGGCACGACGCATCCACGAATCTCGGACGCATGGCGATGGCGGTCGAAGCGAATACGGAGCTTGCCGAATCCGCCACGAACCGGCGTTCGTGTATCCGGTATCCCGGCGACGCCGTTCGGCGCGGACCCGCTCATCGACCGTGCGCCGCGTCACCTTGGGGGAAAAGCATGCACCCGGAATCGGCGGTTCCCGCGCCCCATCATTTGCGACGGTTTTTTCGCCTTGCCATGCCGCAACGCCATAAAGCGCACAGCCTCACGTGCCGACGCAGGCGGAATGGACAGCAAGGCGGGGGGCAAGCGAACAACCGGCGGCACCGTTGCGGCGCCGCTCGCCGCGTGGCCCCTCAGGCCGCGCGCTGCCGCTTGTGCTCGAGCGCGATGTCGCGGAAGTTGCGGAACAGGTCGATGCCGGCCTCGGTGCTGATCGATTCCGGATGGAACTGCACGCCGTGCAGCGGCCGCGTGCGATGGCGGATGCCGTGGATCACGCCGTCGTCGCCCCACGCGCAGAGTTCGAACGGCTCGCGCACCTGCCGGACCACCAGCGAGTGATAGCGCACCACGGCGAGATCGGCCGGCAGCCCCCGGAACACGCCGCGCCCGTCGTGATGAATCACGTTGACGCGGCCGTGCATCGGCTCGGGCGCGAGCCCCACCTCCATGCCGTGCAGGTGGCCGAGGCACTGGTGGCCGAGGCACACGCCGAGCAGCGGCAGTTCGGTATCGCGGATCACGTCGGCGCTGATGCCGACGTCGCTCGCCACGGCCGGCGTGCCGGGGCCGGGCGAGATCACGATGCAGTCGTAGCGGGAGAAGTCGATGGCGTCGAGCGCGGTCGTGTTCTTCACGACGGTGGGCTCCACGCCGCACACCTGCCCCATCTGCTGGAAGATGTTGTACGTGAACGAATCGAAGTTATCGATGATCAGGGCTTGGCACATCGTGGCGCGAACCTGTGAACGGGGGGAGAAACGCGGCCGGCGGCCGGCCGCGTGCATGGATCAGGCGGCCGCGCCGCGCTTCGCGTCGACGTAGCCCGCGAAGCGCCGCACGCCGTCCTCGATCGCCTCGGGGCCGGCATTGCTGAAGGCGAGCCGCACCTCGTCGCGGCGCGTGCCGTCGAGCGAGAAGAACGTCATCGGCATCACGATCACGCCGTGGTCGCGCGCGCATTCCACGGTCTCGCGCTGGCCGAATTCGAACGGCAGCGTGACGCCGAGGAAGAAGCCGCCGTCGGGCCGGTTCCAGCGCACCGCGCCGCGCCCGCCGTCGAACGCGCGCTCGAGCGCGCCCACCAGCGTGTCGCGGTTGCCGCGATAGAACGCGCGCGGCGCCTCGACCAACCGTGCAAGGCTGCCGGCCTCGCGCAGCAGCACGCCGCCGACCAGCGCCTGCGTGACCTGGCTGGTGTTGACGGTCACGAAGCTCTTGCGCTCGGACAGCTCGGCGCGCAGCCGCCCGGCGGCCGCCTCGCTGCCGAACAGGCGGCGCGGCAGCACCGCCGCGCCCACGCGCACGGCCGGGCACAGCGTCTTCGAATAGGTGGCCAGATAGATCACGCAGCCGGCCGGGTCGAGCGAGAACATCGGCGCGGTGGGCGTGCCGTCGTAGCGGAACATGCCGTAGGGGTTGTCCTCGAGCGCGACGATGCGGTGCTCCAGGCAGCCGGCGATGATCGAGCGGCGCTCGGCCTCGTCGAGCACGGTGCCGGTGGGATTGTCGAACTCGGGCGTGAGATAGAAGCCGCGCGCGGTCTTGCCTTCGCGGCGCAGGCCGGCGGCCACGCGCGCGAGCGCCTGCTCCCAGCTCTCGCCGTCCTCGCATTCGATCGGCAGGATCTCGATGCCGGCGAAATCGGCCACGCCGGTGATGCCGATGTAGGTGGGGTTGCGCGCCAGCATCACGTCGCCGGGCGCGCGGCAGAGCGCCGGCACCAGCAGCGCGAGCGCCTCCTGGCAGCCGGCCGTCACGACCACCTGCGCGGCCTCGCAGGCCACGCCCTCGTCGCGGCCGAGCTGCTCGGCCATCAGCGCGTTGATGATGCCGGCCGTGCGGCCATACTGCGCCAGCAGGCGTCCGGCCTGCGTCACGCTCTGGCCGGCGGCCCGCGCCGCGTGGGCCTGATAGTCGGGCACCGCGGCCAGCCACCCTTCGAGCGAGAAGAACTGCTCGGCGGGGCGACCCGAGGCGAACGAGATCGCCCGCGGGTAGTCGTTGGCCGCCTCGTTCAGGAAGTTCATCACGGAAAGCCGCGATGCCGCGGCCGTTGCTTGCGTCGTCAAGGCGCCCTCTTCTCGTTGCATGTCATGTCGCGCGGCCGGCCTGGCCGCCGCGCCGGCGGTGCTTCAGTAGGCGTCCGATTTTTCCAGTTGATCGAACAGCGACTGGATGTTGTCGTCGACGAAACCGTGCTCGCCGTTGCGCTTGATGATCTCGAAGCTGAGGCCGGTGTTGCGGTCGCGCGAGGTGAACGATTGCGTGAGGCCCGGCCCCTCGATCACCGAGGTGTCGAAGCCCATGCCGCGCCGGCGCAGCTCGTCCACGGTCTGCGCGACGTCGTCCACTTCGAGCGCGATGTGCGCGACGCCGGGGCCAAACTCGCTGACGAGGCGCGAGACCTGCGATTCGGGCTCGGTGCCCTGGCACAGCACGAATTTCAGGCCGCCGCCCGATTCGAGTTCGGCCGAGCGCATGCCCGTTTTCCTGCCCTGGATATGGCGCCGCGCCATCAGCCGGAAGCCGAGCACGTGGGTGAACAGTTGCACCGCGGCCTCCAGATCGACCACCGCCAGCGCGATGTGGTCGATCGCGCGGTAGTCCAGGCCCGGCGCAACCGGCGTCGTTTCGCCGTGGGCCGTCTCGCCCTGCGCCGCCTGCGTGGATGAAGCCGATTGCGCCGCGGGTTGCGACCTTTGCATGACTTGCCCTCTCTCTACGTTCTGCTCGTGCACCACGCGCCGGGCTTTCCGGCAACAGTGCGCTCGATCGTTGCCGGTACGATAGCACCGGCCCTCCCCGGGAAACTATTGGGTGATTTTTCTTGATGAAGCTGGCCGCGTCGTTTCAGCGGCCGCGTTTCATTGGCCAATTTCGTGCCGCCGCGACGGCCATTCTGTTAGCGCCTCGCCCGACGACGCGCCGATGGTTGCACCGACTCGCATCGCGTGCGCCCCGCGATGCGACGCGGCGCCTGTACACGCGAACTAATCATCTACAAAATTCGCCACTGTTTCGCATTGGCGTGCATCGGCGCGTGCGGGTACGTATACACTCGTGCGCTCCTGGCGGCCCGGGTCCGATCCGCTGCCGCGCGTCACCCGAGCCCGATCGTCCCACCGGTATCCACGCCATGCCTCCTCCGATCAACGTCGACGATTTCCGTACGCTGGCGCGCCGCCGGCTGCCGCGCCGCGTGTTCGACTATCTGGACGGCGGCGCCGAGGACGAGAGCGGGCTGCGCCGCAATCGCGCCGCGTTCGAGCGACTCGCGTTCGTGCCGCGGCGGCTCGCCGATGTCAGCACGCGCGAGCTCGCCACCACGCTGCTCGGCACGCGCATCGCGGCGCCGTTCGTGATCGCGCCCACCGGGCTCAACGGCCTGATCCACCCCGACGGCGACCTCGCGCTGGCCCGCGCCGCGCAGCGCGCCGGCATTCCGTTCGCGCTGTCCACGGCCTCGAACGTCTCGCTCGAACGGCTCGCGGGCGAAGCGGGCGGCGAGCTGTGGTTCCAGCTCTACGTGATGCATCGCGAACTGGCCGACAGCCTCGTGCAGCGCGCCGCGCGCGCCGGCTATCGCACGCTGGTGATAACGGTGGACGTGCCGCTCAACGGCAAGCGCGAGCGCGACCTGCGCAACGGCTTCGCGCTGCCGCTGCGCTACACGCCGGGCGTGCTGCTCGACGGGCTCCTGCATCCGCGCTGGTCGTGCGCGCTGTTGCGCGGCGGCGGCGTGCCGACGCTCGCCAACGTGGGCGCCGACGACAACGCGAGCATCGAGGTGAAGACGGCGCTGCTGCGCCGCCAGATGGACGCGAGCTTCAACTGGAACGACCTGCGCAGGCTGCGCGAGCGCTGGCCGCACCGGCTGCTCGTGAAGGGCATCCTCGACGCCGGGGACGCGCTGGCCTGCCTCGAGGTGGGCGCCGACGGCGTGATCCTCTCGAACCACGGCGCGCGCCAGCTCGACGACGCGGTTGCCCCGCTCGACATGCTGGCCGCCGCGCGCCATGCCTGCGGGGCGCACGGCACGCTGCTGGTGGATAGCGGCATCCGCCGCGGCTCCGACGTGGTGAAGGCGCTCGCGCTCGGCGCGAACGCGGTGATGCTCGGGCGCGCGACGCTCTACGGGCTCGCCGCGGCCGGCGAGGCGGGCGTGACGCGCGTGCTCGAGATCCTGCGCGACGAGGTCGATCGCACGCTGGCGATGCTTGGCTGCCGCAACGTGGCCGAGCTGTCGGCCTCGCACCTGGTGCCGGCCGCGCCGGCCGGCGACGGTATCTGAGAACGCTCGGCGCGCGCCGGGTTTCTTCACGCCACCCGCATCGCGGCCAACCTTGTCGCGCTCATCGCGCGGCTACGCCCTGTATCGCCTGTTCAGTATGCAGGCGCGGCGCCTCGTCTTCGCGTGGATCCGGCGCCGCCTCGCCCGAGAAGTAATAGCCGGCGCGGCGCACGGTGCGAATGAAGCGCCTGCCCGCCGGGTCGTGAATCTTCTTGCGCAACTGCTTGACGTGGACTTCGATCAGGTTCGTGCCGGGATCGAAGTGATGCTGCCAGACCGCCTCGAGGATCATCCGCCGCGTGACGACGCGATCAGGATTGAGCATCAGGAATTCGAGCAGGCGGAACTCGGTCGGGCGCAGCATCACGAGCGTCGCGTCGACGCATGCGATGCGGCGAATCCGGTCCAGCATGATGCCCGGCGCCCGCAGTTGCGCGGCGGCCTCGGGCGTGCTCGCGGCCGGCGGCCGGTCGCGACGGCGCAGCAGCGCATGAACGCGCGCGCCCAGTTCGTCGAAGTCGAGCGGGAACGGCTGATAGTCGTCGGCGCCGGCCTTCAGCATGCGCACGCAGCGCTCGATGCTGCCGTCCGGATCGAGCGCGAGGATCGGCAGCGCCACGCCGGTCGCGCGCATCGCCGCGACGAGCGTCGGGCCGTCGATGTCGGCGATGTCATGGGTCACGGTCACGAGCGCGTAGTCGCCGCCCGTCACGTGATGGAGCGCCTCGCGCGCCGTGGCCGCATGCTCGACCGTCAGGGCCTCGCGCGCCAGCGAGGCGGCGATCCGGCGCGCGAGCGGTGCGTCGGGTTCGATCGTGAGGATGCGGGTCATGAGCGGCCTCGCGCGCGGTTCGGGTGGCGGTGTCGGATCCGCGGGCCGGGGCGGCCCGGGGACGGGTTCGACGCGAGCCTCATCGCTCAGCTGCCGAAGTACACGTTGCAGTAGCTGGCCGGACCGACGCAGTCGGCCGCGGGCATCGAGGCCGAACGCTCGCCGTGCGCGGCCGCCGCGCGCTGTGCCTGGTCGGCCGAGACCTTCGCCTCGGCGGCCTGCAGCGCGGCCGGGTAATCGGTGCTCTCGCCGCCGGACGGCACGTAGCCGGCCTGCTCCAGCGCGACGAGTTCGGCGTAGACCTGCGCGCGCGTGACGGGCGCGCTCGATTGCGCGAACGACAGTGCCGGAACCGACAGGGCGCAGAGTGCGATGGCGAGGGTGGTCAGCTTCTTCATGATGGTGCTCCTGGTAGGGGTGGCGCGGGCGGCCGGTAAGTCGTCCGCTCGCGGTGCTGCCCGGTCTTCCGACCGTGATGAAAATCGATTCGACATCCTGATCAATCGCGTGATTTCTCTCCGCTCGACAGGCCGGGAGGCTTCGCCGATCAGGCTGTCAAAAGTGCTAACAAGATCTCGCGGCGAATATTCCGGATCGCATCGAAAACTTTTCGTGGCGCATGCCGCGAGTCGCCTGGCGGCATGGTTGCGAGCCGAGTCATGCGCTGCGGTGATGGATCGACGCGAGGGTTTCGCGACGCGCGCGGCACGAACGGCCGCGCGCGTCCTTCATCGGATCGCGGGCCACGCGGTTTTGGTTACATCGATTGGAAAACGGCGGACGGCGCACGGCGCACGCGGCGGGAGGGCAAACGCAGGAAAGAGAAGCGAAAACGATGATCGACGGCCCGGCGCGGCACGCGCCGCCGGGCCTGCGCCGGCAGGTCTACGCCGGCGGGTCTACGATGCAGGCGCCCCGGCCAGCGCCACCAGATCCACCAGTGCCTGCGCGCTCGGCGACAGCGAGCGGCCCTTCGGCCAGACCAGGTGCAGCGCGCGCGTGATGCGCAGGCCCGCGACCTCGACGGCCACCAGCTCGCCGCGCGCGATCTCGTCACGCACGCTCAGCATCGACAGGTAGGCGAGCGCCGGCTGCGCCACCAGCATCCGCTTGATCGCCTCGGTATCGCTGATCGACATGCGCGGCTCGATGCGCAGCCCGTGTCGCGCGTAGGCGTCCTCGACGATCGCGCGCGTGCCCGAGCCCGGCTCGCGCAGGATCACGGCGCGCGCGGCCAGCTCGGCCGGGTCGAGCCGCCGGCCCGCGAGCGGATGGCGCGCGGAGGCGATCACGGCGATGTCGTCGGCGCCGATCGGCCGCGCGTTCAGCAGCGCGGCGTCGAACGGCCCCTCGACGAAGCCGAGCGCGAGATGCATGTCGCGCAGGCCGGCCTCGACGCGCTCGGTGTTGGCGACGGTCAGGTCCACCGCCACGCGCGGATGCCGCGCGCTGAAGCGCGCGATCAGCTCCGGCAGCAGATAGACGCCGAGCGTGCCGCTCGCGCCGAGCCGCAGGTGCCCGGCCGCGAGGCCGGCCAGTTCGGCCAGCTCGGCCTCGGCCGCGTCGGCGAGCGCGAAGATCCGCGCGGCATGGTCGAACAGCAGGCGCCCCGCCTCGGTCAGCGCGACGCCGCGCGGCAGCCGGTCGAACAGCACGAGGCCGAGCCGCGCCTCCAGCTCGCGGATCTCGCGCGTGACGGCCGGCTGGCTCACGCGCAGCCGCGCGGCGCCGGCGCTCACGCTGCCGGCGCGAGCGACTTCGTGGAAAGCCAACAGGTGCGTGAAATTCATCGGGCCGGTCCGATCGTGACGGTTCGGGGCGGCGTGCCCCGAGCAGGCGAACACGGTTTCGCGCCGCTTATTCCCGCCACGCGAGGGCGGTGTGAGGAAAGCCGTGAAAAGCCGGCGTGGGCGCCGGTTCGCGAAGCATACCAATAAAGCATGCCTGCAATCTCAATTATGTATTTTTCCTATCGCACGGCGCTTCGTAGACTGCCTTCATCCCGAACCAGACGGAGACCGTCATGACCTCCCCCACCCTCGCCCGCTCCCGCCGTCGCCGCCGGCCGGCCTGGCTCGAAAACGTCCGCCAGTTCACGCCGAACTGGTTCGCGGTCACGATGGGCACCGGCGTCGTCTGCCTGGTGCTCAACGCGCTGCCCGGTGCGTCACCGCTCAAGACGCTGCTGGCCGGCTGGCTCTGGCGCCTCGACATCGTGCTCTACGCGCTGTTCGCGGCGATGTTCGTCGGCCGCCTCGTGCTGTTCGGCGACACGGTGCGGCCGCTGCTGCACCACCCGCTGCAGTCGATGTTCCTCGGCGCGATCCCGATGGGACTCGCGCCGATCGTCAACGGCATCGTGCTGTTCGCCGGCGCGCACGACGGCAACGCGGCGACGTCGGTCGCGCTCGCGCTGTGGGCGTTCGATGCGCTGCTGTCGATCATGGTCGCGATCGGCGTGCCGTATCTGGCATTCACGGTGCAGGAACACAGTGTCGAGCGCCTGACCGCCGCGCTGCTGCTGCCGATCGTGGCGCCCGAGGTGGCCGCGGCCAGCGCCGCGCTGCTCGCCCCGCATCTGCCGGCGGCCAGCGCACAGGTGGTGGTCGGTGTCGGCTATCTGCTGTGGGCGATCTCGGTGCCGCTCGCGTTCTCGATCCTGACGATCGTGCTGTTCCGGCTGGTGATCCACAAGCTGCCGCATCGCGAACTCGGCGTGACGAGCTGGCTCACGCTCGGCCCGATCGGCACCGGCGCGCTCGGCCTGATCACGCTCGGCGAGGCCGCCGCGCGCGCGTTCGCCGGCACCGCGCTGCAGCCGGCCGCGCTGCTCGCCCGCGATTTCGGCGTGTTCGGCGCGCTGCTGCTGTGGGGCGCGGGCCTCTGGTGGCTCGCCTGCGCGGCGCTGTTCATGTGGCGCTATCGCCGCGAGGGGCTGCCGTTCAATCTCGGCTGGTGGGGCTTCACGTTTCCGATCGGCGTCTACACGCTGGCCACGTTCAACCTCGCGCGCGTGACGGGGTTCGGCACGTTCACCGAGGCCGGCGTCGTGTTCGCGAGCCTGCTCGGCATGCTCTGGCTGCTGGTGCTGGGCCGCACGCTGCACGGCTTCACGGTCGGGCGCATGTTCCAGGCGCCGTGCCTCGCCACGCGGCACGGTTGAACGTAACGCGGCCGGCGTGCGCAGATGGCATCGCTCGCTGGCTCGATCGTCGTGCATGAACCCGACTTCGACGGCGCGGGTCCGGGCGAACGGCAGCGGAGCCGGCACGCCGCGCCACTCCCGCCGCCCATCACCTCGTCTACGGCGCGAAGCGCAGCGTATGCCGCGTCTGGCCGGGCAGGAACGGCCGCGCCTCGCCCCTTACCCAGGCCTCGTGCCCGGCCAGGAAGAACGGGCTCAACGGATGCCCGCTCTGGCCGCCCGGCATGTTGAAGATCCCCTGCGCCTCGTGCCCCGGCGCCACCACCATCCGCTCGGACTGGCCGAAATTCGGCCCTGCCACGCGCGGCATGCCGACGTCGCCGGGCACCTCGTCGGCGGGCGCCTCCAGCCAGCGGCCAAGCAGCGGCACGCTGGCCGCGAACGGATGCACGATGCGCAGCGTGTTGCGCCGGCCCCAGGTGGCCTGGTCGAGCGGCGTGCCATCGCGCGTGACGTCGGCGATGGTCCGGTCGATCGCGGCGAGTTGCACGTCGCGCCAGTTCGCGGCGCCGGCCGGCAGCCAGCCGGCCGGCTGCGCGTCGAGCAGCCGCTCCAGCACCACGGCCCAGCGCGGATTGGCGAGCTGGTAGGCGGCCTCGGCGTCGTCGCGCCTGATCCGGGCGTTCAGCCCGCCGAACACGTCGTCGGCCAGCGTGTAGAGGAAGCCGCGCGCGAGCCGGTAGCCGACCGAATCCACGCTGGCCCGCCCGTCCCAGCTCTGCGTCAGCAGCCGGCGAAACGCGGCGCGCTGCGGGTGGCCGGCCAGCGCCGCGTCGTCGAGCACGCGCAGCGCGCGCTCGCGCCACGGCGCGATGAAGCGCGCGCGATCGTCGAGATCGACGCGGTAGGCGGCCTGTTCGTCGGTGTGGCCAAGCGCGGCGAGATCGTCGCGCAGCTGGCCCGCGCGCGCGCCGTTGTCCGCGCCGCCGTCGCCGATCAGCCGGTAGGCCGCGCCGGCCAGCTGCCGGTTGTTGGCGGTCCAGAGCTGCCCGGCCGCCGGATCGACCACGCGCGGCACGGCCTCGGGCGGCAGCGCCGCCCGCCAGGCGCCGGCATCGGCCGCACCGGTGATCGCGCGGCGGTCCGGCAGCGGGCCGGCGATCGACCAGCCGATATGGCCCGCGCGGTCGCCCACCACCACGTTCTCGGCCGGGATGCCCGATTCGTTCGCCACGCGCAGCGCCTGGTCGAGATTCGCGGCGTCGGCCATCCGCGTGAGTTCGAGGTTCACCGCGCCGGGCGCCTGCGCGATCCAGTGGATCGCATAGGGCCGCCCGTCGAGTTCGCGCACCGGCCCGAGCGAGGTCTCGGTCACCGGCAGCGTGACGGACGCGGCGCCGTGGACGCGGATCACTTCGTCGTAGCGCCGCGCCGTCTCGGCCCGGCCGCCGACGCGAAACGCGAGCGGATCGCCGCCGTCGTGCTCGACCGGCACCAGGTCGAGGCCGTCGACATAGCCGTCGGTGAAGCCCCAGGCCACCTCGCCGTTGCTGCCCACCACCACCGCGGGCACCCCGGCCAGCGTCACGCCCACCACGCGCCGCGCCGGCTGCCTGCCGTCGTCCGTCACCAGCGCCGCGCGATACCAGGTGTTCGGCAGCGCGATGCCGAGATGCATGTCGTTGCCGACGATCGCCGCGCCGTTCGCGCTGCGCGCGCCCGCGATCACCCAATTGTTGCTGCCGATCGACGAGCGGACATCGAGCTCGGCAAGCTGCTTTGCCGTGTCGGCACCGGTCGCGGCCGGCGCGCGGAAGCCGTCCGGCGCGCTGGCCGGCAGCGGCGGCGCGGGCAGGCTGATGGCGGGTGCATCGAGCGGCGCGTCGAGCGCCGAGGCGGCCGGCAGCAGGAAGGCAGCCTGCGCCGCGCTCGCGTGGGTGGCGAGCCAGTTGCGCGCGATCGCGCGCGGCAGCAGGTTGCCCTGCAGATCGAAGTACATCGCCCAGATCGCCAGCAGCGAATCCTCGGGCCGCCAGCGCATCGGCCGCGCGCCGAGCAGCACGTATTCGAACGGCCGCGCGCCCAGCGCGGCGAGCCCGTCGTTGACGCCCCGCGTGTAGCGCTCGAGCAGCCGGCGCTGGTCGGGCGGCAGTTGCGCGAGCGTGGCCTCGGCGCGCGCGCGCAGCCGGAACAGCCGGTGCGAGCGATCGAAATCGAGCGCGACCGGCCCCACCAGCTCGGCCAGCTCGCCGGCACCGCTGCGGCGCAGGTAGTCCATCTGGAAGAAGCGGTCTTGCGCGTGCAGATAGCCGACGCCGTAGGCGAGATCGAAGCGGTCGCGCGCGGTCACGGTCGGCACGCCGAGCGCGTCGCGGGTGGCCGTGACCGGCGCGCCCAGGCCCGGCGCGTGGATCTCGCCGTCCAGTTGCGGCAGGCTCGCGCGCAGGAACAGGAACGCGCCGGCGGCCGCCAGCACGACGACGAGCACGACGAGGCTCGCCAGCATCTTGAGCCACCACATCGGGCGGCGCGTTCGGAAAGTCATGGGATCGCGAATGGATGACACGGAAAGACGGGACACGCCGGCATCGCGAACGCCGTCGGCATCGCGCGGCGGCGAGCGTCCGGTGCCCGCGCCGGCCACCCCGCCCGGCACGCGGCCGGGCGGCACCCGGACCAGGCATTCGACTGATCATAGCGCGATCGACGCGCGCGCCGCCAGCCGGGCCGAACTGTCGTGCCGCCACGCGCAGCGGCCACCTCGGCCGCATCGGCCACCCTTCGACGAAAAAAAACGACCGGCTGTAACCGGCATCGAAAGGCCGGCGAACTAACCAGCGTACCCACCATGGGTACCGTCCAGTCCACTTACAGGAGAATCTCCATGTCCGCAAAGAAATCGGTCAATTCCGCCCTCATCGTCGGCGCCGTCGCCAGCCTGCTCGCGTCGGTCGCGCACGCCGCGCCGCTGACGCAAGCCGAGGCGAGCGCAGCGCTGGCCGCCCACAAGGAGAAGTGCTACGGCGTCGCGCTGAAAGGCCAGAACGATTGCGCGGCAGGTCCCGGCACGACCTGCCAGGGCACCTCGACGGTCGATTTCCAGGGCAACTCGTGGAAGTTCGTCCAGGGCGGCACGTGCGCCAGCATCTCCGTGCCGAACGGCGGCCACGGCTCGCTGACGCCGATCAAGTCGTAAGCGGCGCACGGCACTGGAGACGACCATGGCACACACCATCGTCAGCCCGGCAGGCCACGATCCCGGTCGTCTCCAGCCGGCCATCCCGCACGGCCTGCTGGCCGGCACCAGCTTCAAGCCACAGCACCTCGCCGAGATCCTCGACGACGGCCTTGCCGGCGGTTTCTTCGAAGTCCACGCGGAAAACTACATGGGCGCGGGCGGCCCGCCGCATCGCTCGCTCACGGCGATCCGCGAGGCGTATCCGCTTTCCGTGCATGGCGTCTGCCTGTCGATCGGCGGCCCGGCTCCGCTTGATCGCGACCATCTCGCCCGCTTTGCCCGCCTCGTCGCGCGCTACCAGCCGGCGCTCGTCTCCGAGCACCTGGCCTGGTCCACGCACGACGGCGCATACTTCAACGACCTGCTGCCGCTGCCCTACACGAAGGCCACGCTCGACCGCGTCTGCGAACACGTCGACCAGGTGCAGACGGCGATCGGCCGGACCCTGCTGCTGGAGAATCCTTCCACCTACGTCGCGTTCGAGGCATCGACGATGAGCGAGACCGAATTCATCGCCGCCATCGCGCGCCGCACCGGCTGCGGCCTGCTGCTCGACATCAACAACGTATTCGTTTCGGCGACCAATCACGGCGAATCGGCGCCACGCTATCTCGCCGCGTTCCCGCTCGACCGGGTCGGCGAAATCCATCTGGCCGGCCACACCGCGCAGCACGACGACGAAGGCGCGCCGCTCCTGATCGACAGCCACGATCGCGCCGTGGCCGACGCCGTCTGGCAGCTCTATGACGACGTGCTGGCGCGCACCGGCCCGCTCCCGACGCTGATCGAATGGGACAGCGCGCTGCCCGACTGGCCGACGCTGCGCGGCGAGGCGCTGGAAGCGCGGCGGCGCCTGTCGGCCGCGGCGCGGGCACGGACATCGGCACGAACGCAGACACCCGCGGAGGCGCCCGATCATGTCAGTTGAGATTGATTCGGATCACTATGCATCGGCGTTCTCTTCCGGCCTCGTGAATCCCGAACTGGCCGCGCCGCCCGGGGTCGTCGCGCACGGCGGCAAGGGCGTCGTGACGCGCTACAACGTCTATCGCAACAACGTCACGGTCAGCCTGATCGACGCGCTGGCCGCGATCTACCCGGCCGTGCAGCGCATCACCGGCGTGGAATTCTTCCGCGCGATGGCGCGCTTCCATCTGCGCGAGACGCCGCCCGTCTCGCCGCTGCTGTTCGAATACGGCCGTGCGTTCCCCGAGTTCATCGCGCGCTACGAGTACGCGCGCGAGATGCCGTGGCTCGCCGACACGGCACGCATCGAGCGCGCCTGGCTCGACGCCTATCACGCGGCCGACCTGCCGGTGCTCGCGGCCGACGCGTTCGCGTCGATCGCGCCCGAGGTGCTGGCCGACGTCACGTTCACCGCGCACCCGGCCACGCGGATCGTGCGCTCGCCGTACCCGGCCGTCGCGATCTTCGCGATGAACAAGCAGGACGGCCCGGTCGAGCCGCTCGTCCGCGGCGACGCCGAGGACGCGCTCGTCACGCGGCCCGATCTCGACGTGATCGTCTCGCGCCTCGCGCCCGGCGGCGCCGCGTTCCTCACCGCCCTGATCGACGGCGCCCCGCTCGGCGAGGCCGTCGCGATCGCGCTCGATGCCACCCCCTCGTTCGATCTGCCGGCCAATCTCGCCGCGATGATCGACACCGGCGTGTTCAGCGCCGTTCACCTCGGAGACTGATCGACATGTCAGCCCCTCGCATGCCTTCCCGGCCGCTGTCCGGCGGCCTCCCCGAACTGGTCCGCCGCGCGCGGCTGGCCGTCGAATGGTTCGCGCAGCCGTGGCTCGCGCAACTCGCGCTGCGGCTCGCGCTCGCGGTGCCGTTCTGGAAATCGGGCGTGCTCAAATGGAGCGGCGTCTTCCAGTTGAGCGACACGGCGATCCAGCTGTTCACGAGCGAGTTCCAGCTGCACCTGCCCGGCGGCCCCTACCCGTTCCCGATGCCGGCGCTGTTCGCGTTCCTGTCGGGCTGCGGCGAGGTGGGGTTTCCGGTGCTGCTGGTGCTCGGCCTCGGCACGCGGTTCGCCGCGATCGGCCTGCTGCTGATGACCTGCGTGGTGGAGCTGACGGTGCCCGACGGCTGGCCGGTCCATCTGACCTGGGCCGCGATGGCGCTCGGCATCGCCGCCTGGGGGCCGGGCCGGATCTCGCTCGACAGCCTGCTCGGCGATCGCTCGCCGCGCGCGTGAACCGGCACGTCGTGCGCGCGCCCGAGGTTCGGAATGGTCGACGTGATCGAGGCGGTCGAAGCGACCTTCGGGACGCGCTTCACGGCCCGCATCGATCGGCCGGCGGCGCCGCGGCCCTGGCTCCACGATGAAGACGCGCGATCTCGTCACGCGGCTCGCGGCCGACCTGCGGCCGGTCGAGCCCGGTGCCGTCGCGCGCCGCATCGAGCGCGCGCTGCTGACCGGCTTCGCCGGCAGCGTCGCGCTGCTGGTCGGGCTGTACGGCATCCGCAGCGACATGCCGGAGGTGATCCTGACCACGCGGTTCTGGGCGCGTCTCGCGTTCCCGCTCAGCCTCATCGTCGCGGCGATGAAGCTGACCGAGCGGCTCGGGCGGCCCGGCGCGCCGGTGCGCATGGCATGGATCGCGGCGGCGCTGCCGGTGTTGACGATGCTGCTGGCGGGCGGCGGCGTGCTGCTCGCCACGCCGCCCGGCTACCGGCTGCAGCTGATGCTCGGCACGAGCGGGTGGCTGGCCGCCGCGAACCTCGTGCTGCTCTCGCTGCCGCCGCTGGCGGCGGCGATGCACGCGCTCAAGGGGCTCGCGCCGACGCGCCTCGCGCTGGCCGGCGCGGGCGCGGGCCTGCTGGCCGGCGCCCAGGGGCTGCTGGTGTTTTCGCTGTACGGCGCCGACGTGTCGCTGTCGTTCTGGGGAATCTGGTACGCGCTGGCGATCGTGCTGACGACCGCGATCGGCGCGGCGCTCGCGCCCGGCTATCTCAGGTGGTGAGACGCGCGCCGCTCAGCCGCCGTGCAGGCACTCGCCCACCACCGGCGCGGCGATGCATTCGCGCAGCGCGGCGGTATGCTCGATGAAGGCCGCGTACATCAGGAGCGAGCAGTCGCTCTCGCGCAGCGACAGGCTCATGTTCGCCGTTTCGGCCTCGAGGCGGCGCAGCAGCCCGTCCTTGTCCGGACAGATCTCCATCAGCGCCTTGAGCAGCGCCTCCTGCGCGTGAATCCGGCCGGACAGCACGTCGATGCGCATCTCGTCCTTCGTCATCCTGCCCGGCGGCATGCCGTGTACCTCGCCCACGTATGCCGTCCGCGTCTCCTGCCGCACGTTCATCTGGTCTCGCTCCTTAAGTCCCAATCGCGGGCGCTACATCGCCGTGCCACCACGGCGAACGGCGCCGCCGCAGCCGTCCTGCCCGCTCCATCGATCCCGCGCCCGTCCTTCGATCACGCCCTCTCCACCGTTTTGCCCGCGCCCGCCTCAGCCATGCCGCCACGGCGCACCCGGCGCGGCCGGCGGCGGCCGCGCGGCGTGCCTGGCCGCACCGGCCAGCAGATCGCCGCGCGCGACGGCGCCCTGATGCATGCCGGCGTCGTCCGGCGTGCAGCCGCCGAGGATCGCCAGCGCGACGGCACAGGCGACAAGCAGCGCGCTCGCGGCCAGACAGCATTTCTCGACCGTCACGGCGAAGCTCCGGTGCTCCTGACTGAATGGACGTTCCATGGCTCTCCCGATGGTGACCCGGCCCCGCGCCGCGCACGCCGCCGTGATACCGGCGGACCACCTCGCGCCGCGCTGCGGCAATAAATCGATATCGTCAATTATGTTCGGCTTCGCGTGCAATTCATTCGGGCATTTATGCCGAACACAAAATCAACCGTATTCCGTGATTGACCGCGATTCGATCGGCCTGGCGCCAGCCGCCGCGCCGGCATGGCCGGCATCCGGTTATCGAAAAAAAATAACGGATTACTTCACGAGTGCCGCGACCGGCGCCGGCACCGTCCGCCCCGCCAGGGCCGGCACGGCCTTGCCGGCCGGCGCACTCCGCCCGTGCGCCCGTATCGTAACACCCGAATTTTCCAGTCACTATATTAAATATCAGTGCTGTCTGATAGCCTTTTATCGATGAAAAAAGATTCCGTGACGCACATGTTTTAAGTGAATCATTTATTGATCCAGCAAACCCAGGGTGGCAGCCCGCTTTACCGTCAGCGAAATGTGATTTACAGAAAATTTTTCGTTGAGCCGTTTGTAATAGCCGTAGACCGTCGGTACCGCGACGCTCAACTCCTTGGCGATGTTGTGGGCGGTATAGCCGCTGCGCAGCAGCCGCAGGATGCCCGTTTCACGCTCGGTCAGCGCCAGCGAACGCGCCGCGTCGCGGCGGATCTGCCCCGCGTGCCAGTCCAGCAGTTCGTTCGCGATCAGCCGGAAGAACATCCGCTTCGCGTGCAGCGCGGGCTCGGCCTCG
The DNA here is from genome assembly GCF_001411805.1 of Burkholderia plantarii. Taxonomy (NCBI): domain Bacteria; kingdom Pseudomonadati; phylum Pseudomonadota; class Betaproteobacteria; order Burkholderiales; family Burkholderiaceae; genus Burkholderia; species Burkholderia plantarii. The sequence goes on along the minus strand of NZ_CP007212.1, from coordinate 1,651,171 downwards.
CGCGCGGGCGCGGCGCTGCCCACGTAGAGCACGCCGCCCAGGTTCAGCGTCGGCAGATGGGCCGGCGCGATCAGCTTCGCGCCGAAGCCGTGCGCGGCGTCGTGCGTGCGCAGCGCGAGCTGGCCGTCGGTCTGCGGCGCGATCGAGCCGGCCGTGGTGGGCGTGGAGGTGCGGCGCGCGTAGGCGATGCCGGGGTCCGCGTCGAACCAGCGCCGCTCGCGGTAACCGCTGAGCCAGCCCGGCGCCGCGTCGGTCAGCACCGCGTCGTCGTCGAGCCGCGGATGCGCGGCGCCCTCGGCCGGCATCAGCAGGAACGCGAAGCGCTCGCCGCCCAGCGGCCGGATCAGCCGCGTCACGATCTTGCGCAGCGCGGTGCGGTCCGACGCGCGCTCGAGTTCGTCGAACACGGCGAAATAGTTCTGCTGGTCGATCTCACGCACGGCGCCCACCTCGCGCGTTGGGCCGCGCCGGTGCCGGCGGACCTCGCCGGGCCTCGGCCGGTTGCTGCATCCGGGTTTCCGTCAGGACAGTCATGCGAACGCTCTCTCTCGGTAAGCTGCGACGTCCGAGAGCGGCTGCGCTGCCCTCGATCACGTCGCGACGTCATGGACACGTCTTCACTTCGCCTGCTGCATGCCGACGATCGCGCGAATCTGCGATCGCAGTTTGCTTGATCCTTTCCATCGAAACGCGGCCGTCATTCCCGCCTCGGGAAAGCCGGCCTTGCCGCTACCGCTGATACTGCCTCGACCGCCGATACCGCTTGCCGCCGCGTCGCCCGCCGTGGACGATGCCATCGGCCGGCGCCGTGCCGGATGAATCCAGGCCGGCGCGCGGCAAGCCTCGCGCGACGGCGCCGGCCGGCCGCGCGGGCGCCCGCGCCCGCGCCCGGGCCCGGGCCCGGTCCGATCAGTTGGTGCGGTACGAGGCGCCGCCGTCGACGCCGTCGGCCGCCGTGATCCGTTCGTCGCTCGACAGGCGCAGCGACACCGTCATCGCCACGGTGCTCGCGTAGACGTTCATCGCCGTGCGGCCCATGTCGAAGAACGCGTCCACGCCGAGGATCAACAGCACCGCCTCGGCGGGCAGCCCCACCGCGGCCAGCACGATCGTGATCGCGACGATCGCGCCCGACGGCACGTTCGCGGCGCCGTCGATGGTCAGGATCGTCAGCGCGAGGATCGTCAGCGCGAGCGGCCAGCTCCAGGCCACGTGATAGGCATCGGCCAGGTAGCCGACCGCGAGCGCGGTATAGAGCACCGCGCCGTCGCGGTTGAAGATGTACGACAGCGGCAGGATGGTCGAGGCGATCGACGACGGCACGCCCATTTCCGTCAGTTTCTTCAGATGCACCGGATAGGTGATTTCCGACGAACGCGTGGTGAAGGCGAGGATCAGCGGCTCGCTGACCTTGCGGATCACGGCGAGCGGCTGGTTGCCGGTGGCCACGATGATCAGCGTCAGCAGCACGGCCAGGATCGCCATGCCGAGATAGGCGATGCCGAGCAGCTTGACGAGCGGCATCAGGCCGGCCACGCCGCGGCTGCTCATCAGCCCGGCCACCGCCGCGAAGATCGCCAGCGGCGAGAGCGCGACGATCCACTCGACCATCTTGAACAGGCCGGCCAGCAGCGAGGCGAACAGGTTGATGGCCGGGCGCCCCGCTTCGCCGGTGGCGCCGAGCGCGGTGCCGAGCATCACGCCGAACACCAGCACCGGGATCGCGTTGCCCGAGGAAAGCGCGGCCACCAGGTTTTGCGGCACCATGTCGGTGATGAACTTGATCCAGTCGATGCTGGTGGCGAGGTGGTCGGGCAGCGCGCCCGAGCCCGTCATCGAGGCGCCGAGGCCCGGACGGAACAGCCAGTACAGCCCGAGCCCGAGCGCGCTCGAAATGACCGTCATGACGATGAAGAACAGGATCGCGATCACGGCCGTGCGCCCGAGGTGGCGGCGCTGCTCGACGGCGCGATAGCTGCCCACCACCACCGACAGCAGGATCAGCGGCATCACCACCATCTTGATGGCATGGCCGAACAGCGTGGAGAGGAAGCCCACGTCGGCCGCGAAATGCGGGGCATAAACGCCGGTCAACGCGCCGAGAATCAGCGCGATGATCATGATCAGCGGTAGCGAGGTGCTGCTATTCTTTTGATTCATTTCTGGCCCGGATTAATTTGATTCTTGCAGGGGTTCCATCTACGATGTGATTCCACATGTGACCGCGGGCTTCCTCGGGTTGTCCGTCCCGAATCGCGGAATAAATCGCCAGATGTTCCGTGGTGCCACGCCGAACCGTCTCGATGTCCTGACGTGGCAATTCATTCAATGCAAGCGTCTGTGCTCTCAGTAATTTATAAAAATTGTGCAGCCGTTCGTTTCTCGCGGCCAGAAACATTTCCTGATGAAAAACCCAACCGATGCGCTGCTCGGCCATGATGTCGGTCTCGCCGCTCTCGATCAGCCGCTCCATCCGGTCCACCGAGGCCGCCATCGCGGGCGTCGGCCCGCGGCACGCCGCGAGGTAGGCTGCCGTGCTTTCCAGCGCGAGCCGGACCTCGAAGATCTGCTGGAGATCGTCGCGCGTCGGATCGTTCACATAGGTGCCGCGCTTGTCGAACACGGTGACGAGATTCTCGGCGGCCAGGCGTTGCAACGCGCTGCGCACCGGCATCTGCCCGATTCCGAGTTTGCTTGCCAACCCGCGATGTGAGATTTTCTGGCCTGGTTCCAGGCGTCCGTCGAGAATTCGTGTTCGAATTTCGTCATACGCGTGGTCGGCGTCTGAATTTGTTTTTTCTTCCATTCTGTGATCGCAGTATTGTCTTTTGCTAAACACGCAATCGGCCCGCGGACGAGGATACCCTTACCGCCAGCTCCGAGCAACCGTCAGATGTGACGGGCAACACTGATTTCAAAGACCGCTCTCTATCGCCCAGATTCTCGATGATTAATCACGCTTCGCTGTTTGAAATTGTTATGGTCGGCGCCGACGACGTTTATCCGCTGCGCGCCCGCTTGCTGCTCGATGGCGATGAAATCGCCTCGCGCCTCGCCGGCGATCTGGAAGCGGACACGCTGCATCTCGGCATCCGGCGCGACGGGAGGCTGGTCGGGGTGGCCTCGGTATGCCGCGAGGATCACCACGCGTTGGCGCCGGCCGGCGGCTGGCGCCTGCGCGGCATGGCGATCGACGAGCCGCTGCGCGGGCTCGGTTTCGGACGCGTGCTGGTGCGGCTCTGCGCGAACCACGCGCGCGAGCATGGCGGCAAGACGCTCTGGTGTACCGGCCGCGAGACGGCGGCCGGATTCTACGAGGGGCTCGGCTTCGCGCGCGATCCCGAGGCGCTGACGCTGGCCTCGAAACCAGGCGTGCTGTTCTACCGGATGTGGATGGCGATCTGATTCGCGTGCCGCCGAGGCAGGGCGGCGGCAGGCCGATCGACGCGCAAGGCGTGATGCCGGCGCGCAGCGATGGCGGGGGAAGCGAAGCGACGGCGCGGCGGCGCCGTCTGTCGCGGCGTCGCCACGGCCGCGGGCCGGCAACGCGAGCACGACGCGCGGGATCCGTCTCGCGGATCGGACGATGCTCGGCAATGGAAACGGTCCCGTGGAAACCGGCGCGCGCCGGCACCGGTTCGGGCACGCGGCAACCGCGCGCGTAACGCAGACGGACCACCCACCGAATTCACCCCGTCCCGACTGCGGCCCGCCCCTCCCTCAACGGCGCGCCGGCCGACGCTTCACGCCGCGCCGCGCAGCCGCTCGACGGCGGCTGGGCGCACCGCGAACATCAGGATCAGCGCGCCGACGAACGCCGACGCGCCCGCCAGCACGAACGCGCTCTCGTAACCGCCGCCGTACTGCACCAGCCAGCCGGTCAGGCTCGGCGACAGGATCCCGGCCAGGTTGGCCAGCAGATGGACGAAGCCGCCCGCGGCGCCCACCCGGCGGCGCGGCACGATCTCCTGCAGCAGCGACCAGCAGGCCTGCGGCGCCATGAACGCGAACAGGCTCGCGATCGCGATCAGCGTGACGGCCGCGCCGAGCGAACTCACGCGCGAGGCCAGCAACACGCAGGCGGCGGCCACGCCGAGCCCCACCACGATCACGATCTTGCGCGCGAACAGCACGTCGCCGGTGCGCCGGTAGATGCGGTCCGACACGCTGCCGCCCGCGGCGAAGCCCACCGTCGCGCCGAGCCACGGCAGGATCCCCACCACGCTCATCTGCTTGATGTTCAGGTGCTGGTAGTCGGTCAGGTAGCTCGGCAGCCAGGACAGGAAAAAGTACAGCACGTAGTTGAAGCTGAAGAACGCGAGCGCCACGCCGAGCACCGGCCGCGACAGCAGGTAGTGGACCAGGCCGCGCTCGCCGCCGCCCGGCGCGCCGGACTCGGCCACCGCATCCACGGCGCGGTCCGCCACGATCTCGCGCGCCTCCTCGGCCGACACGCGCGGGTGCGTGGCCGGGTCGTCGCGGAACACGGTCAACCAGGCGGCCAGCCACAGGAAGCCGAGCGCGGCGATCACCACGAACGAGATGCGCCAGCCGAACTGCAGCGCGACCAGCCCGACGACGGGCGCCGCGATCGCCGCGCCGAGCGGCTGCCCGGCGTTGGTCCAGCCCACCGCGCGGCCGGCCTCGCTGCGCGGGAACCAGTTCGAGATCGACTTGTTGGTGGTGGTGCCCATCGGCCCCTCGCCCACTCCGAACGCCACGCGCACGATCATCAGGTGCGCGAACGAGCCGGCCAGCGCGGTCGCGCCGCAGAACAGCGACCACACCGCCGCCGCCACGCCGAACACGCGGCGCGGGCCGAAGCGGTCGGCCGCCCAGCCGCCGACGAAACAGAACAGGCAGTAGCCGACGAAGAAGCTGCTGAACAGCACGCCCATCTGCGCGTCGTCGATGCCGAGGTCGTGCTTGATGATCGGCGCGACCACCGACAGCGCGGCGCGGTCGAGATAGTTCAGCATGCCGGCGCCGAACAGCAGCGCGCCGATCCAGTAGCGATAGCGGATTGTCATCGTGTCTCCGGGTGATCTTGATCGTCTTGGTTCTGTTCGTGCGATTTGAGCGCGGCGGCGCCTCAGTCGAGCGTCGCGTGGGCCAGCGTGTTTTGCGCCAGCAGCGCGAGATCGGGCGCGAAGCCGAGGCCCGGCGTGTCGGGCAGCGTGAAGCGTGCGCCGGGGCGCTGCGCCGCGTGCAGCCGCTCGGGCCAGTCGAGGTAGGGAATTTCCAGCGCGACGTCGGCGGGCAGCGTCGCCACCACGTGCGCCGTGGCCAGCAGCCCCGCGCCGTAGTAGAAGCAATGCGGCACCACGCGCACGCCGTGCTGCGCGGCCAGCGCGATCACGGCGCGCATGCCGGTCGGCCCGCCGATCTTCGCGATGCTCGGCTGCGCGACGTCGAGCGCGCCGCGCTCGAGCAGCTCGCGAAAGCCCGCCACGCCCGAGGCGTTCTCGCCGGCCGCCACCGGCACGCCGAGCGCGCGCACGCGGGCGAGGCCCGCGACGTCGTCGCACGGCCAGACCGGCTCCTCGATCCAGCCGAGGCCCAGCTCGCGCAGCGCCGCGACACGCGTGGCAGCCTCGTCCACGCGCCACGGGCAGTTCACGTCCACCATCAGGCGCCCGCCCTCGGGCAGCGCGGCGCGCGCGGCCGCGATCGCCGCCTGCGCGGTCTCGTGCAGCTTGATCGAGCGGAAGCCCTCGTCCCATGCGCGGCGCACGTGGCGCGCCACTTCGTCGGCGTCGTTCTCGTAGCTGACCAGGCTCGCGTAGACGTCGATCTCGCCGCGCTCGCCGCCGAACCAGCGGTACAGCGGCAGCCCGGCGGCCTGCGCGGCCAGGTCGTGCAGCGCGGTGTCGATCGCCGACAGCGCGTAAAGCACCGGGCCGGTCCGGCCGAACGCATGCAGCGCCTGATCGGCCCGCTCGCGCAGCGCGGCGATGCCGTCCGGCGTCGGCTCGAATTCGGCGCCGCGGAACCAGCGGCCCACCGGGCCTTCGAGCGCGGCGAACGTGACCGGATTGATCAGATGGCCGAATGCCTCGCCCCAGCCGGTGCGGCCCGCGTCGTCGGTGAGCCGCACCAGCAGCGTCTCCATCCGGCGCAGCGAGCGGTCGGCGGCGTTATAGGTATCGGTGGCGGAATCGGGCACGGCGGCGGGGCGGCGCCCGGCGTCGAATGCGAGTGACAGGCGGATGACTTCGACGGCGGCGATTTTCACTGGCGACTCTCGTGACCGCCGGCCCCCAGGATGGCGCCCTCGCCGTGCGCGCCGTCATGGCGACGCGGACGAGCGACGGACACCCCGCCTCGGGGCCGGCTCGAATGAATTGTCCGTCATCGTATGACATAGCGAAACACAATGCAATCGACGGAATTGTTCATTTTTTCAGCGATCTGGCGGCACGACATCCCGGATCACGCCGCCTTTATCATTAGACGTCGTATATCTTGTCGATGTGAAGCGATGCCTGCCGTTCAGCCGGGCGCGCGCAGGCCGCCCGCCTCGCCGGCCTCGCGCAGCATCACCGGCGTCATGCGCGGCATCAGCGCATGCATGATCGCGAGCGCGACCAGATAGGCCAGCGCGCCGATCGCGAACAGCGCCCAGTACTGCCCGGTGCGCTGCAGCGTCTCGCCGATCACGCCCGAGAACAGGAACGAGCCGAGCATGCCCATGGTGCCGCCGATGCCGATCACGGTGCCCACCGCGCGGCGCGGGAACACGTCCGACACCAGCGTGACGAGGTTGGCCGACCAGCCCTGGTGTGCGGCGGCCGCGAGCCCGACCGCGAGCACCGCGAACCAGAGCGTGTGGAACTGCGAGAGCAGCGCGATCGGCGTGACGCAGAGCGCGCAGACCGCCATCGTCAGCTTGCGCGCGTAGTTCACGCGCCCGCTGCGCGCGATCAGCCGCGACGACGCCCAGCCGCCCAACACGCTGCCGCCGCAGGCCATCGCGTAGATCGTGACGAGCGGCGGCCCCATGTGCTGCATGTCGATGCCGTTCGCCTCGTTGAGCCACTTCGGCAGCCAGAACAGGTAGAACCACCAGACCGGATCGGTCAGCAGCTTGCCGACCATGAACGCCCACGCCTCGCGATGGCGCAGCACCGAGAGCCAGCCCACCTTGCGCTCGTCCGGCACGGCGCCCTCGTCGGCGTTGATGTAGGCGAGTTCGTCGGGCGCCACGCGCGGATGCCGGGCCGGCTTGCGGTACATCACCAGCCAGGCGGCGAACCAGACGAAGCCGACCGCGCCGCTCGCCGCGAAGGCCGGCCGCCAGCCCCACAGCACGGCCATCGCCGGGATGATGGCCGGCGCCACCACGCCGCCCACCGTCGCGCCCATGTTCCAGATGCCGGTGGCGAGCGCGCGCTCGCGCTTCGGGAACCAGACCGCCGTGGTGCGCAGCGCCACCGGGAAGTTCGACGCCTCGGCGAAGCCGAGCAGCCCGCGCACCGCCGCGAAGCCGGGCACGCTCGCGGCCAGCGCATGCAGCATCGCCGCCGCGCTCCACAGCGCCATCGCGCCGCCGTAGACGAGCTTGGTCGAGAGCCGGTCGGCCACGCGCCCGAACAGCAGCAGGCCGAGCGCGTAGGCGGCCGTGAAGATCATCACGGTCTGCGCGTACTGCACCTGGCTCCAGCCGATGTCGGCCTGCATCAGCGGCGCGAGCAGGCCAAGCGTCTGGCGGTCCATGTAGTTGATGGTGGTGGCGAAGAACATCATCGCGCAGATGGTCCAGCGGTAGCGGCTCGACAACGCGCCGGGGCCGCCCGGGTTCGGTGGGTTCATGTCGTGTCTCCGTCGTTGTGATGATGTTCGTGGCTTGCTGCTTGGCTGCATGACGCTGCGCGGCGCGCCGGCCTGCCGGGCCGCGGCGCGTTGCGTCCCGCCGCCGCCGGCCGCGAGGCGGGGCGGCGGCGACACACGCAGCTCAGAAACGCGGCTTGCGGTGGGTCCAGTCGGGCCGGTACTTGCGCATCTGGCCGACGTCGTCGCGCTGGCGGATGCCGCAGGTCCGGTACAGCTCGTGCAGCTTCATCAGCTGGTCGCGGTCGATCTCGAGGCCGAGCCCCGGCGCGTCGGTCAGCGCCACGCAGCCGCCCGTGATCGGCAGCTTGCCGCCCTTCACCACTTCCTCGTCGCCCTCCTGCCACGGATAGTGCGTATCGCACGCATAGGACAGGTTCTCCACCGACGCGGCCACGTGCGTCATCGCCATCAGGCTGATGCCGAGGTGCGAGTTCGAATGCATCGACACGCCGATGCCGAATGTGTCGCACATCCTCGCCAGCTGCTGCGTGTCGCGCAGGCCGCCCCAGTAGTGGTGGTCGGCCAGCACGATCTGCACGCTGCCGAGCGCCACGCTGCGGCGGAATTCGTCGAAGTCGGTCACCACCATGTTGGTGGCGAGCGGCATGCCGGTGCGGCGGTGCAGCTCGGCCATGCCCTCCAGGCCCGGCGTCGGATCCTCGTAGTACTGCAGGTCGTCTCCGAGCAGCCCGGCCATGCGCAGCGCGGTGTCGAGCGACCAGTTGCCGTTCGGGTCGATGCGCAGCGGCGCGTTCGGGAACGCGCGCTTCAGCGCCTTGATGCAGGCCACCTCGTGCTCGGGTTCGAGCGCGCCGGCCTTCAGCTTGATGCTCTCGAAGCCGTGCGCGTCGATCATGCGGCGCGCCTGCTCGACGATCTGCGCCTCGCTGATCGCCTCGCCCCAGGCATCGGGCGCATAGGGGCTGTCGATGTGCTGCGCGTACTTGAAGAACAGGTAGGCGCTGAACGGCACCTCGCGGCGCACCGCGCCGCCGAGCAGGTCGACGAGCGGCGCGTTCAGGTAGCGCGCCTGCGCGTCGAGGCAGGCCACCTCGAACGCCGAATAGGCATTGCTGACCGCCTTGCTCGCGTGCGAGCCCGGCGCCAGCTCGGCGCCCGGCGCGCTGGCCGGCGCGCGGCTCGCCACCACGCCGCGCACGATCTCGCGCAGCCGGTTCAGCTTGAACGGATCGAGCCCGATCAGCTCGCCCTTCACGGCGTCGAGCACGGCCAGCGCCGGCGCGTCGCCGTAGCTCTCGCCGAGACCGACGTGGCCGGTGTCGGTCTCGATCTCGATGATCGAGCGCAGCGCATAGGGCTCGTGGATGCCGGCCGCGTTCAGCAGCGGCGCGTCCTTGAACGCGATCGGGGTGACGGTGACACGGGTGATTTTCATGGGGTTCCGGGACAAGTGGCGAAAAAGGCGGCGGGCCTCAGCCGGCCCGCGCGCCGCGCGCCCGGCGGGGGCGCGTGAGCCAGACGGCCGCGACCGCGGCGAGCGAGGTGGCCGACAGCCCGGTCAGCCCGCCGCGGATCGAGCCGGTGTGCTGCTCGAGCAGCCCGAACACGGCCGGCGCGACGAAGCCGCCGAGGTTGCCGATCGAGTTGACCAGCGCGAGCACGCCGGCGGCGATGCGCGCGTCCAGGTGCTGCTGCGGGATCGGCCAGAACAGCGACGAGGCGGCCTTGAAGCCGACCGCCGCGAAGCAGATCGAGACGAACGCGAACACCGGGCCGCCGAAGGTCGAGACGAACATGCCGGCCGCCGCGATCACGAGCGCCACCGAGGTCCACAGCTGCTGGTGGCGAAAGCGCGAGGCCAGCGCGGCGAAGCCGGTCATCGCGACGATCGACACCAGCCACGGGATCGAATTGAACAGGCCCACCTCGATATCGCTGAACTGCCCCATCTTGCGGATGATGCTGGGCAGCCAGAAGGTCGCGCCGTAGATCGTCAGCGACACCGCGAAATAGATGAAGCAGTAGAGCGCGATCTTCGGATCGGCCAGCAGCTTCCATGGCGACCGGTGCGCGGGCCGCTCGCGTTCGCGCTCGGCCTGCTCGGCAGCGATGGTTTCGGCGAGCGCGCGGCGCTCGTCGTCGGCGAGCCAGCGCGCGTCGGCGGGCCGCGAATCGAGCCAGAACCAGACCGCGACGCACAGCACGATCGAGGCCGCGCCCTCCACCACGAACATCCACTGCCAGCCGCGCAGCCCCGCGCCGCCCAGTTGCAGCAGCGCGCCCGAGATCGGCCCGGCCACGATCGAGGCCAGCGCCGAGCCGCTCAGGAACACCGCCATCGCGCGGCCGCGCGCACCGGACGGCAGCCACTGCGTGAAGTAATAGATGACGCCGGGAAAGAAGCCCGCCTCGGCCACGCCGAGCAGGAACCGCAGCAGGTAGAACGAGGTTTCGCCGCGCACGAACGCCATCGCGGTGGCCGCGATGCCCCAGGTCAACATGATCCGCGCCAGCCAGGCGCGGGCGCCGAGGCGCGCGAGCAGCAGGTTCGAGGGCACCTCGAAGATCGCGTAGCCGATGAAGAACAGCCCCGCGCCGAGCCCGTAGGCCGCGGTGTCGATGCCGATGTCGGCCGCCAGGTACACGCGCACGAAGCCGATGTTCACGCGATCGAGGTAGTTGACGATGAACATGACGACGAACAGCGGCAGCACGCGCCGCTCGATCTTCGCGACGGCGCGGGCGAGCGGCGCGGCCGGCGCCAGTGCGGGCGTGTCCGGCACGACGCGATGCTTCGCAGTTTCCACGGTGTCTCCTGGTTGCCCGGTCGGCGCTCGGCGGCCGGCGCGGCGGCGCGGCGGCTCGATGATGGCGAGGCCCGGTGGCGAACTCGATTTGGCCGGATTAAAACACTAAAACATTAGTGCGTCAATGAAGCCGAACTGCGCTATCGTTGCGGCTGCCGCCATGACGGCGCATGGGCATGCCGGTGCGCATCATGCGGTGCCGGGCCTCGCCGCCTGGCGCCGCCCGGCACCAGCGCCCGCCCGGTCGTGCTGGCCGCCGCCGGGCGCCCGAGGCGCCGCGGCTGCCCGGGCCTGCCCCGTACTCCCCGTTTTCCGATTCGACCGATGACCCCGACGCTTGCCGAGCTGCCCGCCGCCACCGCCCTGTCCGACCTGATCGCCCCGTCGTTCGACCGCTCGCGCCATGCCGCGCCGCAGGTGTTCGAGCATCTGCGCGAGCTGATCGTGGCGATGCGCCTCGCGCCCGGCACGGTGCTGCAGCGCGCGGATCTGGCGGCGCTGTACGGCCTGAGCCAGACGCCGGTGCGCGACGCGCTGATCCGGCTCGGCGAGGAAGGGCTGGTCGACATCTTTCCGCAGCACGCCACCGTGGTCAGCCCGATCGACGTGCCGCTCGCGCGCCAGCAGCTGTTCCTGCGCCGCTCGGTCGAACTCGAGATCGTGCATCGGCTCGCCAGCGACACGCCGGCCGGGCTGGTCGCGCGGCTGCAAGACGGCATCGAGCTGCAGCGCATGCACGCGGCGCGCGAGAACTACGCCGAATTCGTGCGCGCCGACCAGGCCTTCCACCAGTCGATGTACGACGCGGCCGACGTGGCCGGGCTGTGGGCGCTGGTGCGCCGCCAGAGCGGCCACCTGGACCGGCTGCGCAGCCTGCACGTGCCGATCCCCGGCAAGACCGGGCGCGTGCTCGAACAGCACGAGGCGATCGTCGCGGCGATCGCCGCCGGCGACGCGGCCGGTGCCCAGCAGGCGCTGCGCGCGCACCTGTCGGGCACGCTCTCGCAGGTCGAGGACATCCGCGCGCGCTATGCGGCGTTCCTGAAATACTGACGACCGGCGTGCCAGCGCGCGGCCTCCAGCCGATTTCGACCGGCGCCATCGCAAAATCGCCGGCCACCCGATGCCCCACCCGCTCCTCTGGATGCCTTGCGCCGCGCGGCGCCGACGCCATCAGGCCTGGCAGGATCCGGCAGGATCGCCCGCCGACCGGTCCCGCGCCGGCACGAGCGCGGGCCGCGCACCGCCCGCCATGCCGATATCGATTGCTTTTGGCCATCGGGGGTCCTATCCTCCTAACTCGAAAAAACGGACGAATGCCATGCCGCCTGCGCGACGGCTCCGTCGCCCGCCGGGAACGGCGTGCCGGAACCCGTCGCGCCGCCGCGGCATGCACCCACGACCGCGGGCGGTGATTCACGAGTCGGGCAGCAAGGCCCGCCGATCGAACCGCAACACCACGACCAGGCACGCTTACCGACTCTTTCCGGAGCATTCATGAATCAACCGAACCGCATTGCGCTGGCCGAAGTCCTTTCGCGCAACCGCGCCACCCTGCTCAACGACTGGCTGAACCAGCACCTGTCCACGGCGCAGCGGCGCGGGCTCACCACCGATGCCGAGATGTCGGACCAGTTCCGCGGCTTCCTCGGCATCTTCATCGACACGCTCAGCAGCGTGGAAACCATCGACGCCGCGCGTCCCGAATGGGAGCCGGTGCGCGAGTTCCTCAGCGAGATCTCGAAGCACCGCGTGCGGCTCGGCTTCACGCCGGTCGAGACCGCCACCTTCGTGTTCTCGCTGAAGCAGCCGCTCTACACGCTGCTGCGCAGCGAGTTCGGCAGCGACTCGGCCGCGCTCGCCGAGCTGAGCTGGGCCGTGAACCTGCTGCTCGACGCGCTCGGCCTCTACACCACCGAGGTCTACCAGCGCAGCCGCGAAGCCATCATCCTGCGCCAGCAGGAAGAACTGCTCGAGCTGTCCACGCCGGTAGTGCAGCTGTGGGAAGGCATCCTCGCGCTGCCGCTGATCGGCACGCTCGATTCGGCGCGCACCCAGATCGTGATGGAAAGCCTGCTGCAGAAGATCGTCGAGACGGGCGCGGGCATCGCCATCATCGACATCACCGGCGTGCCGACCGTCGACACGCTGGTCGCCCAGCATCTGCTCAAGACCGTCGCCGCAGCGCGCCTGATGGGCGCCGACTGCATCATCAGCGGGATTCGCCCGCAGATCGCGCAGACCATCGTGCACCTCGGCGTGGACCTCAGCAACGTCACGACCAAATCGACGCTCGCCGATGCCTTCGTCGTCGCGCTCAAGCGCAACGGCACGAGCATCGCCGGCGGCGCCGCGAAGTGAGGCGCGCGACATGGACCGCATTCCGATATTGCAGCTCGGCGACGTCCTGATCGTCGCGATCCAGGCCGACATGCACGACCGGCTCGCGCTGTCGCTGCAGGAGGACCTGACCGAGCGCATCGTCAAGGTAACGGCCAAGGGCGTGCTGCTCGACATCTCGGCGCTCGACGTGGTCGATTCGTTCATCGGCCGGATGATCAGCAACATCGCCGCGATGGCCACGGTGCTCGACGCCGACACGGTGGTGGTCGGCATGCAGCCGTCGGTGGCGATCACGTTGGTCGAACTCGGACTCACGCTGACCGGCGTGCGCACCGCGCTCGACGTCGACCGCGGCATGGCACTGCTGCGGCAGCGGCGGCGCCATTGATTTCACCCACCTATTCCGCCATGGACACCGCCGGCGTCACCGTCGTCTCGACCACCCGGGTCGGGCTGCGTTCGGACCAGGAGATCGTCAGGCTGCGTCAGCTCGTGCGCGACCATGCGATCGAGCTGGGCCTGTCGCTGGTCGACCAGACCAAGTTCGTCACGGCCGCCAGCGAGCTGGCCCGCAACACGCTGCTGCACGGCGGCGGCGGCGACGCGGAGCTGAGCGTGCTGGAGCGCGGCGCGCGCAAGGGCCTGCGGGTCGCGTTCATCGACACCGGCCCGGGCATCGCCGACATCGACCGCGCGCTGCAGGACGGCTTCACCACGGCCGGGGGCCTCGGGCTCGGGCTCGGCGGCGCGCGGCGCCTGTCCGACGAGTTCCAGATCGAGACCGAACGCGGCAAGGGCACCCGAATCACGATTGCAAAATGGAAAATTCGCTGAGCGGCCTGCGGGCCGCGCACGCCTCGTTCGAGATCAGTGATCCGAGCGGCGTCGCGTTCGCGCGGCGCGGCGCGAACGAGATCGCGCGCCGCTGCCTGCCGGGCGAGACCGACCTCGGCCGGGTCGCGCTGATCGTCACCGAAGCCGCCACCAACATCCTCAAGCACGCGAAGCACGGCGAACTGCTGGTGCGCGAGCTGCCGACGCGCGGGCCACCATCCGGGTTGTCGCCGGCGGGCGGCGGCGTCGAGCTGATCGCGCTCGACAACGGCCCCGGCATCCTCGACGTGCGCGCCGCGTTCGAGGACGGCTACTCGAACACCGGCACGCCGGGCACCGGGCTCGGCGCGATGCGCCGGCTGTCGGACGAACTCGCCGTGTATTCGCAGCCGGGGCTCGGCACCGTGGTGCGCGCCGTCGTGCATGCGCGCGGCGTCGGCAGTGGCGGCGCCGTCGCGGCGGAAGTGCCGGATCTCGACATCGGCGGCGTTTGCGTGCCCTACCCGGGCGAAACCGTCAGCGGCGACGCCTGGGGCATCGAAGTGGACGGCGCCGGCCTCGTCGTGACGGTGGCGGACGGCCTCGGCCACGGCCCCGACGCGCATGTCGCCGCGACCTGCGCGATCGACATCGCGCACCGCAACCCCGGCTTCGCTCCGCGCCGCCTGATGCACGCGATGCACGACGCGCTGCACGCCACGCGCGGCGCGGCGGTGGCGATCACGCGCCTCGATCCGGCCCGCACCGGGCTGTCGTTCTCCAGCGTGGGCAACGTCGCCGCGTCGCTGTGGGGCGGCGGCCGGCCGCTGGCGATGCCGTGGCCGGTGGGGCGCCCGACTCCCGACGACGCCGGCTCGCGCGGCGAGCGCGAAAGCTGGCAGCTCGCCTCGCGCAACGGTATCGTGGGACATGCGATGCGCGACGCGCAGGAGATCGCGGCGCGCTGGCAGGACGGCACGATGCTGATCCTGCACTCGGACGGCATCGGCACGCGCTGGGACCTGGCGGCCTACCCGGGGCTGCGGCTGCAGCCGGCGGCCGTGATCGCGGCCGTGCTGTATCGTGACTTCTCGCGCCGCCGCGACGACGCGACGGTGGTGGTGGTGAAGGCAGCGCAATCACGCTGAAAAACCGGGCCGACGAACCAGGCCGACATCGAGACTCACGAACAGGTCCACCCGAGCATGGCCATCCAGATACAGCTCATTTCACTCGATTCCGAGGAACAGGTGGCGGCCGCGCGCCGTCAGGCGCGCGTGATCGCCGCCGGCCTCGGTTTTGCGCCGCTCGACCAGACCCGCATCGCCAGCGCGGCGTCGGAGGTCGCCCGCAACGCGCTGGTCCATGCCGGCGGCGGCACCGTGTCGTTCGAATTCGACGTTCAGGCGCGGCCGCAGGCGCTCACGCTCGTGGTGCGCGACGACGGCCCCGGCATCCGCGACCTGCAGGCCGTGCTCGACGGCAGTCACCGCTCCGGGCCCGGCGTGACCGGCAACGGCATCGCCGGCTGCCGCCGCCTGATGGATCACTGCGCGATCGAATCGACGGCCGGGCGCGGCACCACCGTGACCATGCTGCGCGTGCTGCCGGCCGACCGGCCGCCCGTCGCGGCGGCGGCCGCGCAGGCGCTGGCCGATGCGCTGCGCGGCGACCCGCCCGCCTCACTCGCTTCACCCGCCGCGCCGGGCTCGTCCGGTCCGCAGGCCGCGCCCGCCGCGCCGCGCCCGTTCGCCCAGGAGCCGCGCAACCCGTTCGCCGAGCTGCAGCAGCAGAACCACGAGCTGCTGACTGCGCTGACCGAGCTGCAGGCGCGCCAGGAGGACCTGTCGCGCCTGACGAGCGAGCTCGAGGCCACCAACCGCGGCGTGGTCGCGCTCTACGCCGAGCTCGACGAGCGCGCCGAGGAGCTGCGCCGCGTCGATTCCCTCAAGACCCGCTTCCTGTCCGACATGAGCCACGAGCTGCGCACCCCGCTCAGTTCGATCCGCGCGCTGTCGAACCTGCTGCTGAACCGGCTCGACGGCGAACTGACCAGCGAGCAGGAACGGCAAGTGCTACTGATCCGCAAGTCGGCCGAGGATCTGACCGACATCGTCAACGATCTGCTCGACCTGGCGAAGATCGAGGCGGGCCGCACCGACGTGCTGCCGGTGCCGTTCGAACCGCACAACATGGTGGCGGCGGTACGCGCCACGCTCGCGCCGCTGTTGAGCAGCCCGACCGTGCAGCTGATCTTCGACGACATGCAGGGCTTGCCGTCGATGCTGACGGACGAGGCCAAGGTCACGCAGATTTTGCGCAACTTTGTATCGAACGCGCTCAAATTTACAGAGCGCGGCGAGATTCGCGTCAGCGCGCGCTTGCAGCCCGACGACGAGCACATCACGTTCTTCGTCTCGGACACGGGCATCGGCATCGCGCAGGAGGATCAGGAATTGATATTCGAGGCATTTGGGCAGGTGCGCAGCCATCTGCAGCAGCGCGTCAAGGGCACCGGGCTCGGCCTGCCGCTGTGCCGCAACCTCGCCGCGCTGCTGGGCGGCGAGGTCGGCATGGAAAGCCGCCTCGGCGAAGGCTCGACGTTCTACGTCACGCTGCCGCTGCGCTTCGACTCCCAGCCCCCGGCGGCCCCTGACGGTACCGCCACGGTGGCCCGCGCGCGCGCGGCCGGCGGCCTCGACGCCCCGATCTCGCGCGGAGGCAACGCATGGCCGCGCTGAACCCGCTGATCCTCAACGTCGACGACAACGAGGGGGCCCGCTATGCCAAGACGCGCGTGCTGGTCCACGCCGGCTACGAGGTGATCGAGGCCGGCACCGGCCAGGACGCGCTGGAGCTGGTCGAAGCGCGCCGCCCGGCGCTGGTGCTGCTCGACGTGCGGCTGCCCGACATCAGCGGCATCGACGTCTGCTCGCAGATCAAGCGCGACGCGCACACGCGCTCGACGCTGGTGCTGCAGACCTCGGCCGCGGCCGTACAGTCGCTCGACAAGGTGCGCGCACTCGACGGCGGCGCCGACAGCTACCTGACCGAGCCGATCGCGCCGGCCGAACTGGTCGCGAACGTGCGTGCGCTGCTGCGCCTGCACCGCGCCGAGGAAGCGCTGCGCGACGCCGACCGCCGCAAGGACCAGTTCCTCGCCACGCTCGCGCACGAGCTGCGCAATCCGCTCGCGCCGATCCGCAACGCGATCGAGCTGATGGACCCCAAATACCACGCGGCCGAGGCGCTGGTGCAGGACGCGCGCATGATCGCGCGCCGCCAGGTGGATCACCTGAGCCGGCTGGTGGACGACCTGCTCGACGTATCGCGCATCACCCACGGCAAGATCGCGCTGCGCATGGAGCCGGTGGACATCGAGGCGGCCGTGGCCGCCGCGGTGGAAACCAGCCAGCCGGCCGTGGAGCGCAAGCACCACCTGCTGCGCGTGAACATGCCGACGCTGCCCTGCGTGGTGCGCGGCGACGCGATCCGGATCTCGCAGGTGATCGCCAACCTGCTGTCGAACGCGGCCAAGTACACGCCCGACGGCGGGCGCATCGAGCTTGGCGTGGCCATCGCGCCCGGCGCCGTCGAGATCAGCGTGGCCGACAACGGCATCGGCATCGCGCCGGCCGAACTCGACGACGTGTTCAACCTGTTCATGCAGTCGGCCGACTCGGTCAAGCGCTCCGAGGGCGGGCTCGGCATCGGCCTGTCGCTCGCGCGCACGCTCACCGAACTGCACGGCGGCACCATCGGCGTGAGTTCGGACGGCATCGGCCACGGCTCGCGGTTCGTGGTGCGGCTGCCGCTCGCCGTCCCCGACGAGGCCGCCGCCGGCCCGGACGCCGCCGACGCGGCGCCGCGCCCGCAGCGCCGCGTGATGGTGGTGGACGACAGCGTGGACGGCGCCGAATCGATGTCGGTGCTGCTGCGCATCCTGGGTCACGAAGTGCGCACGCTCTACGACGGCGCGTCGGCAATCGCGGCCGCGCCAATGTTCCGGCCCGAGGTGGTGATGCTCGACATCGGCCTGCCCGGCATGGACGGCTACGAGATCGCGCGCGCGCTGCGCGGCCTGCCCGCCACGGCCGGCGCGCTGCTGATCGCGCTGACCGGCTACGGCCAGGAAAGCGACCGCCAGCGCACGCGCGCGGCCGGCTTCGACCACCATCTGGTGAAGCCGGCGACGCTCGAGGATATCGAGCGCGCGATCGCCACCGCCGGCACCGACGCGGTGGCGCGTCGGCACTAGGCGGTACCGGCGCGACTTGGCGGCGCCGAGCGGGGCCAGACTGCGCCGGATGACGTCGGGCGGCGCGGGGTGGCCGCGTTCCGGCATCGGGCGAGCTGGATCAAGCCGCGCCGGCCCGACCACACCGGGTCGAACCCGGGTCGAATCCAAGCCGCCGCGTCGGCCCCGGCCATCGAGCCGAACCGGGCCGCTGAACCGGATTGCCGCCTCTCGGCCCGTGCGGACGACGGGTCCCCACGGCCGGACTGAATCGGCCCGCCGGCCCGCGCCAGCCGCGCGCCGCGGCTACCCCGGCTGCCCGCCGGTCGACGCCCGCCGGCCCGCTCTCTCCCTCGACGATCTTTCACTTCTCTTTCGCCGCATCACCCGATTGTCCGCGCCCGGCGCGGCTTCGCCGGGCCGGGCACACGCGTTGCTCGATCTCTCGCGAGCCTCGGGATCGCGATCCCGGTTCCCGTTCACGACCAGGAGCTTCGCCATGTCCGGCAGCATGGATCAAACCACGATGCGTGATCCGCTCACGCAATACCCGCGTCCCGACTTCGAGAAGCAGCCGCAGCCCGCGCCGGGCCTCGCCCGCGAGATGCACCCGAAGCCCGACCACGGCGAAACCAGCTATCGCGGCACGGGTCGCCTGAAGGGCCGCCGCGCGCTGATCACCGGCGCCGACAGCGGCATCGGCCGCGCCGTGGCGATCGCCTTCGCGCGCGAAGGCGCCAGCCTCGCCCTGAACTATTTACACAGCGAGGAAGCCGATGCCCGCGAGGTCGTGAAACTCGTCGAGGACGCCGGCCGCCAGGCGCTCGCGCTGCCCGGCGACATCGCCGACGAGGCCTTCTGCCGGCAGCTCGTGACCGACGCGGTCGACGGCCTCGGCGGCCTCGACATCCTCGTCAACGGGGCCGGCAGGCAGGTCTGCGTCGAGCCCGGCGAGGCGAGGCCGCGCGGCTGCTTCATCGGCTGGCCCGACGCGCGGCCGGAATCGGAACGCTATCTGGCGCTGATGGAGGCGCTCGGCGCGCGCGCGATCGACCGGCAGCTCGCGTTCCCGCTGCAACAGCGCGATCGCGACGAATGCGCGGCGCTGGTGGCCGCGCACGGGCTCGAACCCGAGCGGCTGGTACTGATCCATCCCGGCGCGCGCCTGCCGTCGCGCCGCTGGCCGGCCGAGCGTTTCGCGGCCGTGGCCGACAACCTCGCCGCCGACGGCTGGCAGATCGCGATCACCGGCACCACCGCCGACGCGCCGTTCACGGGTGCCGTGCTCGGCGAGATGGCCGCGCCCGCGCTGCATCTCACCGGCCTGACCTCGCTGGGCGGGATGGCCGCGCTGGTGGCGCGTGCGCGCCTGGTGGTCTGCAACGACACCGGCATCTCGCGGATCGCCGCCGCCGTGCGCACGGCTTGCGTGGTGGTGGTCGCGGGCAGCGACACGCGCCGCCCGGCGCCGCCCGACCGCGCGCTGGCCGACTACCCGCCGTGCCGCCCGTGTCAGCCGCAGGAATGCCCGCACGATCACGCCTGCGCGCACGACGTCAGCGTCGAGCAGGTGGTGGGCGCCGCCTGCGCGCAGCTGGACCGCGTGCGCGGCGCGGTACCGGCCGAGCCGAACGTACTGCACACGGCGGCGGGGCTGGCGCGCGCGGCGCGGGAGTGGCATCACGCGGCGTGAGCGTGGCCGCGGGTGCGCCGGGCTGGCGTCGCGCGCCCGGCGCGCGGCACGGCCACGGCGCCCGCCGCGCCTCCTACCGCCGCGCCTCCTACCGCCGCGCCGCCCCTTGCGCGCGCTGCGCCTGGGTCAGTCCGTCATAGCCCCAGCTGTCCTTCGGCACTTCGTGAACCACCACGTAGCAGACCTCGGACAGCTCCGGGCCGAGCACCGAACGCAGCAGTTGCGCCGTTTCGGCGATGAAACGGGCCTTCTGCTCGGGGGTATTGGTACCGGCGCTGACGATCGCATCGACCTGCGCCACGCGGCGCACCGGCTCGCCGCCCACGCTCCAGGCCGCGAGCGGCACCTGTTCGACCAGTACGCCGACGAGCGGCCCGACCTTGCCGAGCACTTCGGCCATCAGCGCGGTGACGCCTTTCTGGAGGTGCGCAACCTGTTGCGGTTCGAGCGGCCGGCCGGCCACCTTGACGTCGATGAAGGGCATTCTGCTTCTCCTTGGCTTGGACGGGCCGCGCAGGCAGCCCCGAGACCCCAGCTTAGGCAGACGTCATGCTTCTGAAAAGTTGAAAGTTTGAAATGCTTGCTTCGCCGGAATCGAACGATTCGAGCCTCAGGCGGCGCGCTCCGCCGCCATGCCGATCTCGTCGCGGACCATCTCGAGCAGGATCGCGGTGAGGCGTTCGACGGCGGCCGGCGGATCGGTCTCGGCGCGGCACAGCACGAGCGGGATCGACGGCAGCCGCGGCAGGCCGGTGGCGGCCGGATCGAGCGCGGCCAGCGTCTTCGGCAGATGGATGGCGGTGCGCGCCGTGATGCCGAGGCCGCCCTCGGCGGCGGCCCAGAGCCCCGACAGGCTCGGGCTCGTGAACACCAGCCGCCACGGCAGCCCGGCCGCGTCGAGCGCCGCGACCGCCGCCGAACGGAAGCCGCACGGCGGCGCGAACGCCGCGAACGGCAGCGGCTCGGCGCCGAGGCTGGCCACGCCTGGCCAGCCGGGCGCGCCGATCCACTGTAGCGGCACGTCGGCCACCTTCTCGCCGCGCGGCATGCCTGCCGATTCGCCCCACACCAGCGCGATGTCGAGTTCGCCGCGCAGCGTGCGCTCGACGAGCGGCACCGCACGGTCGACCTGCACCTCCACGCGCACCTTCGGATGGGCGCGCGCGAAACGCTGCAGCACCGCCGGCAGCCAGCCCTCGGCGAAATCCTGCGGCAGCCCGAGCCGCGCCCAGCCTGCCACGTCGGTGCCGCGCAGGCTCTCGACCGCCTCGTCGTTGAGCGCGAGCAGCCGCTTGGCATAGCCAAGCAGGCTCTCGCCCGCCGTGGTCAGCGCCAGCCCGCGCCCCGACTTCTGCACCAGCGGCTGGCCGACCTGCTCCTCGAGCCGGCGCAGCTGCGTGCTCACGGCCGACTGCGAGCGCCCGAGCCGCTCGGCCGCGCGCGCGAAGCTGCCCAGTTCGAAACCGGTGACGAAGGTGCGCAGCACGTCCATGTCGAGATTGGTGCGGGAAGCCATGATTCGATTTTATGGAAGTATTAATTCATAAATTTCAAATTTTCAGAATAATTGTTGGCGCCTATCGTAGCGATGTCAAGCACGACGCCAAAGCCGGCTTCACCCTTCCCCACAATGGTTTCCGGGCCGGCGCCGGTGCCGGCATCCATCCCGTGAACCTCAAGGAGTCCTGACATGCCGCTTGTCCATCTCTCCCTCATCAAGGGTAAATCCCCGGCGTATATCCGCGCGATCGGCGACGGCGTTCACCGCGCGCTCATGGAAGCCTACGGCGCGCCCGCCGACGACCGTTTCCAGCTCGTTCACCAGCACGAGCGCGACGAACTGATCTACGACCCCGACTATCTCGGCATCCATCGCACCGACGATCTCGTGATCATCCAGATCATCGCCGGCAACTGGCGCGACACGCCGAAGAAAAAGGCGCTGTTCGCCGCGATCGCGGCCAATCTCGCACGCGATCCGGGCCTGCGCCCCGAGGACGTGATGATCACGCTGACGCCGAACGCGCGCGACGAGTGGTCGTTCGGCAACGGGCTCGCGTCCTATGTGAAGGACGACGACGCCAGTTGACCAGGCCGCCGCGCGATTAGCACGATCGCGCATATGGTTGGCTCGATTTCTTCGTGGCCGACGCCGCGAGGCACCGGCAGAATCAGGCCCTCCCCTGATCGATCACACGAGGACCGAACTTCATGAGCCGTGATCTCCTGCTCCTGCTCGAACCGGGTTTCACCGATCCGGCCCATCCCGCCGAGCGCTTCGTCTGCCCGCACGGGCTGCCGATCGAAGGGCTGCTGGCGAGCGACCCGACGCGCGCCGCGCGGCTCGACGTGCGCCGCGTGCCGTTCGCGCGGCCTCGCCCTGCCGTGGTGGCGGCGCTCGATGAAGCGCATCAGGGGCTACCCGTGCTGATCCTCGGCGACGAACACCCGGCGCCCGACGACGCCGAGACGCTCGGCACCACGCGCTTCGTGACCGACCCGAAGCGCATTCTCGCGCTGCTGACGGAACGCCACGGCTTCCCGACGCTGCATTGAGCCGGTCCCGCGTCCGGGCGGGCGGTTTCGCATCGACCGCACTGTCGATCGCGCCGGCCGCGCCGCCCTGCCATCCCGGCACCGCGAAGCATGAATCAGGCACCACCGGGGCGGCGCTTGTCCGCGCCGCCCCGCCCGCTCACCGGTACTTCGCCCCGCCGTCCGCGTCGATCACGACGCCGCTCAGGTACGACGCGCGATCCGAGGCGAGGAACGCGACCAGATCGGCCATCTCCTCGGGCTCCGACGGCCGGCCGAACGGCAGCGCGTCGAGCAGTTCGCGCCAGCGCGACGCGTCGCCGAACGCCGTTTCCGCGCGGCTGCGGTACAGCTTTTCGAGCCGCTCGGTGGCGCACGGTCCCGGATTGATGCCGACCACGCGCACGCCGCGCGTCGTCGCGTGCGCGCCGACCGCCTGCGTGAACGCCACCAGCCCGGCATTGGCCGTCGAGCCGAGGATGTAGTCGTAGCGCGGCGTCACGCCGGCCGCGCCGATCACGTTGACGATCACGCCGCTGCCGCGCGCCATCATCGCCGGCAGCGCAAGCCGCGCGAGATCCATGTAGCCGAACAGCTTCAGCTCCCAGGCCGCGCGCCACGCGGCCTCGTCGACGGCCCCGAGGCCGCCACCCGGGATCGCGCCGGCATTGTTGACGAGGATGTCGATCGGGCCGGCCGAGGCGAGCAGCTGCTCGCGCGCCCGCGCGTCGGCCAGATCGAGCGCGGTGGCGCGCACCGGCACGTCGAAGGCCGCCTCGACCGTGTGCTTCGCGCGCTCGATCGCGTCGGGGTTCGACGACACCAGATGCACGCTGCATCCCTCCTTCGCCAGCGCCATCGCGCTCGCGAGACCGATGCCCTTCGAGGCGCCCGTGACGAGCGCCGAGCGGCCGTTGATACCGAGATCCATGTCCTGCTCCCGTTGATGATGAGAAAACGCGCCGGCCCGACGGCCACCGCGGAATACGCGCGATACCGGCCGGCAAGCGAGCCGGGCGGGCCAGGCGAACCTATTGCGTCGCCACCGGCGCCGAGGCCGGCGTGGCGAGCGGCTTGCCCTTGTCGACGACGTGGACCGTCACGAGTTCGACCGGCGTGGTGCCGTCGTTGCGCACGCTGTGTGCGATCCCGGCCGGCACCACGAACGCGCCGCCGGCATGCACGGTCTGCTGCGGCCTGCCGGCCACCATCAGCGTCAGGTCGCCCGTCGTGACGTAGCTGATCTCGTCGCCGAAATGCGTGTGCCAGCCGAGCACCGCGTGCGGCGGTACCTCGACGCGCGCGACCACCGCCTGGCGCCCCGGCACCGACACGTCCTGCTTCAGCACCTCCGTGCGGCTGATCCCGGAGCCCTGCGCGTGCGCGACGGACGCCGCCGCGACGATGAGCGTCGCCAGCGCGACGCGAGCCGTTCTTTTCATGGATGTCTCCCCCGCCCGAATGAGCGTGCTTCGTGGAAACCGCATGTTACGTCGGCGCGGCGCAACGCGTGCGACCGGCATGCACGACCTCGGCCGAGGCTTTCGGAATGCCGAAAGAATGCTTTCACATCGACTTCGCAAGCATCGGCCGCCACGAAGCCTGCATCGATCGTTGCGGCCGCAACCGACACTCCACGATGGCGAGGACGGCAAGCCGCCCCGCCGCCGCCGCTTCATCGCGCCCGCGTCAGAACTGCAGCACCGTCTTCACGCCGGCGATCACTTCATTGCCGATGCGCCGGCCCGGATCGAGCGGATTCGGGATGCCGCCCGACGGCCGGAACACGTACTGCAGATCGCCCTGCAACTGCCACCACGGGGCAACCTGATACTGGTATGTGGCCTCGACCACGGTCTCGGCGCTGCGCCGCGGATAGCCCGGCGTGGTGGCGGCGGTATCGCGGTCGAGCGCGCGCGCATGCGAGCCGATCTGCGAATAGCCGACCGCGATGCCGGCCACATCGTCGTCGCGCCCCGCGAACGGCGCCTTCAGCGCGAGACCCGCGTTCACGCCGATGCCGACCACGTTGCGGTCGTCGGGCGCGCCCATCACCTCGGCGAACACGCTCAGCGCGCGCGGGCCGCCCGCCGCGCGCCAGACCGTCTGGTCGGCAATCGCGTAAAGGCCGTAGTTGCCGTGATGCGAGCGCGCCGTGCCGCCGCTGGCCGGGTCCGAGAGCGGCACGCCGTCGGCACCGTCGCGCAAGTCGTCGAAACGCCCGGTGTCGTACCAGAACCCGACCTTGTAGGTGCCGGGCAGGCCCGCGGGCGAATGGCCGGCCGCGCCGTCATCCGGGTTCAGTGCGTATTGCGCCTCGCCGATCAGCAGCGTGCCGCCATGCAGGTTGAACGTGGTGCCGTGGGCGTTCAGGCGTTGCGGGTCGCCGTCGCCGGGGCCGGCGGGGTTGTCGTCGAACGCGCCGGCCAGGAACGTCCAGTGCGGCGACGGCGCGAGCCGGAACCGCACGCCGAGCGACGACAGCGGATAGGCGGGGCCGCCCGCCGGCATGTCGACGGACGGCAGGCCCGGCCAGCCGAACGCGGCGTTCACGAACACCGCGCCGGTATCGCTGACCATGAACTCCTGGTCGAGGCTCTGCTGGCCGATCTTCACGTCGAACGCGCCGTCGAACAGCGACTGCCTGTACCAGAGTTCCCACAGCCGCGTGCCGGAATCCGCCTCGAGGCCGCCCGCGTTCTGCATCAGGCCGAGATCGTGCATGCTGAGGCTGCGGCCGTGGATCTGCAGGCCCGACACGTTGAACGTGCCGCCCGGCAGGCCGAACGCCTTCCTGGTGTCGACGCCGATCGTCAGCTGCGTGGTGCCGCTGTATTCGCCGCCGCGCCGCGTGCCGCCCGTGAAATTGCGGAAATACTCGGAGCTTTCCTGCAGGCCCAGATCGACGCCGTGATCGGCCAGCCAGGGGCGTATGCCGCCGAAGTCGCCGAACAGCGTCGCGCGCTGCATCAGGTCGGTGGGGGCCGCGTCGGCTTCGGTGCCGGCCGCGCAGGCGCCGCGGGAGACGAGCAGCGCCAGCAGCGCGCCGAGCGCGGCGGCGTCGCGCTTTCGCAGGAACAGGTTCATCTTCTTCATCGCAGGTGGGTTGTGCATCGATCCGGTGTTGCCGGCAATGCTTTCGTTAAGGATTCCTTCGTTTATTGACAACACCGTGATCCGGCCGCCCGTTCGGCGGGCGGCCGGCCGGTGTCAGGCGTAGGACAGCGCGATCTGCGTGTTCAGCAGATCGGTCACGTGCTCGATCCGGTCGAGCATGTTGCGCACCGTGCGCTCGGCGCGCGGCGTGTCGATCGAGATCTCGTGCATGATGCGGCCGGGGTTCGAGCCGAGCACGACGAGGCGGTCGGACATCATCACTGCCTCGGTCACGTCGTGCGTGACCATGATCATCGACGCGGTGCCGATCTGGCGGCTGGTCCACATCGCCATCAGGTCGTTGCGCAGCTTCCCGGCCGTGAACATGTCGAGCGACGAGAACGGTTCATCGAGCAGCAGCAGGTCCGGCTCGATCGCGAGCGCGCGCGCGAAGCCCACGCGCTGCTTCATGCCGCCCGACAGCTCGCGCGGGAACGCCTTTTCATAGCCCTGCAGCCCGATCAGCCGGATCAGGTTGGCGACCTCGTGATCGATGCGCGGCGCCTCGATGCCGTTGGCGTGCAGGCCGAACGCGATGTTCTCGAACACGGTCAGCCACGGATACAGCGCGAAGGTCTGGAACACCATGCTGATCGCGCTGTGCGGGCAGGTCAGTTCCTCGCCGCGCAGCGACACGACGCCGAGCGTCGGCTGCACCAGCCCGCCGATCGTCTTCAGCAGCGTCGACTTGCCCGAGCCGGACTTGCCGAGAATGCTGACGAATTCGTTGACGCCGATCTCGAGATTGATCTCGTGCAGCACTTCGTGGCCCACGCCGCCCTGGCCGATGAAGGTCTTGTTGACGTTCTTCAGTTCGAGGAAGTGCGACGGCAGCGGCGCCGGGACACGGGACGGGTTCGACAGGTTCTTCATGAGGTGACTCCTTGGGATCGGATCAGTCGTAACGGAATTTGCGTTCGGCGAAGCGGTACAGCGGCTGCCAGACGAACATGATGCAAAGCGCAACCATGAAGCACATGGCGGTGCAGCCGAGCGCGGCGGCCGCGTTGTCGCCATTGCCGGTGGTGGTCGAGATGAAGGCGCCGAGGCCCGAGGTGCTGGCCGTGCGCGAGCCCCACTGCACGACCTCGGCGGCGATCGCGGCGTTCCAGGCGCCGCCCGCGGCGGAGATGGTGCCGGTCACGATGTACGGGAAGATCGAGGGCAGCATGTACTTGCGCCACCACATCGCGCCCTTCACATGGAACATCTGGCTGACTTCGGTGATCTGGGTGGGAATCGCGAGCGTGCCGGCGATCGTGTTGAACAGGTAGTACCACTGCGTGCCGACCATGATCATCGGGATCGTCCACCAGCCGAGCGAGCGGTGCGCGGTGATCACGAACAGCGCGATCAGCGGGTAGTAGATGTTCGGCGGGACCGCCGCGAGCACCTGCGCGACCGGCTGGAACACCGTCAGGCGCCTGGGGTGGCTCGCCATCCAGACGCCGAGCGGCACGAACAGCACGCAGCTGAGCAGCATCGCGAGCGTGACGCGCCCGGCGGTCTCGAGCATCCACCACGGCAGGACGGCCAGGTTGTCCTTCGGGAAATATTCCCAGAGCTGGTAGCCGCCATAGGCGCAGCCCACCGTGAGCGCGAAGTACCAGATCGTCGACCAGAGCCAGTTCGCGCGCGCGAGCAGGCGCGTGGCGCGGTCGAGGCGCAGCGCGTACCAGACGCGCGGCAGCCGGAAGATCCAGGCATCGGCCAGCCGCGCGAGCAGTTGGCCCGCCGAGCGCGCGATCCGCGAACTCGCGAGGCAGTCGTAGAACCACGAGCGATACTGCATGTCGCGCTTGGCCGCGGAATCGTCGTTCTTGAAGCGGATCGTGTAGCGCACCAGCGGGCGGAAGATGAACTGGTCGATCACGACGATGTTCAGCACCAGCGCGACCAGCGCGTAGATGACGGCGCGATAGCTGGCCGCGTCGAGCGCCATCGACACATACGAGCCGACGCCGGGCAGCAGCACCGTGTCGCCGTTGGCGGCGGGAATCGCCTCCGAGGCGACCAGCGCGAACCAGGCGGCCGCCTGCGAGTTGATCGCGTTCCAGAGGAAGCCCGGCACCGAGTACGGCCATTCGAGGCGCCAGAAGCGCTGCCATGCGTTGTAGCGAAACGAATCGGCCACCTCGCGCAGTTCCTTCGGCACCACGCGCATGGTCTGGTAGACGGTCAGCATCATGTTCCAGGCCTGGCCGGTGAACACGGCGAAGATCGCGAGCGACTCCATCCCCATCGTGTTGTGCGGATAGAGGCCGAGGAAGAAGCCGGTCGTGAACGTCATGAAGCCGACCAGCGGCACCGACTCCATGAAATTGACGAACGGCAGGATCACGCGGCGCATCGGCGCGTAGCGCGCGGCGAGCACGCCGAACACCAGCGAGAACAGCGTCGACCAGACCATGCCGATCAGGAAGCGCATGGTGGTGCGCACCGAGTAGTACAGCAGGTTCGCCGGCGCGAGCGCGAGCGCCGGGTTCTCGCTGGCCGGGCGGTGCATGTCGATCCACGCGGTCACGAAGAACCACGCGAACAGCGCGATGCAGACGAGCACGATCGCGTCGCTGCCGAGCGAGACGTCGCGGCGCTTCGGAAAAACAAGTGACTTCATGTTGCTGGCTCCTGGGCTACGGAACGGTTTGGGAAAGCGGTGCGGCCGGCACGGGCCGCGCTCAGAGGCCGGCTCGGGGACGCTCCGGCACGACGCGAGCGCGGCGCCGGCAGCGCGTGGCCGGCACGGCGCGACGCGGGGCGAAGCGAGGCACCAGGCGCGGCAGGACGGAGCTGCGCGCGTCCCGGCCGGCGATCGGGCCCAGCGAGAAATACAGCTGACTCCTGAGAATGAATTGCGAGCGAACGGCGAGTTTCATGGCTCGTCTCCACGTCAATGAATCGGACTGCCAACCGATTTCCGTGATTACGAAACCCGGCGCCGCGCCCGGTTCGGGCACGGCGAGTCCGTCGTGACATTCGACATGGACCGCCAAACCGTGGCACCGCCCTCGACCGCCGGCCGACCGTGGCGCCAGACGACATCCGGCGGCGACGCCCGGCAAACGGGCGCGCGCCACCGTCGCGTCAACGCACTGGCGGCGCCGCGAGCAGGGAACAGGAGCGGAACACGCGTCACCGCGCAGGCGCGTTGCCTGCCGTGGGCGATCCGGGTCGTATGTCGTGAAAGGTTTCCGATCGACGCCGCGGGCCGGCCGCCGTCAGGCGGCGCATCCGGGTCGTCCCGGTCGATCAGTCTTCAGGCGGGAAATCTGCCCGGTCGGGCGAGATGACACCGCATCCGCGTTCCGGGATGCGGCGCAGGGAAGTGCGTCGAATCCTCAGTCGGCGGCAGGATGGGGGCGTAACCCACTACTGCCTGCATCGGCTTGCACTGAAGTCTCCGAAGGTGAGAACAGGCCGAATGGTAGGTGCCTTTCGTTCTCGATGTCAAAGCAGCACATCGGACGCCGTGACGCACATCAAGAAAAAAACGCCCTGAAAGGACGCTGAAACCAACCCCATGTGGGTTTTTCCCGCATCACGATCACCGTCTCGACATTATTCGAAATCCTATGCATATCACGTCACCCCTGTTCAACCATTGCTTACAAGGAACTATCATTTCCCGCACTTCTTCACCTCCTCTTCTCCCGTGAAACCAACATGAATCACGACCCGAGTCTTTGGGGCCCAGAGAACAAGATAGTCTGCGTCGAACTCCATCAATCCGGCCTCCTCTCCGACGAGCAACTGCGCATCGACACGCTCTATTACCGGCGCGTGCTGAGCACGCGCGACTGGCACGGCTATCGCATCTGGGGCAGCTGGCTGGTGGCGCGGATGCGGCGCCAGCCGGCGCTGGCCGCCTGCCTGAGCCGCCCGGCCCGCTGGCTCGCGAGCGATTCCGCATACCAGCTCGGCCTGGCGGCCCGGCCGCATCTCGGCGGCATGCTGGTTCGCCGCCTCGCCTTCCTGCCCTTCTGCCGCATCGCCGGCGCGCTGGCGGCACCGGCCCACCGTCGCAGCCAGCCCTCGTCCATCGCCTGACCCGCTTCCACCCACCACACGACTCCTTCCATGAACACGCATTCATTTCGTTGCCTCGCCGGCGCGCTGCTCGCGCTGGCGGCCTCGACCTCGGCGCATGCGGTCGACGGCACCGTCAACTTCAGCGGCCACATCGTCGATACGCCCTGCACGATTTCCACCGACGGGAAAACCGTCGCGGTCAACATGCAGGACGTCAGCGCCGGCGCCGTGCTCGACACCAGTGCCCCGAAGACGCCCTTCAGCATCAAGCTCAGCAACTGCTCGACCGCCCTGAAGAAAAACGTCCAGGTGACGTTCAGCGGCACACAGGTGGCAAACGGGCTTCTCAGCCTGCGGAACGAGCCGGGCGCGGCTAAGAACGTCGCCATCCAGCTCTACCAGGACGGCAAGACGCTGAGCCTCGACAAGCTGTCGGAAAGCGTGCCGTTGAAACAGGGCGCCAGCGAGATTCCGTTCGCCGCGCAATACGTGGGTTACGGCGGCCAGTTGCCCGTCTCCGGCACGGCAAACGCCATCGCCCAATTCACGCTGACCTATCCGTGAGCTTGGGATGACAGCCCCGCATGCCGCGTCGCGGCGCACGTCGGCCGCCGCGCGGCGTCGGCGATATCAGGCCGGCGCCCTCGCGCTGACGGTCGCGATGCTGTTGCCCTGGCACCCTGCGAGCGCGGAAATCCGGATCGGCAAGGTGCGCGTGATCTATTCGGCCGACCATCCGGACGCAACGCTGGCGGTGACGAACGCCGGCACCGAAGCGGCAATCGTGCAAACCTGGATCGAGTCGGCCGACGGCTCGCTCGATACCCCGTTCTTCGCCGCGCCGCCGCTGTTCCGCCTCGATCCGGGCGACACCAACCTGGTCCGCGTGACGCTGGTCGGACAGGCGCCGGCCACGCGCGTCGAGCGCCTGTACTGGATGAACGTGAAGGAGATCCCGCCGTCGCCGCCGGAGTCCGCCGGCAACACGCTGCAGTTCGCGATCCGCACGCGCATCAAGCTGCTGTACCGGCCGCCGGGACTCGACGGCGCGTTCGACGCGGCCCGCGACCTGGCGTTGAGCCGCGACGGCACCTCGCTCGACAACACCTCGCCGTATGTCGCCTCGTTGTTCGTCGGTTGCCCGGGCGCCCATCAGCAGGAATCCTTGACCATCAACCCGCATGCTTCGTTGCCGATGCCCCGGATGTCCTGCCCGCCGGCCGACGTTCGAATCCAATCGATCAACGACTATGGCGGCATCAGCCCGACCGTCACGCTGCCGCCTGGCGGCCCGCGGCCCGCGTCGCACTAGGCTCGCGCTTGCCGTGCTGCTGCTGGCCATCGCCAATGCCGCAAGAAGCGACGAAGCGCTGCGTTTCAACAACGACTTCCTGACGCTGGACGGCGTTGCGCTACCGGTGGATCTCAACTACTTCGCAAAGGAAAACAGCGTGTTGCCCGGCCGCCATCCCACCCTCGTCACGTTCAACCGCGAGCAGACGGGTTTGCATACGATCCGCTTCGTCGCGCGCCGCGCGAACGACGTGAAAGGCGAGCAGGTCGTGCCCTGCGTCACGCGCGCCATGCTCGATCGTTGGGACGTCGATACGGCGCACCTCCCTGCTTCCGGCGACGCCTGCCTCGACATCGAATCGCTCGTCCCCGGCTCGACCGTGCGCTACGTCGCACGCACCCAGTCGCTGTTCGTGACCGTGCCGCAGACCGCGATGATCCGGCGCGCGGCGGGCGCCGTCGACCCGCGCCTGTGGAACTACGGCGAAACCGCGGCCGTGGCGAACTACGACGTCAGCGCCAGCCACGACGCCGTGAATGGCGACACCGGCGCGACGCTGAACCTCGACACCGCCGTCAACCTGGGCCGCTGGCTGTTCCGCAATCGCAACTACGCGAGCCTCGATCGCGGGCGGACCACCTGGCAGCCGGCCGAGTTCTCGCTGTCGACGCCGCTCGCGCGGTTCGGCGGCGCGCTGACGGCCGGCGACACGTCGTCGACGAGCGACCTGTTCGACAACTTCCGGTTCCGCGGCGTCACGCTGCAGTCGGACGAAGGCATGGTGCCGGACAGCCTGCAGGGTTATGCGCCCGTGATCCGCGGCGTGGCAACCAGCGAATCGCGCATCACGATCCGCCAGAACGGCGGCGTGGTCTACGACAGGTACGTACCGCCCGGCCCGTATTCGATCGACGATCTCGGCAGCGCGTCGGCCGGCGCCGATCTCGACGTGACGATCACCGACGCCGCGGGCAAGGTCACGCGCTACCGCCAGCCGTACAACACGCTGCCGATCATGCTGCGCCGCGGCCGCACGCGCTATCACATCGCGGGCGGCGCCTACGATGGCTACGGCGGCCGCCGTCACGATCCGTTCGTCTGGGCCGAGGTCGAGCACGGGATGCGCCACAGCCTCACGCTGTTCGGCGGCTTGATCCAGGCATCCCGCTACACCGCCCGCAGCATCGGCGCGGGCGTCGACCTGGGCCGCGCCGGCGCGGTCTCGGCCGACCTCGTGCGCACCACGGCGGCCCTGACGGGCAACCTGCCGTCCCTGGCCTACCGGCTGCGCTACGCGAATTCGATCACGCGCCTGCGCTTCGACGTGAACGCCTCGCTGCGCCGCTACACGAACGCGGCGTTCCTGAATTTCGACGACGCGATGGGCGACACGCTGCAGACCTCCATCGAGCACGGCGTGCGCTCGCACGACCAGTTCGGCGTCAACCAGGGGCTGGGCGGCACCGTCTCGCTCTACGCGTCCTACGACCATCGCGCGTATTTCGGCGGCCTGCCGGCCGACCGGATCCTGCAGGTTGGCCTGTCCGGCTCGTACAGCGTCGTGAGCTACAACCTCGCCATCGGCAACATCCGCCAGCGCGGCCGCAACGTCAGCAACTATCTGCTGCTCACGCTGAACCTGCCGCTCGGCCGGGCGACCAACGTCAGCTATTCGGGCAACTACGACCAGCGCCAGGGCCTGTCGCAGCAGGCCAGCGTGTTCGGTTCGCTGCTGGACGACGGCCGGCTCGGCTACACCGCCAACGCCTCGCGCACGCAGCGCGACAGCAGCCTCTACGCCTCCACCACCTACGCGGGGTCGAAGGGAACGGTGTCGCTGTCGCAGACGTTCGCGAAGCATGCCGCGCGCACCATCGCCGAATTCAAGGGCGGCGCGATCGGCGACGCGCGCGGCGTGCTGCTGTCGCAGCGCATCGACGAAACCGCCGCCATCGTCGATGCACCCGGCCTGCGCGGCGCGCTCGTCAACGGCAACCCGGGGATCCGCACCAACCGCGACGGCCGCGCCGTGGTGACCAACCTGCTGCCGTACCGGCGCAACCAGATCCGGCTCGACGAGGATCGCCATCGCAGCGGCGACGACGACGCCGAGGCCACGCTGCTGCAATCGTTCGCCACCACGGTCCCCACGCGCGGCGCGATCACGCGGCTGCATTTCCAGACCGCGATCGGCTGGCACTCCTTGAACACGCTGCTCGACGTGCATGGCAAGCCGCTGCCGTTCGGCACCATGATCCGCGATGCGCGGCGCCGCATCGTCAGCGTGGTGGGGCCGCTCGGACGGGTCTGGCTGACCGGCCTGCACGACGAAAACGACTTCACCGCCACACTCGGCGGCACGTCCCTCGCGCTGTGCCGGTTCCAGGTCACGCGCCATCGGCGCAACCAGCCGCTGACGTGCCTGCCGGCCCGCTCGCTGTCGGCCTCCAGCACGCCATGACGCATACCGGCCGCCGCCTCGCCCTGCTCGTCCTGCTCCTGTGCCTCGCACCGGCGGCCCGCGCGTTCTGCCTGCGCAACCCGGCCTGGGGCGGCACGCGGATCGTGATGGCCCCCGGCAAGTCGTTTTCCGCCGACCCCGCGCTGCCGGTCGGCACCGTGATCACGGAAGGCCGCCTGACGATGCCCGTACCGAGCAAGTGGACGCGCCAGTACGTTCCGATCGGACGCTGTCCGGTGGGGACGACCGAGATTTTCGCCGCCACGCACCCGCTCCTGTCCGGCGACCTGTTCTCGACCAACGTGCCCGGCATCGGCTATCGCTTGATCTATCCGAACGGATGGCACGCGCCGCAGTTCATCCGCAATGTCAAACCGGGCTTCGTACTCTACTATCCGCAAGGGGACTTCCAGATCCAGTTCGTGAAGACCGGGCCGATCAGCCCGGGCGTGGTGCCGGCCGGCCGCTATGGCTACGACACCGTGAGCGGATACGAGGATTTCATCGTGTTCACGCTGAACAATCCGATCGTCGTCACCGTGCCGAGCTGCCACGTGGCCGCCGGCTCGGCGCAGCAGACGGTGCGCTTCGGCGATGTCGCCAGTACCGACTTCTCCGGGATCGGCACCGCCGCCGGCAGTCGCCCGTTCTCGATCCGGCTGCGATGCGACGACGCCGTCTCCGCGGTCGGGCTCAGCTTCGACGCCACCCCGGACCCGTCGGGCCAGCCCGGCACGCTGCGGCTCGGCGGCGGCGACGGTGCGGCGACCGGCGTCGGCGTCCAGGTACTCGGCGCCGACGGCAAGCCGATCCACTGGCACCAGCGCGTGGCGCTGCCGATCGCCTCGGGCGAGGCGCGCCTCGACATGTCCGCCCGCTACCTGCAGACGGGCCAGGAAATTCGCGGCGGCGTCGCGAACGGCGTGATGACGTTCACGATCACCTACTGATTCACCCGCCAATGCCAGATCCCGCCATGACGCCGCGCCGCCGCCCGTTCCATCGCGCCGGCCATGGCGGCACGGCCCCCCCGCCGCCCGACGCGGCACCGCGTTCACTGACGAAAGCCCGATCATGACTCTATCGCCCTCCATCAACCGCCGAATCCGCGTCGCGCTCGCCGACGATCATCCGCTGATCGCGGCCGCGATGACCAAACTGCTGAGCGAGACGCCATCCATCACGGTGGTCCACGTCTCGCATTCGGGAGCGGAACTGCTCCAGCAGCTGCGCGCCGATCCCTGCGAGCTGATCATCACCGACCTGAGCATGGGCACCAGCGACCAGGCCGACCACGACGGGCTGAAGCTCGTCAGCGCGCTGCGCAAGAACTGGCCGAGCGCGCGCGTGATCGTCTACACGGCGCTCAATCATCCCGCGCTCGCGCAGCGCCTGCTGCACCTGGGTGCGCATGCGGTGGTCTGCAAGGAGGATTCGCTCGACGAACTGCTGGCCGCGGTCGACCAGGTCGCCGTGCCGGGCAACACCTACCTGTCGCGGCAGCTGCGCGGCACGGCGCCCGTGCCCGCTTCGGCGCTGACGCCGCGCGAGCTGGAAGTGCTGCGCCACATCGGCTGCGGCCTGTCGGTCGTCGATATTTCGCGGCGCATGTTCGTGACGGTCAGCACGGTCTCGACGCACAAGCGCAACGCGATGGACAAGCTCAACATCCGCTCGACGGTCGAGCTGATTCAGTACATCCACGCGGCCGGCCTCGCGAACCTGCGCTGAGGGCCGGCCCGCCGCGCCGGCTCGGTGGATTTGCTCCGTGCGGCGCGCCGGTGGCGGCGAACGCAAGGCTCAGGACGCGTCGGCGGCGGGCTCGTCCGGCCCGCTCGCGAGGCGCACGCGCAATGCGTCGAGCGCATCGATCAGGCGCATCGCCGAGATTCGCACGCGTGCCGCATCGCCGTGTTCGGCCAGACGCTCCAGCGCCGCGCAGTCGTCGCGCAGCGCATCGAGCCGCTGCCACGCCAGCGCGCCGCGCAACCGGTGCAGCAGGCGGGACAGGCGCTGCGCGTCATCCTGCGCGACGCAGTCGCGCAACGCGGCCAGTTCCTCGCCGAGATAACGCGCGAACTCGTCCGGCCCGAGCGCCGGACGCTCCGTCCCCGCCGGCGGCGCATCGCCGAGCGTGGTAGCGCGGTAGCCTAGGCGCGCGTAGGCGCTCAAGAGCGCCGTGGACAGCACGTCGAACGTCGCGGGTTTGCCGATGTAGTCGTCGAAGCCCGCGCGCAGGCCGGCCTCGACGTCCTCGTCGCCGACGCTCGCGCTGACCGCGATCACGATCCGCCGCGAGTCGTCCGCGCGCAGCGCCGCCAGCAGCGCCTGCCCCGACATTCCCGGCATGTCGAGATCGGTCATCACGATGCCGACCGGATGGGCGCGCAGCATCGCGAGCGCCTCCGTGCCGCCGCGCGCGACATGGGCCGTCACGCCGAGCCGGCGCAGGTGCTCGGCCAGCAGGTTGCGGCTCCAGACGTTGTCGTCGACCACCAGCACCGCCGGCAATTCACCGTCCTCTTGCGACAGCAGCGACTGCGGCGCCGCGGCGGGCAGCTCGCGACAGGGCGCGGTGTCCCGCCCGGTCAGCGCATCGAGCGCGCGGGCCAGTGCGGACACGTCCCATTCGTCGATCGTGCCGAACGGCTCGCCGGCACGATAGGGCGCGGCTGGCGAGCCCGCCGCGGGCTGCGCGTCGGTGGCCGTGTGGCAGACGATCCGCAGCACCGCGCCGAAGCTCGGCGAGCCGGTGCCGGCCACGCGTTCGGCATCGGTCGGCCGAGGCGCGCCGCCGGCCGGCGGCGGCACCGTGTCGGCGCGCAGCAGCAGATCGTAATGCGGCGCCGGCAGCGTGGCCAGTTCGGCCATCGCGGCACGCTGCTCGACGTCGAACCCGTAGGCATGCAGCCATTCCGTCAGCGCCTCGATGCCCTCAGGCGCCACGGCCGCCGCCTCGGCGCCGGTCACGAACACCGCGTGCCGGCTTCCATCCGGTGCGCGCGGCGCGGGGTCGTTCGCGCCGGACGGCGTGAGCGGGATTTCAAAGCGAAAGCACGCGCCGCGCCCCAGCTCGCTCTCGACTCGAATCAGGCCGGACATCTGCCGGCACAGCTCGGCGCAGATCGCGAGGCCGAGCCCGGCCCCGCCGCGTCGCCGGGCCGGGGACCGGCCGCCCTGCTCGAACGGCGCGAAAATCCGCTTCTGCTCGGACACGGCGATCCCCGGCCCCGTGTCGCGCACCTCGCCGACGAGCCGCGCGGTGCCGTCCGCATCGTCGATGCGCTGCGCGCGCAGCACGATCGCGCCGCGCCGCGTGAACTTCAACGCGTTCGACAGCAGGTTCGTGACGATCTGGCCGATGCGCGCCGGGTCGCCATGCAGGCTGCCGCGCAGCGAGGGCGAGAGCCACGCCGTGAAGCGCAGCCCGTTGCGCACCGCGAGCGGCCCGAACAATTGCGCGGCCTCGTCGAACAGCGCGAGCGGCGAGAAATCCTCCGGCACCATGCGCAGCTTGCCGATACTCAGGCGCGACATGTCGAGCATGTCATTCGCGGTAGCGAGCAGCGAGCGCGATACCTGCTCGATCGTCTTGAGCCGCGCGGCCACCGGGTCCGGCATCGGCTCGTCGGCCATCAGTTCGAGGTGGCCGATCAGGGCCGAGAGCGGCGTGCGGATCTCGTGGCTGATCGCGGCGATGAAGCCGGTGCGCATCCGCACCAGCGCCTCGGCGCGCCGCCGCGCATCGCCGAGCGCGCGCTCGACCTGCTTCTGGCGCGTGACGTCGACCACCACGCAAACCAGCACGTCATCGCCGTGATAGCGCACGGGCGCGAACGTGACGCGCAGGTAGCGGTCGCGCGGCGCGATCCGGTCGCGATATTCGAAATGGAAGATGCGCGCCGCCTCGCCCGCGGCGCGATCGCGCTCCGACATCTGCGGGCTCGACAGCCTCTCGCCGAGCGGGGTCGGCAGCGGTTCGCCGTCGACGATGCCGAGCATCGAGCCGGCCAGCGTGTTCGCGATCAGCACCACGGCGTCGCGGCGCCGTGAAATGAACAGCGCGGCCGGCGTCACGGCGGCGAGCAGGTGATAGGCGGCCTCGCGTTCGAGGATCCGGCGCGATTCCTCGCGGCCGCGCCGGCGGCGGCGCGACGCGATGGCCGCACTGATCGCGATCGCTACCGCACCGGCCAGCCCGCCGCCGAGCGGCCAGCGCAGCGCGCCGAACAGCTCGGCATAGTCGAGCCGGTGGACCAGGAAACCGATCTGCGGATTGGCCGGGCGCACGATCGCGAGACCGTCCGAGGTCCAGCACCAGCCGGGATCGTCGGGCTGCTCGCAGAGCGGGAGCGGGATCGCGGGCGCGGCGCGCATCTGCGGCGACGTCGCCGCCACCACGCGCCCGCCCGGCGACACCAGCGCGACGTCGTGCGCGCCGACATCGATGCTCGCGTCGTGCAGACGGCCCTCCAGCGCCGCGCCCGGCAGCTGCGCGATCACGTAGAGCCGGCCGAAGCGCGTGTCGATGGCCGACGCGACGGCGATCGACGAGCCGCCGCCCGCCTCCGTGAACGGCCCGAGCCAGAGCGGGCCGTGGCGCACCAGCCCGGCGCCGCCGGCCCGCGCGGCCGCGTCCCTGACCTCGCGCAGCAGCACGCTGTCGGCCACGCCGCCCGGCGGCGGTGCCGACATCGCGACGAACGGCGGCGCCAGCCCGACCACCCAGACCTGCCGGTCCCGGTGCTCGGCCGCCGACACCGCCGCCGAGAACGCGGCGACGTTGGCGGCGGCGCCGGCGATCTGCCGCCACGCGGGCCCATAGGCGGCTCGCGACGCAGCCGGAAACACGATGCAGAGCGGCACCCCGCCGCCATAGGGAGAAAGCGTGACGCAGCGGGCGCCAGGGGCCAGCGCGCGATCGACG
Source organism: Burkholderia plantarii (assembly GCF_001411805.1). Lineage (NCBI taxonomy): Bacteria > Pseudomonadati > Pseudomonadota > Betaproteobacteria > Burkholderiales > Burkholderiaceae > Burkholderia > Burkholderia plantarii. The sequence goes on along the minus strand of NZ_CP007212.1, from coordinate 1,613,082 downwards.
GTCCGGTCGTCGACCGGATCAGGGCCGAGTGCGAGCCGGGCGAGCAGCGCCGTGGCGGCGCGCCGGTTGTTTTCCGCCTCGCGCACGCTGAACGTCTCGACGCGCCGCGCGATCCGGGCCAGCCGGAACATCTCGTCGTCGATCCGCAGCGACAGCGCGATCGTGCAGCCCGCGATCACCATCAGCAGCAGCGCGGCGCCCGCGCCGGCAACAGTCAGCCAGACATGGCGCGTGCCGCGCACGAGCGTCGCGTTCACGCGCCCAAACGCTTCATGGAGCGCCTTTTCGGTCAGGTTCAGGATCTGTTGCATCGGGAAGGAGCGGGCGCGATCGGCGGCCCGGATCGGGAAGCGTCGGTGGAGTCGGAAGACCGGCCGCTGCGGGGCCGGCCGGGATGAACCCACGCCGCGAGCGTAAATGGGGAGCGCGGTGCGGGCCGGGGGATGCTCGCCGCGGCGGCGGGCGTCCGGCCACGGCACGCAAACGGTTCGCGAAATGGCGACGTGCCGTGCCGAGCATCGACTCTAACGCTGGCGACCGTTGCCGTCTCGTAAACAATCTGGATTATTGACGAACGACAAAAACAAGAGGACTACGGAATAATCCTGCGCAGGATCAGACTCGCGTTATTGCCGCCCATGCCGAACGAATTGCTGAGCACGTAGTCGAGTCCGTCAACGGGGCGCGCGCGATCGGGTACGTGATCAAGGTCGCAGTGCGGATCGAGCGCGTCGAAGTACAGCGTCGGCGGCACGCGCTGCTGCTGCAGCGCCTGCACGCAGATCGCGAATTCGAGCGCGCCGGCCGCGCCGATCAGATGGCCGGTCGCGCCCTTCGTGCTGCTGACGGGAATCCGCGCCGCATGGCTGCCGAGTGCGAGCTTCAGTGCCTGCGTTTCGGCCGCGTCGCCGCTGCGCGTGCCGGTGGCGTGCGCGTTCACGTAGCCGATCGCATCCGGCCCGATGCCGGCATCCACCAGCGCGCGCTCGATCGCGAGCGCCTGGCCCGAGGCGTCGGGCTTCGCGAGATGCGTGCTGTCGTTGCTGGTGCCGTAGCCGACCAGTTCGGCGAGCGGCACCGCGCCACGCGCCAGCGCGTGATCGAGATGCTCGATGCAGAAGATCGCCGCGCCCTCGCCGACCGCCATCCCGGTGCGCGCCGCGCTGAACGGCCGGCAGCCGGTATGCGGCGCCTCGGGCGGCTCGTCGCAGAGCACGCGCGCCTGCTGCCACGCGCCGATCAGTTCCGGCGTCAGCATCGCTTCGCTCGCGCCGCACAGCGCGATGTCGAGATAGCCGTCGCGCACGCGCCGGAACGCCTCGCCGAGTGCCACCGCGCCGGCGGTACAGGCGGTCGCGTAGGTCTGCGCCTCGGCGCGCGTCTTGAGCTGCATCGCGACATGCGCGGCGATCGCGTTCGGCATCGCCGCCGGAATGATCAGCTTCGGCCCCTTGCGGATCAGGCCGTGGAACGACAGCACGCCCTCCACGAGCGAGCCGACGCCGCCGATACCGGTGCCGATGAACACGCCGCACCGCTCGCGCAGCGCTTCGTCGTGCAGCGCGGCCGCGTTGCCGGCCTGCTGCGCGGCGATCACCGCGAGCAGCGTGGCGCGGTCGCAGCAATCGAGCATGCGTCGCGAGAAATAGACGGTGGGATCGATGTCGGCCACGCCGACGCAGCGCGTGATCGCCGGATCGGGATGCCGCGTGATGCCGCTGCGCCCGTCGCAGAGCGCGGCGAACATCGAAACCGGGGTCGCGCCGAGCGGCGACACCGCCCCCATGCCCGTGATCACCACGGCGCGCGGCGCGCGCATCAGAGCGGCTCCGCGGGCGCGTATTTCAGGCGGCGGGCGGCCGCCTCGATCTGCGCGGCCAGTGCCTCGAGATTGGCCGGCGACGACGCGGCGCTGTCGGCCTGGCCGGTCGGCACCTCGTCGAGCCTCAGACCGAACTCGCCTTCGAGCATCAGCACGATCTCGAGCAGGATCAGGGAATCGAAATCGGGGATCACCTCGGCGAACGGCACGCCGGCTTGCAGCCGCCCGGCGTCGACGTTCAGGTGCCCGGCGATGCGGGATGCGATCGCGACACGCAGTGCGTCGCCGGCCGGAAGGATGGGATTCGTCATGCGATCGATACGTAACGTGCGACGGCCCCGCGACACGCGGGGCCGAATGGCGTCACTGTAGCGACGGGCCAGGGGCGTCACCATCGTATGAATTGGAGAACGTTACCGGTTTTGCGCGGCTCGTCCGTGTCATGCCATTCGCCTGTCGACGCGGGCGCGGACATGGGCGCGACGCAGCGCGAGCGGCCCTGACGCGGATGGCGGACCCCGCCATCGCCGGGGCTTTCCGGCCGGGCTTCGACGCCACGATTTCATCCGACCAGCCGCGGCGCGACACGGCCGGGCGATCGATTCCGCCGGCCATTTCCGCCAGTCGACGTCGAACCCGTCCGATTCCGCTCTCCACTTCCTCGAATTCCAAACAGGTGTCATTCGTCCCGATGCGTTTCTCCACGCCGGCGCGCCACCTGAAGTTGCGTCACGAAACTATTTTGAACCCACGTCTCAAGAAGGGGGAGTCTCATGGATCGTCGTCTTCTCACCCTGGCGCTCGGCATGTTCGCGCTCGGCACCGACAGCTTCGTGTTCGGGGGCATCCTGCCTCAGATCGCCCGGTCGTTCCACGTCAGCATCGGCGCCGCCGGCCAGTTGATCATCGTCTATGCGCTGACCTTCGCGCTGCTCGCGCCCACCATCGCCGCGCTCGCCGCCGGCGTGGCGCGCAAGCGCCTGCTGCTCGGCGGCATGGGCCTGTTCGTGGTCGCCAATCTCGGCACGATGCTGGCCCCGAACCTTGGCATCGCGCTGGCCATGCGTGCGCTGGCCGGCCTCGGCGCCGCGATGTTCTCGCCCACCGCGAGCGGCACCGGCACGCTGCTGGTCGCGCCGCAGCGGCGCGGCTTCGCCCTGTCGATCATCGTCGCCGGGCTGACCACCGCCACCGCGCTCGGCACGCCGCTCGGCGCCGTGATCGGCGGCATCGCCGACTGGCGCTGGACCATGGCGTTCGTCGCGCTGCTCGGCGCGGCCGGCTTCGCCGGCATCCAGGCGCTGCTGCCCGAGGTGCTGCTGCCGCCCGCGATCTCGCTGGCGAAGCGCCTCGCGCCGCTCACCGACGCGCGCGTGGTCCTGACGCTCGCCACCACCGTGCTCGCGCAGATCGGCACCTTCGTCATCTACGACGACTTCTCCGTGGTGTTCGACCGCGCCGTCGGCGGCAGCGCCGTCGTGCTCGGCATGCTGCTGGTGCTCTGGGGGCTGGCCGGCACGTTCTCGAACCTGATGACGGGACGCGTGCTCGACCGGATCGGCTCGCGCAAGGTGGTGGTCGTGATGCTGGTCGCCGTGGCGGGCGTGATCGTCACGATGCCGTGGTCGGGCCGGCACCTCTGGAGCGCCGCGCTCGCCGTCACGGTGTGGGGCGCCTGCGCGTGGGGCGTGCTGGTGCCGCAGCAGTTCCGGCTGGTCAGCCTGAACCCGCCGATGGCGGCCGTGCTGGTCGGGCTCAGTACCTCGGCCACCTACGTGGGCGTGTCGATCGCCGGCGTGATCGGCGCGGCGGCGATCCCGGTGGTGGGCAGCCATCATCTCGGCTACCTCGCGAGCGCCGTGGTGGGCGTCGCGCTCGTGTTCTCCGAGCTGGCCAGCGCGCGGATCGCCGCCGCCGCGAGCCGCGAAGCGGCATGCTGCGCGGCGACGGCGCAGGCGCACCGGCCGCTTCGGCCGCTTCGGCCGCTTTAGCCGGCTTCGCCGTCGGGGCGTCGGGACGGCCGCCCTCGCTCGTCGCCGACCGAACCGGCGGCGCGCTGCCGGATCAGGTGTGCGTGCGCAGCGCGCAGACGGAACGGTGCTCGGACAGCGGGAGGAACTCGCCCGTTTCGCCGTCGAGCGCGTCGATCGCGCCGGCCTGGATGTCGTAGACCCAGCCGTGGAGATTGAGGCGCTTTTGCGCGAGCCCCAGCGCGACGCCCGGATGCGTGCGGATGTTGGCCAGCTGGGCGACGATGTTGTCGCGCACCAGCGAATCGAGCCGGCGCTCGGGCGAATCGTATTCGCGCGATTCGTTGACCGCGCGCGCCGCGTCGGCGTGGCGGAGCCAGCTGCCGACGGCCGGCAGGTGATCGAGGCACATGCAGGTCGAGATCGCCTTCATCGCGCCGCAGTCCGAGTGGCCGCAGATCACGATGTCACGCACGCCGAGCACGGCCACCGCATATTCGACCGTCGCCGACACGCCGCCCGGCTCGGGGCCGTATGACGGGACGATATTGCCCGCGTTGCGGATCACGAACAGATCGCCGGGCTGCCCCTGCATCAGCAGTTCGGGCACCACCCGGCTGTCCGAGCAGGTGATGAAGAGGACCTTCGGGTCCTGGCTGTTGGCGAGCTTGCGAAACAGCTCCGAACGGGTGGGATATACCTCGTTCTGAAACCGGATAAAGCCGTCAATCAGATTCTGCACGATCCATTTCTCCACGAATTCGACCCGCGCGTATCACGCCGCGCGGTGTCCCGGCGCGTTCGGCCGGACACGATATCGAAAGGCCGCCGACACCCAGCGTCGGCGGCTCCCGCCGCCATCGTACCGCAAGCCGCGGCGAGATCCGGAAGAGCCGGACCGACCGGCCTGGCGGCAAGCCACGCGTGGGATGGCGGCGGTGGCCGACGGCACTTCCCGCCTTCCCGGATTCGCGATGGATGGTGATCGCCGAAAGCATGCGTTGCCGCGGCGATCCGGTTGCATGCGCAACCAGATGGGCAACCCGAGGCGGGGTCCGGTTCCTCGGCGCGGGACGCGGCGGCGCGGTCGCGGTCGCGGTCAGGGCGCGGGTAGTGCCGGCGCGCCCGGGGCGGGCGCGGGGGCGGGCTCGGACGACGGGCGGTGCAGCGCCACGCAATTGCGGCCGCCGTGCTTGGCCACGTAGAGCGCGCGGTCGGCGCGCTCCACGAGCCGCCTGGCGGCGCCGGCCTCGCCGTCGGCGATCTCCTCGACGTTGCCGACGGCCACGCCGATCGACACCGTCAGGCTGACCGGATCGCCCTCCACCTCGACGGCCACCAGCGCCGCCACCGCCGCGCGCACGCGCTCGGCGACGGTGCAGGCGTGGACCGCGTCGCCGCGCACCAGCACGACGAATTCCTCGCCGCCGTAGCGCGCGACCGTATCGCCGTGGCGCACCGTCTTGCGGACGCAGGCGCCGATCGCGGCGAGCACGCGGTCGCCCACGGCATGCCCGTAGGTGTCGTTGACGCGCTTGAAGTGATCGACGTCGATGAACAGGCAGGCGACCGGCGACTTGGCTCTGGCCGAGCGCTGCATCTCGTCGTGGATGCGGCTGTCGAAGTAGCGGCGGTTCGGCAGGTTCGTGAGCATGTCGGTCATGCCGTAGCGGGCCACCTGCTCGCGATGCGCGACGTTGACCACGCCGGCGCCGACGAAGGCCGCGAAGCGCTCCAGCAGATCGGTGGCCTTGCCGCCGGTGAAACGCCCGGCGTCGCGGCTGCCGAGGCATAGATAGCCGTTGATGCCGTGCTCCTGGTGCAGCGGCAGCACCGCGACGCTGGCGGGCATTTCCGAGTCGCCGTAGAACATCGCGCGGGCCGTCGCGCCGAGATCGTCACCGGAACCGAGCCAGGCCTGGCCCGGCTCGCCGGGCATCGCTCCGACCAGCGGGTCGAGCCGGCCGCGCAGCGCCACGCGCGCGCCCGGCTTCGAGCGCGACACGGAATCGAGCATCTCGCGAATCAGCGAGATGTCCTCGTTGAGCCACAAGGTCACGAACGGCAGGTCGAACGCCTGCGCGAGCGCCTCGACCAGCGTGTCGTGAAACGCCGCGAAATCGGTGGCGCTCACGAGCCGCAGTTCGATCTGCTGAAACCGCTGCAGCACGCGCTCGTTGTGGCGAACCGTGTCGAGCAGCGCGTGCATGCGCCTTTCCAACGAAGAATCCTCGGTCACTGGCGATATCGGATTGGGGGTGACCCTAAGCATATCGACAGGTTTACGGGTTTCTTAAGGCAGGAAACGGCTTCGTGAATGCGCACCGGCGCATGCGGCCCGGATCCGGCGCCCTCGCCTCGGGCCCGGCGCACGCCGCTGCCGGGCATCCGCGCGGCGAGGTTCGAATGCATGCGACGGGCGCCTGCGATGGCGGGACGGCTCCGGTCAAAGCGGCAAGACACACGGGCCGAACGACATCGGCCCACTTACCCGATTCAGGATTAATTTCTTACACCCGGAATCCCGAATCGGATTTTTCACGAACATGAAAAACATTCGGAATCCTTATCCATTCATCGAGCCAGCGGACAAAATCACGATTTTTCCCGCACGAAGCATCGATTCCTTCATTGCCTGGAAATGAAAAATCGCCATCGTCGGGAGACTGCGGATTCAGACTTTCCGGTGACCGCCATCGCCCGTCAATCAATCTTATTGGTCATCGGGCCGATTATTCGCCATTCGCCCGACGCGCCTCGCTCGGCTGGTCATCGCAAGGTAAAAATTACTGCCGGCACGGACCAATGCGAAATATTAGAAAATCTTACTTACGCGTTGCTTGACATCGCCTGTCACCCACCATCAAAATACGCAAAAATGTAACCTTTTGTAATATCCCGGGGATGGTGGTATGTCGAGCGACAGCGCGTTGAACCTGATGGCCCAGCTTCTGTGGACGGGCCTGCTGGTCGCCGGCCCCCTGCTCGCCGCCGCGCTCGTGACCGGTCTCGCCATCAGCGTGTTCCAGGTGGTCACGCAATTGCAGGAAATGAGCCTCTCGTATGTGCCGAAACTGGTCGTGGTCGGCCTCGTCATCGCCGTGCTCGGCTCGTGGATGCTCGCGCGGCTGACCGGTTTCACCCAATCCCTGTTCAATCTCATCCCGACGCTGGGCTGATCATGACCAATCCGTTTGTCGGATGGTCCACGGCGGCGCTATTGCTGTCGTTGCGCACCGGTCCGGTATTCGCGCTCGCGCCGCCGTTCTCGCAAATGCAGATCCCGATGCGGGTCAAGGCGGCCATGACGCTCACGCTGTCGGCCTGTCTCGCCTCCACGATCCGCTACGAAACCGTGGCCGGCATCGACGTGGTGTCGGCCGCGGCCTGGGAATGCCTGCTGGGCCTCGCCATCGCCTTCGCGTTCCAGGCCGCGTTCGCCGCGCTGTCGTTCGCCGGACGCGTGCTCGACGTGCAGGCCGGCTACGGCATCGCGATGATCATCGACCCGGGCTCGCGCAGCCAGGCGCCGATGTTCGGCACGATCCTGACGATGACGGCCGGCGTGATCTTCTTCGCCGAGAACGGCCACCGCGACCTGCTCGGCCTGCTCGTCGCGCTCACCCAGGCGTTCCCGCCCGGCGCCGTGTCGGTGGTCGCCGATCCGGCCGTGTTCGCCTCGTATTTCGGCACGCTGACGAGCGTCGCGCTCGGCGCGACCGGCGCCGTGATGCTGACGCTGCTCCTGACCGACCTCGCGATCGCGTTCCTCGCGCGCGTGCTGCCGCAAATGAACGCGCTCGTGCTCGGCTTCCAGGTCAAGACCCTCGTCACGCTCGCGGCGATGGCGATGTCGGCCGGCACGCTCGCGCCGGTGGTGCTGCGCCTCACGCGGCTCGCCCTCGATTTCGTGCCGCAGGCCTTCCGCAGTCATGGCTGAACAGGATCAGAACCGCTCCGAGGCGGCCACCGCGTACCGGCTGGAGCAGGCACGCAGGAAAGGCATGGTGGCGAAGAGCCAGGAACTCGGCATGTTCGCGAGCTTCGCGACCTGCGCCGCGTATCTGTGGATCGACGGCGGCCGGCTCGCGCGGCACGTCGCGGCCACCAGCGCGCACGCGCTTGCCGGCATCGGCGACGTCGCGCGCTCGCCCGCGGCGATGTCGGCCTGGTTCGCCGCCGTGCTGCTCGACCTGATGCACCTGCTCGCCCCCGTGACGCTGCTTACGATGGCCGCCGCGATCCTGCCCGCGGTCGTGCAGACGCGTTTCCTGTTCGCGCCGGGCGCGCTGCGCTTCGAGCTGTCGCGCCTCAATCCGGTGCAGGGCTTCCAGCGCCTGTTCTCGTGGCAGACGCTGCTCGAGACCGGCCGCACGCTCGTCAAGGCGGCCGTCTACGGCACCATCATGGCGGCCTGCATCGCGCCCGTCGTCGTCAGCAGTTCCCACACGCCGACGACCCCGCACCGCCTCGCCGGGCTGCTGCAGGGCGCCAGCCTCGCGCTGATGGGCAAGCTGCTGATCGCGGCGGCCGTGTTCGCCGCGATCGACCTGGTGGTCGTGCGGCGCCTGTTCGCCGGCAAGATGCGCATGAGCCGCCACGAGATCCGGCAGGAACACAAGCAGCGCGACGGCGACCCGCGCATCAAGAGCCAGCGCCGCAAGATCCGGCGCGAGCTGTTCCAGCAGGCGCGCGGCCTGCGCCGCGTGCGCGAGGCCGACGTGCTGATCACCAACCCGACCCACTACGCGGTCGGGCTGAAATACCTGCCGGCCCGCATGGCGGCGCCGATGGTGATCGCCAAGGGCACCGGCGACTTCGCGCAGCGGCTCAGGAAGGTCGCGTTCGTGTACGGCATCCCCGTGGTCGAATCGCCCGCGATGGCGCGCCGGATCTTTCGCGAAACGCGCGTCGACCAGGAAATCCCCGCCGACGTCTATCGCGACGCGGCGGCCATCTACCTGCGCCTGCGCGCGCGCACGCAGCGGGCGGCGGCATGAACAGCCTCGCCTCGCGCCTTCGCCACCAGCGCGACCTCGCGCTGGTGCTCGCGGTCATGGCGATCCTGCTGATCCTGTTCGCGCCGATCCCGTCGGCCGCGCTCGATCTGCTGATCATCACCAACTTCGCGTTCGCGTTCACGATCCTGCTGCTGACCATCTACGTGGCGCGGCCGGTGGACTTCTCCACCTTCCCCTCGCTGCTGCTGATCGCGACGCTGTTCCGGCTGTCGCTGAACATCGCCGCGACCCGGCTGATCCTGTCGGGCGCCGAGGCCGGCCAGGTGATCGGCGCGATCGGCGAATTCGTGGTGCAGGGCAACTTCGTGATCGGCCTGATCATCTTCTTCATCCTGATCGTGGTGCAGTACGTGGTGGTGACCAACGGCGCGCAGCGCGTGTCCGAGGTGGCGGCCCGTTTCGTGCTCGACGCCATGCCCGGTCAGCAGATGAGCATCGACGCCGACCTGAACATGGGCCTGATCGACCAGGACGAGGCGCGCGCGCGCCGCAAGGCGCTCGAGAAGGAGGCCGGCTTCTACGGCTCGATGGACGGCGCGAGCAAGTTCGTCAAGGGCGATGCGATCGCCGGCATCATCATCATGCTGATCGACATCCTCGGCGGCTGGGCGGTGGGCGTCGCGCAGATGGGCATGCCGCTCGGCCAGGCGCTGCAGAAGTTCACGCTGCTGACGATCGGCGACGGCATCGTCACGCAGGTGCCGGCGCTCGTGATCTCGGTGGCCACCGGGATCATCGTCACGCGCTCGTCGTCGGACGGCCAGCTCGGCCAGGAAATTTTCCGCCAGCTCGCGCAGTTCCCGAAGATCCGCATCGTCGTGAGCTGTGCGCTGGTCGCCCTGCTGGTCCTGCCGGGCATGCCGAAGTGGCCGATCCTGATCCTCGCGCCGCTGGCCGTGATCGGCTGGTGGCTGGCGCGCTCGCCGGCCGCGACCGAAGCCGGCACGGCCGACGGCCAGCCGCTCGCGCCCGCGCCGCCGGGCACGGCGGACGCACAGGTGGCGCCGGTGGCGCCCGTCGAGGTCGGGTTCGGCGCCGAGCTGGCGCGCGCCTGGATTCCGCTGCAGGGCGTGCTGGCCGAGCGCGTGGCCGCGTTCCGCAAGCAATATGCCGAGGAGATGGGCGTCACGATTCCGCCCGTGGTGTTTCGCGACGCCGCGCAGCTCGGCTCGAACGACTACCGCGTCTCGCTGTTCGGCAACCGCTTCGGGCAGGCGGCGCTGCATCCGGACCGCACGCTGGCGATCCACCCGACCGGCCGCGCCGAGGGCATGCCCGGCATCGCCACGCGCGACCCGGCCTTCGGGCTGCCCGCGGTCTGGATCGACGCCGAGCAGGTCGCGCGCGCCGGCACGCTCGGCTACACGGCGGTGGACCCGATGACGGTGCTCGTCACGCACGTCACCGAGATCGTGCGCGCCAACGTGTCGACGCTGCTCTCGCGCGCCGACGTGGTCGCGCTGCTCGAGGGCGTGCGCGCGCGCTCGCCCGGCCTCGTCGAGGAACTGGTGCCGGCCGTGCTGTCGATCGGCGACATACAGGCCGTGCTGCAGACGCTGCTGGCCGAGCAGGTGCCGATCCGCAACATCGACCAGATCGTCGAGGTGCTCGCGGACGCCGGCCGCCACGAGAAGGACCCGGCCCAGCTCGGCGAGCGCGTGCGCCAGAAGCTCGGCCACGGCATCTGCCAGCGGCTGCTCGGCGACAAGGACGTGCTGGCCGTGCTCACGCTCGAGCCGTCGCTCGAGAACATCATCGCGCACAACCTGCAGGGCGCGGACGGCAACGGCGCGTTCGTGCTCGATCCGCGCCTGGCCGAATCGTTCCTCGCGCGGCTCGCCGAGCAGGTGGACGCGATGCTGCGCCAGAACCTCGCGCCCACGCTGCTGTGCCGCCCCGAGCTGCGCCGCCACCTGAAGATCTTCTCGCGCCGCATCGCGCCGCGCCTCGCGGTGCTGTCGATGAACGAAATCCCGCATGCGATTAACCTGCGTTCGTTCGGGACGGTCGGCGTCGAACGTCCCGTCCCTGCCGCGCAACCGGCCTGACATCCTTCGAGCCCACCCATGGACAACCTGATGACCACCGCCGTCGCCCTGCTCGCGTCCGAGACGCGCCAGGTCGAAACCGCCGCGCAGAACATCGCCAACCTCGCCACGCCGGGCTACAAGCGGCTGATCACGTTCGGCGACGCGGTCTCGCAGGCCGCGGCCGAGACGCGGCAGGCCGCGCCGCGCGCCGATGCCAAGGCCCCCGGCGTCGCCACCGACTTCACGCCGGGCCGCATGATCCACACCGGCAACCCGCTCGATCTCGCGCTCGCGAGCGACGGCTTCTTCACGGTGGCCACGCCGGACGGCATCGCCTATCTGCGCGGCGGCTCGTTCCGGCTCGACGCCGAGGGCCGGCTCGTCACGCGCGAAGGCTGGAAGCTGCAGGGCAGCGGCGGCGGCGACGTGGTGGTGCGCTCGACCAACTGGCACGTGCAGGCCGACGGCACGGTGCTCGACGACGGCCAGCCGGTGGCCGTGATCGGCGCGACCGCGTTCGCCAATCCGGCGAAGCTCGTGCGCGCGGGCGAAGGGCTTTACCGCGCCGACGGCGCGCAGCCCGTGGAGCGCCAGGACCCGCGCGTGCTGCAAGGCTACCTGGAAGCATCGAACGTCGCGAACGGCGACGAAATGGTCCGCATGATGGCCGCCATGCGCCGCATCGAATCGGGGCAGAAGCTCGTGCATGCCTACGACGACATGATGGGAACGGCCCTGCAACGCCTCGGAGACATGTCGTGAACAACGTTTTCTACATCGGCGCGACCGGCCTGGACGCGCAACAGACCGCGATCGACGTGACCGCGAACAACATCGCCAACCTCAACACGCCCGCCTTCAAGCGCGGCACGGTGGGCTTCTCGGAGCTGCTGACCACCGAGCCCGCGCCGCTCTCGCGCAACTACGCGAACGCCACCAGCACGGTGGCCGCCGGCGTGGCCGCCGATCCGTCGCTGCACGTGTTCGCGCCGGGCGAGCTGAAATCGACCGGCAATGCCCTCGATCTCGCGATTCGCGGCGACGGCTTCCTCGAGCTCGCGTCCGACTCCGGCCAGACGCTGCTCTGGCGCGGCGGCACGCTGCACGTCGGCACCGACGGCTACCTCGCGGCACCCGACGGCCAGCGCCTGAAGGCGATGATCTCGGTGCCTCGCGACGCCAGCGCCCTCACCATCACGCCGACCGGCCAGGTCCAGGCCACCGTGCCGGGCCAGACCGACCCGCTCGGCATCGGCGAGCTGGAAGTGATGCTGCCGTCCGACGTGAGCACGCTCGAATCGGTCGGCGGCGGCGTCTATCGGACCCGCGACGACGGCTCGACGCTCACGCGCGCGCGCCCGGGCGAGGACAACGCCGGCACGCTCGCGCAAGGCTTCAGCGAAGCGTCGAACGTGTCGCTGTCGGACGAGCTGGTCGGCCTGATGCTCTACCAGCGCACCTACGCGGCCAACGCGCGGCTCGTGCAGGTGGGCGACGAACTGATGTCGATCGCCAACGGGCTGAAGCGATGACGCGCCACTTGCCATCACGCGCGTCCGGGCGCGCCCGCGCGGCGCGGCGGCGGTTCGGGGCCGGCCTCGGCCTGGCCATGGGCGCGCTCGCCGTGAGCGCGGGCAGCGCATGCGCCTTCGCGGCATCCGCGTCGGCGTCGGCGCCCGAGTCGGCACCCGCCGCCGCGATCCGCTTTCATGCCGCCGTGGCCGTCGACGGCACCGGCGTCACGCTCGCCGAGCTGGCCGACCTGGCGCCGCTGCCGCCGGCCATCCGCGAGCGCGCCGCCGCGCTCGTGGTGGTGTCGCTCGCGCCCACCGCCAAGGCCGTCCATGTCGACGCACGCCGGCTCGCCGACGCGGCGCGCCACGCCATGCCGATGCTCGCGCCGTGGCTCGCCGGCACCACCGCGCGCGCGATCGAGATCGTGCGCCGCCCGCCCGCCGCGACGGCCGCGCAGGCGAGCGGCATCTGCGTGACGCTGCGGGTCGACCTGCCCGCCGCCGCGAGCCCGTCGGCGGACCAGCTGGGCCGCACGCCCTGCCCGCCCGCCGGCGTGCGCACCGCCTGGCGCTACGACGCGGCGCAACGCGTGGCGCGCGCCACGCGCGCGCTGCCCGCGGGCGAGGTGGTGCGCCCGCCCGCCGGACCGCTGCTGGCCGTCGTGCATGGCGGCGAGCGCGTGTCCGACACGGTGCGCGTGGGCGCCGTCACGGTGACGCGCACGGGCACCGCGCTGACCGACGCCGGCGCGCGCCGCGCCGCGGCCGTGCTGACCGGCGACGCCGCCGTGCAGCTTTGGCGCGCGCCCGCCGAAGACCGGGGCTCCTGATCATGCGCGACCCACTTCGTCATGCACTGGCGGCCACGCTCGCCGCCGCCTGCCTCGCGAGCGGCGCGGCACGGGCCGCCGACCTCTACCAGGGCGACGGCTACCAGCCGCTGACCTCGGACCGACGCGCCGCCAAACCTGGCGACATCGTCACGATCCTCGTCTACGAAAGCTCGACGGCCAGCAACACGGCGGACACCTCGACCAAGACCGGGTTCGGCGTGCAGGGCAGCGTCGCGACCCAGTACGCGGGACAGAACTCCGCCCAGGTCGGACTCGGCGACAACTACGGCGGCAAAGGACAGATCCAGCGCACCGGCCGGCTGCTCGCGCAGCTGAGCGCCAACGTGACCGGCGTCACGCCGGGCGGCGACCTGCTGGTGGCCGGCGCGCAGGACATCGACGTGAACGGCGAGAAGACCCACATCCGCATCGAGGGCCGCGTGCGCCCGGTCGACATCGCCGCCAACAACACAGTGCTGTCGACGCGGATCGCCGACGCGCGGATCGACTACGACGGCGAGGGCTTCATCACCGACCGCGCGCGCCCCGGCCTGATCCCGCGCTTCTTCGGATGGCTCGGGCTATGGTGAAGACGACACCGCTCCTGCGCCGCCTCGCGCTGCTGGCCTGCCTCGTGCTGCCGGCCCTGTTCGCCATGCAGGCGGCCCGGGCCGCGCAGACCGACGTGCGCCTCAAGGACCTCGGCCGCTTCCTCGGCTGGCGCGACAACATGCTGGTGGGCTACGGCATCGTCACCGGCCTGTCCGGCTCGGGCGACACGCCGCGCAACCAGGCCACGCGCCAGGCCATGACCAACCTGCTCTCGCAGTTCGACCTGAACCTGACGCAGGACGAACTGCAGAGCCGCAACGCCGCGATGGTGATGATCACGGCCTCGCTGCCGCCCACCGCGAACGTCGGCGACAAGTTCGACATCAACGTGACCTCGATGGGCGACGCGCGCAGCCTGTCCGGCGGCACGCTGATCATGACGCCGCTGCACGGGCCGGACCGCCGCGTCTACGCGCTCGCGCAGGGCCCGGTCTCGGTGGGCGGCTATCGCTACGACGCGAACGGCAACCTGCGCATGAAGAATCACCCGACCGCGGGCACCGTGCCCGAGGGCGCGACGGTGGAGGTGCCGGTCACCGCGAAGCTCGTCAATCGCGACGGCTACCTCAGCTTCGTGCTGAAGGACGCCGACGCGACCACCGCCGAGCGGATCGCCGCGCAGATCAACCGCGCGCTCGGCGACGGCACCGCGCGCTCGGTGGACGCGAGCACCGTGCGGATCCGCGCGCCGCTCGACGACGGCGGCCTGAACGGCTACGTGGCCCGCATCGAGACGCTGGCGGTGACGCCCGACCAGCGCTCGCGGGTCGTGATCAACGAACGCTCCGGCACCGTGGTGGCGGGCGGCGACACGCACATCGAGCCGATCACGATCTCGCACGGCGACATCAAGGTCAGCGTCGATACGCAATACAACGCCTCGCAGCCCGGCCTGATCGGCATCAGCGGCCCCAACGTGCGCAGCCTCGTGGTGGGCAACAGCGAACTGAGCGTCGACGAGCCCGGCCAGACGGTGGCGGCGTCGTTCCCGCGCGGCAGCGTGGGCGAACTCGTGCAGGCGCTCAAGGCCAGCCGGATCAGCACGCGCGACGTGATCTCGATCCTCGAGGCGATCCGCGCCGCCGGCGCGCTGCATGCCGACATCATCGTTCAATAAGGAAACCCCAGCCATGTCCACCGACCTCGTCGCCGCGATCGCAGCCAAGGCGCTCGATGGCCTGTTCGCGCGACAGACCGCGACCGCGCAGAACGTCGCGAACGCCAACTCCGTCGGCTACGTGCCGGTGCGCGTGAACTTCGAGGCCGCGCTGCGCGAGGCCGCCCAGGCGCAGCCCGGCGATACCGCGCAGTCGCGCCTCGCCCGCATCCAGGCGGTGGCGCCGTCGCTCGACGCGCCGCTGCCGATCGACGTCAACACGGTGCGCCTCGACGACGAGATCGCCACCGCCTCGGAAACCTCCGCGCGCTACGCGATGCTGGTCGGCATGCTCGACCGCACGCTGCAGCTGCGCCAGCTCGCGATCAAGGGAAGCTGACCATGGACGAGAACAGCCTGTTCGCCATCGCGCGCTCCGGCCTCGAGGTGGAGCGCCAGCGCATGGACGTGATCGCGCAGAACCTCGCCAACGCCGGCACCACGCGCACCGCCGACGGCGAGCCCTATCACCCGCTGCGGCTCGTCTCCGGGCCGCGCATCGGCGCGAGCTTCGAGCACCACCTGCAGGCGGGCGGCGCCGCGGCTCCACTCGAGCTGACCGGCGTGCAGAGCTACGGCGTCGAGCGGCTCGACACGCCGCCGCGGCTCGTCCACGACCCGGCCCATCCGCATGCCGACGCCAACGGCATGGTGGCGTACCCGGGCATCGACCACGCCGGCGAGATGACGCTGATGGTCCAGACGCTGCGCAGCTACGAGGCCGACACCGTGATGTTCAACGCCGCGCGCTCGATGTACCTGCGCGCGCTCGAACTCGGCGCCCACTCATGAACCCCTATCCGATCGAACCGGTCGCGCCGCTGGACGCGGCGCCGGCCGAGGCGCTGCCGGCCGTCGCGCTGACGCCCACCCACGGCTTCGCCGACTGGCTCGTCAGCGGCGCCGCCCAGGTCGACCGCAGCGCGGCGCTCGCCGACGACGCCGTGGCGCGCTTCGCGCTCGACGGCTCGGAGCCGCCGCACCAGGTGATGCTCGCGCTGGAGGAGGCGCGCCTGTCGCTGCAGTTCGCGCTGCAGGTGCGCTCGCGGCTCGTCGAGGGTTATCAGGAACTGATGCGGATGCAACTGTAAGCCATGGATTCCCCGCTTTCCCGTTTTCGCCGCGCGTTCGGCGACGCGTCGCCGGGCCGCCAGCTGGCCGGCGTCGCCGTGGTGGTGCTGGTCGTCGCCGCGCTGAGCGTCGCGGCGTATCTGATGCTGCGCCCGCGCTACCAGGTGCTGTTCCGCAACCTGAAGCCGCAGGACAGCGCGACGATCGTCGCCGAACTCGAACGGCAGAAGGTGCCGTTCCGCGTCGATGAGGCGTCGGCCGCGGTGCTGGTGCCCGAGGCCGACGCGGCCGTCACGCGGCTCAAGCTGATGAGCGGCGACCTGCGCCTGCAGGGCACGGTCGGCTTCGAGCTGTTCAACAACGCCGACCTCGGCCTGACCGACTTCGCGCAGAAGGTCAATTACCAGCGCGCGCTGCAGGGCGAACTGGCGCGCACCATCATGTCGCTCGACGAGATCGAGCTGGCGCGCGTGCATCTGGCGCTGCCCGATTCGTCGCTGTTCCGCCGCGCGGACGATCGCCCGAAGGCGTCGGTCGCGCTGTTCATGCGCCACGGCCAGACGCTCACGCCCGACACCGTGCATGGCATCCAGCGCCTCGTCGCGGCGGCGGTGCCGCAGCTGTCGGCGGCCGACGTCACGGTGGTCGACCAGCGCGGCGAGCCGGCCACCTCGCGCGACGCGCCGATCGACGATCCGCACTTCGCGCTCAAGCGCGCGATCGAACGCGAATACGAGCGCAAGATCGACACGCAGATCGCCCCGCTGCTCGGCGCGCGGCATGCCACCGTCAGCGTCGACGCCACGCTGGATTTCGACCAGGTGCGCGTCACCAGCGAATCGGAACTGCGCCGGCCGCTTGCCGGCAGCGCCGACGCGGGCACGCCGCTGCCGGCCGTCCCGGCCGCGCACGGCGCCGCCGCGCTGGTCGGGCCGCCGCCGCTGCCGGTGCAGGCCACGAGCGAAGGCAGCCGCACCGAGCACCGGGTCGAGCAGATCGTCTCGGCGCCCGGCTCGCTCAAGCACCTGAGCGTGGCCGTGGTGCTCGACGAGGCCTTGCCGGCCGAGACGCTCGCGCAGCTCAAATCGGTCGCCGCGACCGCCGTCGGCATCGACGCGGCGCGCGGCGATACGGTGGTGGTGGTCGCCCGAACGGAGGCGGCCGCATCGACGGCCACGCCGCTGGCCGTGCCGCCGGCCTCGCTCGCGCCACCGCCCGCGGTCGACACCGCCCGCGAGAGGCCGGCCGCCACCGCGCCGCGCGGCGCCTCCGGCGAGGTCGCGCGCGCGCTGGGTGCCCTCGGCGCGCCCGCCACCGTGCCCGCCGTCGTCGTGCTGGCAATCGTGTTGCTGACCGGCGCCGCGTGGGGGTGGCGCCGGCTCGCGCGCGGCCCGCGCCGCGCCGGCATGCGCGCCATGACGCCGCCGGAGCGCGACGAGTACGTCACGCGCCTGCGCGCGCTGCTTTCCGAAACCCGCCAGCACCATGAAAACTAACTCCATCGCGCCCGCCGACCGACGCCTGCGCGGGCTGGTCGCCGACCTCGCCAACCGCGGCGCCGAGGATATCGAGGCGGTCTGGCACGCGCTGTCGGCCAGCGAGCGGGCGCAGCTGCGCCCGCTGCTCGTCGACGCGGCCGCGCTGCGCCCGGTCGCCCCCGACACGTTCGAGTCGATGCTGCTGCCCGCGCCGGCGTCCGCCGAGGTGCGTCAGGACCCCGGCGTGCGCGACGCCGTCGACGCGCCGATGCTGCCGATCGGCCGCCTTGCCGGGCACTGGCCCGACGCGCTGCTCGCGCGGCTGGCGGGATGCCTCGACGAGGCGCAGCGCGAACGTTGCCTCGCCGTCCATCCGCAATGGCGCCTGCGGGCCGCCGCGCCGCTCGCGCCGCGCGCACGCGAGGCGCTGCTGAAGGCGGCGCGCGACGCCGTCGAGGCCTTGCCGGACAACCTGCGGGACGGGCCCGCGCCGGCCGCTTCGGCGACGAAGACGCCGGCTCCCGCACCCCGGTCGTGGGCGCGGCGCCTGCTCGTTTCGCTGCGAGGTGGGCGCGCATGAGCACGCTGCTCAAGGCCAAACAGGTGGTGCTCAGCAGCCGGCGCCTGGCCCTGGCTCCGGAGCGGATCGCCACGCCACCGGGCGGCGCGGCAGGGCCGGCGCCCGCTGCCCGCGCGCCGGCCCTGCCGCCCGGCGCCGACGCGTTCGCGCCGGAGCGCGAGCAGTTGACGGCCCGCATCGCCGAACTCGAGGCGAGGCTGGCCGGGCACCTCGCCGAACGCGAGCACGACACGCGCGCCGCGTTCGGCCAGGGCGTCGAGCAGGGCCGGCAGGAAGCGGTCCGGATGGACGACGAGCGCGTCGCGGCGTTGGCCAGCGGCATCGCGCGCGCACGCGATGCGTTCGCCTCGCGCCTGGCCGAACTCGACCGGCTCGCGGCCGAACTCGCGCTGGTCGGGCTCGAACGCGTGCTCGGCGACCCCGCGCGCTACGCGGAACTCGTCGCCGGCACGGTGCGCCACCGGCTTCGGTCGATCGCCGACGGCTCGGTGCTCGAGGTGCGCGTCTCGGCGGCCGACTTCCCCGACGCCGCGCGGCTCGACGCCATGCGCGGCGCGCTCGGCGCGGCCCCCGCCGTCGCGCTGGTCGCCGAGCCGGGGCTCGCCGCCGGCGCCTGCGTGATCGGCCTGACGCTCGGCAGGCTCGACGCCGGCGTCCCGCAGCAGCTGGCCAGCCTCGCGTCGTCGCTGCGGGAGCTCGACAACCATGCCTGACGCCTCGCGCGAACACCGCTATGTCGAGGCGATGCGGCGCGTCGATCCGGTCGCGCGCCTCGGCACCGTGACGCGCATCATGCCGACCTTCATCGAGGCCGACGGCCCCGGCGTGCCGGTCGGCTCGCTCTGCGTGCTCGGCGAGGCATCGGCCGCCCCGCTCCATGCCGAGGTCACGCGCGCCGAGGTGGGCCGCGTCACGCTCGCGCCGTATCAGGCGACCGACGCGCTCTGCGTCGGCACCAGCGTGCGCGCCGTCGGCTCGGACGCGACGCTGCCGGTCGGCGAGGCCTATCTCGGCCGCATCGTCGACGCGCTCGGCCGTCCGCTCGACGGCGGCCCCGCCGTCGCCGCGCCGCATGCGTGGCCGCTGGCCGGCGTGCGCACGGCACCGCTCGATCGCGTGACGCCCGATGTCGCGCTCGACACCGGCATTCGCGCGATCGACGCGCTGCTCACGCTCGGCGTGGGACAGCGCATCGGCATCTTCGCCGGCAGCGGGGTCGGCAAGACCACGCTGCTCACGTCGCTGGCGCGCAACGTCGAGGCCGACGTCTGCGTGCTGTGCCTGGTCGGCGAACGCGGGCGCGAGGCCGAGGATTTCTGGCACCGCGCGCTGCGCGACGACACGCGCGCGCGCTCGCTGATGGTGATCGCCACCTCGGACCAGCCCGCCATCCTGCGCGCGCGCAGCGTGGCCGCCGCGCTCGCCCACGCCGAATATTTCCGCGCGCAGGGGCGCCACGTGCTGCTGCTGCTCGACTCCGTCACGCGCTACGCGCTCGCCCTGCGCGAGATCGGGCTCGCCGCCGGCGAACCGCCGACGCTGCGCGCCTACACGCCGAGCGTGTTCGCCGCGCTGCCGAGGATCGTCGAGCGCTGCGGCGCGCTGCGCGGCGGCGGCGCGATCACGGCCCTGATGACGGTGTTGACCGAAACCGACGAGGTCGACGATCCGATGGCCGAAACGCTGCGCGCGCTGCTCGACGGCCATCTCGTGCTGACCCGCGCGCTGGCCGAGCAGGGCCATTTCCCCGCGATCGACGCGACGCGCAGCATCAGCCGCGTGTTGCAGCATGTCGCCCGCGACGCGGACCGCGCGCTCGCCGCGCGCGCGCTGGCGGGCCTCGCGCTGCACGAGCGCTCGCGCACGCTGATCGAGGCCGGCCTCTACGTGCCGGGCAGCAATCCCGCGCTCGACGAGGCGCTGCGCGTGCGGCCCGAGCTGATCGCGTTCCTGCGCCAGGACGCTGCCGCCACCACGCCGCGCGCGCAGTCGCTCGCCGCGCTGGCCACCCTGCTTGGGGGCGCCGCATGAGCCGCGATCGCGACCGCTGGAACGACGCCCGCGAGATCGCGGGCCTGCGCCAGTTGCAGCGACAGCGCGCCGTGACCGACGCGGCCCGCGTGCAGGCCGCGCTCGAGGCCGAGCGCGAGCGGCACCGGCAAGCCGAGGCGGACCACGACGCGCAGCTTCGGGCGTGGCGCGCCGCGGCAACGGCCGAGGCGCTGTCGCCCGCGCTGCTCGTCAATGGCGCCGCCGCGCTGGCCGCGGCGCGAGCGCGCCGTGACGCCGCCGGGCACCGCGTCGAGACACAGGCCGCCGCGCTCGATGCCGCCAGGCACGCGCTGCGGCAGCGCGATCGCCTGGCCGAAGCCGCCGAGGACCTCGCCTCGCGCGAGGCCGCCCGCCATCGCAGAACGCTCGACGAACAGCGCATGAGCGAACTCGACCTGCGCCTCGCGCTGCAAGGAGACACACCATGAACGACATCCACCCCTCGCTTCGTCCAACCGGCGGTGGCGCCGACCCGCAGCCGAGCTCGGCGAGCGGCACCGGCAATGCCTTCGGCCAGTTGCTGCGCTCGATGGAACAGACTATGTGGCGCGGCGCGGAGTCGGCCTCGCCGGCCGGCGGCCAGCCGGCGGCGCCACGCACCGCTGCTGTCGCCACGGCAC